>DASYCA010000031.1:0-7427 GCA_036500445.1 Burkholderiaceae bacterium | reverse complement strand
GATCGAGACGGCCGACCAGCAGATGGCGTCCATCACCAGCGAAGAGTCGCGCGCGCAGGACGAGCTCGCGCGCCTGACCGATGCGGCTGCGCAAGCCGGCCTGCAGTCGGCGCTGGCGCTCAAGCTCGAACGCGAGACCGCGCTCGGCGGCGCGCGCAGCCAGTACGACGACCTCACGCTCAAGCTGCGCGCCAGCGACGAGCGCCGCCTGCAACTCGAACGCGAGCTCGATCCGCTGCGCCAGCGCATCACGGATTTCCAGCTCAAGGAGCAGGCTGCGCGCCTGGGCTTCGAGCAGTACCAGCAACTGCTGGCCGATGCGCAAGCCGATCTCGAAGCCGTCGCGGAGTCGATCGAGACCGACAAGGTACGCCTGGGCGGCCTGCAAAGCGAGATCGACCGCCTGAACCGCGAAGTCGCCTCGCTCGGTGCCGTCAACCTCGCGGCACTCGACGAGCTGGCCGTCGCCAGCGAGCGCAAGACCTTCCTCGATGCGCAGTCGGCCGACCTGAACGAGGCGATCGTCACGCTCGAGGACGCCATCCGCAAGATCGACGGCGAAACCCGCGAGCTGCTCGGCGGCACCTTCAAGACCGTCAACGAGCACTTCAGCCGCATGTTCCCCGAGCTGTTCGGCGGCGGCAATGCCAAGCTCATGATGACGGGCGACGAGATCCTCGATTCGGGCGTGCAGGTCATGGCGCAACCGCCCGGCAAGAAGAACCAGACCATCCATCTGCTTTCGGGCGGCGAGAAGGCGCTGACGGCCATCGCGCTCGTGTTCGCGATCTTCCAGCTCAACCCTGCACCCTTCTGCCTGCTGGACGAAGTGGATGCGCCGCTCGATGATGCGAACACCGAGCGCTATGCGAAGCTCGTGAAGCAGATGTCCGAAGGCACCCAGTTCCTGTTCATCAGCCACAACAAGATCGCGATGGAAATGGCGGGGCAATTGATCGGCGTGACGATGCAGGAGCAGGGCGTCTCGCGCATCGTGACGGTCGACATGGACGCCGCCGTCTCCCTCGCCGAAGCGGCCTGACCCCATGAGTACTCTGACGATCGCACTCGCCGCCGTGGGCGGTGTCGTCCTGGCCGGCATCGTCGCGCAGGGCGCCTGGGCCGCGCGCAAGGCCGGGCCGAAGCGCGCCGCGGTCGCGACGCCGGCCGGCGAGCTGCGCGAGCCGGTGATGGACGGCGCCGCTGCCGAGACCGACGCCGATGCGATCGCGCACCCGGCCGAGCTGCCCGACACGCCGCCCGAGCGCCGCCCCGGCAGACGCATCACGCAGCGCCTGGACGCGCTGATCGACGCGATCGCGACCCTGAGGCTGGAGGCTCCGATCAGCGGTTCGTTCGCGATCACGCACCTGCCGACGACGCGCCGCGCCGGCGGCAAGCCGTTCCTGATCGAAGGCCTGAACACCGAATCCGGTGAGTGGGAGCCGCCGCTGGCGGACCGGCACTACGGCGAGTTCCAGGCCGGCGTGCAGCTCGCGAACCGCACCGGCGCGCTGAACGAGATCGAGTTCTCCGAATTCGTGCAGAAGATCCAGGTCTTCGCCGACGGCATCGGCGCGATGCCCGATTTTCCCGACATGCTCGAAGCGGTCGCGGCGGCACGCGAGCTCGATCACTTCGCGAGCGAGCACGACGCGCAACTGGCGGTGCAGCTGCAGGCCGGCAGCGCGGCCTGGAGCGTCGGCTACATCCAGCAGCAGGCGAGCCGCCACGGCTTCGTCCCCGGCGTCGTGCCGGGCCGGCTCGTGATGCCTTCGGTCGACGAAGGCTCGCCGCCGGTGCTGACGCTGACCTTCGACCCGCAGGCCGCGCTCGCCGACGAGCCCGACCTCGCGTCCGTGCGCGACGTGACGCTGAGCTTCGACGTGCCGCAGACCGAGTCGAGCGTGCAGCCCTTCGGGGCCTGGCGCGCGAGCGCGCACGCGCTCGCAGGCGCGATGGAGGCGAGCGTCGTCGACGACCACGGCCGGGTGCTGAACGACGACGCGTTCACCGCGATCGGCGGCGAGCTCGGACAGCTCTACGCCGCGCTCGAAGGGCGCGACCTCGCGGCCGGCTCGGCCGCGGCGCGGCGCCTGTTCAGCTGACGTTCGGTCAAGCAGCGCCTGCCTACACTTCGGACCATGTCCGATCACGATCCCAAGACCCAGGCGCGTGCGGCCGCTCGCGCCGCCGCATTGCGCGAGCAGCTGCAGCGCGAGGCGCACCGCTATTACGTGCTCGACGAGCCGCAGATCCCGGACGCCGAGTACGACAAGTTGTTCCAGGAACTGCAGGCAATCGAGGCCGCGCACCCCGAGCTGCTGACGCCCGACTCGCCGACCCAGCGCGTGATCGGCGCGGTGCTCGACGGCCTGACGCCGGTGCGCCATCAAGTGCCGATGCTGTCGATCCACACCGAGACCGACACGACGCCGGCCGGCGCCGAGAAGTTCGATGTGCGGGTGCGCAAGGCGCTCGCGCTCGCCGACGACGCGCCGCCGCTCGCCTACAACGCCGAACTGAAATTCGACGGCCTGGCGATCAACCTGCGCTACGAACAAGGCGAGCTGGTCCAGGCCGCGACGCGCGGCGACGGCGAGACCGGCGAGGACGTGACGCACACCGTCCGCATGATCCCGTCGGTGCCGAAGCGGCTGCGCGGCGTCGATGCCGCGGTGCTCGAGGTGCGCGGCGAGGTCTTCATGCGGCGCGACGATTTCGACGCGTTGAACGAGCGCCAGCGCGCGCTGATCGCGGCTGGCGCGAAGAACGAAAAGACCTTCGTGAACCCGCGCAACGCGGCGGCCGGCGTCGTGCGCCAGCTCGATGCGAACAAGGCGGCGAAGCGGCCGCTGAGCTTTTTCGCCTACGCGCTCGGCGAGGTCGTCGGGTGGAATCTGCCGGCGACGCAGAGCGGGCTGCTCGCGGCGCTGAAGAAGGCCGGGCTGCCGGTGAATGCAGACAGTGCCGTCGAGATCGGCGCGGCCGGCCTGATCGACTACCACCAGCGCATCGCTTTGAGGCGCGACGCGTTGCCGTTCGACATCGACGGCGTCGTTTATAAACTCGACGACCGCGCGCAGCAGGAGCTGCTCGGCTTCAAGTCGCGCGAGCCGCGCTGGGCGGTCGCGCACAAGTACCCGGCGCAGGAGCAGATGACGCTGCTGCTGGACATCGACGTGCAGGTCGGCCGCACCGGCAAGCTGACGCCGGTCGCGAAGCTGCAGCCGGTGTTCGTCGGCGGCACGACCGTCAGCAACGCGACCCTGCACAACCAGGACGAGATCGACCGCAAGGACGTGCGCATCGGCGACACCGTGATCGTGCGGCGTGCCGGCGACGTGATCCCGGAGGTCGTCGGTGTCGTCGCGGACAAGCGGCCGGCCGATGCGCAGCGCTTCGACATGCGCGCGCGACTCGGCAACCAATGCCCGGTTTGCGGCAGCGAGATCACGCGCGAGGAGGGCGAGGTCGACTGGCGCTGTTCCGGCGGCCTGTTCTGCGCCGCCCAGCGCAAGCAGGCGATTCTTCATTTCGCGGGCCGGCGCGCGATGGACATCGAAGGCCTCGGCGACAAGCTCGTCGACCAGCTCGTCGATGCCGCCGTCGTGCGCACGCTGCCCGACCTGTACAAGCTCGGCGTCGCGAACCTCGCGGCGCTGGAGCGGATGGCCGACAGGAGTGCCCAGAACCTCGTCGATGGTCTGGAGAAGAGTAAAAAGACGACGCTCGGGCGTTTTCTGTACGCGCTCGGCATCCGCCACATCGGCGAGACGACCGCCAAAGACCTCGCGAAGCACTTCGGCCAGCTCGACCGCATCCTCGACGCGAGCGAGGCGCAGCTGCTCGAGGTCGACGACGTCGGGCCGATCGTCGCGCAGAGCCTGCACACTTTCTTCGCGCAGCCGCACAACCGCGAGGTGGTCGAGCAGCTGCGCGCCTGCGGCATCCATTGGCTCGAGAGCGATGGCACCGCGGACCCGACGCCCAAGCCGCTGCTCGGCCAGACCTTCGTGCTGACCGGCACCTTGCCGACGCTGTCGCGCGACGACGCGAAGGACATGATCGAGGCGGCCGGCGGCAAGGTCAGCGCTTCGGTGTCGAAGAAGACCCACTTCGTCGTCGCGGGCGAGGAGGCCGGCTCCAAGCTCGAGAAGGCGAACGAGCTCGGCATCGCGGTGCTCGACGAAGCGGGTTTGCTGGCGATGCTGCCGGCCGGCGCGGGGGCGGGCGAATGAACGCGGACTGGGTCCAGGCGCTGCGCGCGCGCGCCGATCTGCCGCCGAGCAAGCCGCGCGAGCCGCTGTTCATCGAGGCCGCCGCGCCGGCGGTCGGTCCGATCGGCTCGATCGAGCCGCCGCTGGCGCGACGCATGGCCGAGGCCGGCCTGCCGATCGCGGCCGGGCCATTGGGTTGGCGCATCACCGGGGCGTCGGCGAACGACGCGTTGGCGGCGCTGGCCGCGTGGTTGCGCGATCAGGGCCTGGCCTCGGTCTGGCGCAACGAACTGCTGCGCGTCGCGGATGCCGCCGGCAGCGTGGGCGGCGCGATCGAGCGCGCCGCGGTGCGGCCGCTCGGCATCGCGACCCACGCGGTCCACCTGGTCGGCCGGGCGGAGCAGGGCGGCGTCTGGGTCCAGCAGCGCGCCTTCGACAAGGCGACCGACCCCGGGTGCTGGGACACGCTGATGGGCGGCCTGATCTCGGCCGACGAATCGATCCCGAGCGCGCTGGAGCGCGAGACCTGGGAGGAGGCCGGGCTGCGCGTCACCGAGCTGCGCGAACTGCGCGAGCGCGGCACGCTGACGGTGCGCCGGCCGGTCGAGCGCGGCTACATGATCGAGCACATCCGGATGTTCGACGCGCTGATTCCTGCGCCGCTGGTGCCGCTGAACCAGGACGGCGAGGTCGCGGCCTTCGAGCGGCTGGACCGGACCGCGTTGCGCGAGCGGCTGCGCGCCGGCGCGTTCACGCTCGAAGCGGCGCTGATCCTGATCGACGTGCTCGAATTGCGCGAGCGCGGCTGAGCGGCACGGTCAGCCGAAGCGAAGCGCCATCACGCCGGCCGCGATGACGCCGGTGCCGAGCGCGCGCTGCAGCCCGAAGCGCTCCTTCAGCAGCCGGGTGCCGAGCAGCGCGGCGAACAGCACCGAGGTCTCGCGCAGCGCCGCGACCGAGGCGACCGGTGCGCGCGTCATCGCCCACAGCGCGATGCCGTAGGCGCCGATCGAGGCGCCGCCGCCGGCCAGCGCGATCGGCCAGCGCGCGCGCACGTAGCCGAGCAATTCGACGCGCGCCGCCGGAGGGCGGCGCAGCCAGACCAGCGCGGGGTACAGGAAGCCGTCGAGCGCGAACAGCGCCAGCGCATAGCGCAGCGCGTCGCCGCTCGCTCGGACGCCGACGCCGTCGACCGTCGTGTAGATCGCGATCAGGCCGGCATTGGCGAACGCGAACAGCAGCGCGCGCCGCCGGTGCAGCGCCTCGCCCGGGCGCGCGAGACCGACCAGCGCGACGCCCAGCGCGATGCCGGCGATGCCCAGCCAGGCCGCGGCCGACGGGGCCTCGCCGATGAACACGCCGCTGCCGAGCGCGACCAGCAGCGGCGCGAAGCCGCGCATGATCGGGTAGGTCAGCCCGAGCTCGCCGTGGCGATAGGCCTCGACGAGCGCGATGTAGTAGCCGATGTGGATCACCAGCGACGCGAGCAGGTAGGGCCAGGCGGCGCGGTTCGGCCAGCCGGCCCAGAGCAGGAAGGGCAGCGCGAGGACGGCGCCGGCGATCGTCAGCAGCGCGGTGTCGGCCGCCTTGTCGCCGCCGGACTTGATCAACGCGTTCCAGGAGGCGTGCAGCATCGCGGCGCACAGGACGATCAGCACGATCGGCCAGGTCAGGGTCATGGTGGCGTGGGGTCGGCCGTCGGGAGTCGGCAGCGCGCGGCGCGCGTGAGGAAGTGCGCGAGCGACGGGGTAGGCAGATCGGCCTGCTTGGCCAGGTCGTCCCACTGCCGCAGCAGCACCGCGTCGCGGGCGCCTGCCAGGCTGACGAAGGCCTGCGCCTGGGCTGGGTCAAACACGCCGCCTTGCAACTCGAGGCTGCGCTTCGAATCCTCCGACAGCCTCGCGTGGTAGCCCTCGTTCGCCTGGCACAGGTAGCGCTTGGCGTCGACGTGCAGCTTGATCGCGTCGAGCACCGCGTCGGGGAACAGGCCGCGCAGGAACGGCAGTGCGTAGTACTGGTGGGTGTCGTCGATGCCGCGCATCGTCGGCGTGTCCTCGAAACCGCGGCCTTGATCGTTCAGCAGGTGCCCGAGGTCGTGCAGCAGGCAGGCGGTCACGAGCGCGTCTTCGGCGCCCGATTGCTCGGCCAGGTGCGCGGTCTGCAACGCGTGCTGCAGCTGCGTCACCGGCTCGCCGCTGTACTGGTTCGCACCATGGCGGGCAAACAGCAGTTCGATGTCGCTCAGGCTCAGCATGCGTCAGGTCCGGGTCGTTCAGATGGCAGGTTCTTCGGGGCCCGACAGCGCGCCATGCTGCGAGTTGCGGATGCGCGTCTTGGTCAGCGCGCCGGCCGTCTCCAGGATCGGGTAGGCGATCGAGCAGATGTGCGAGTTGATGCGCTTCAGGTCGCTGATCAGGTCGATGTGCAGCGAGCTGGTCTCGATGCTCTGAGCGGTGTTGTCCTGCAGCCGCGCGATGTGGCTCGCGGCGTATTCGTGCTCGAGGTCGCGAAAACGCGCCTTCTCCTCGAGCAGCTTCTTCGCGTCGCGCACGTGGCCGTCCAGGAACACGCTCATCCCGAGCCGCAGGTTGGCCATCAGCCGCTCGTGCAGGTGCACGATTTCGGCCATCCCGGCGTCGGAGAAGCGGCGCGCCTTGCGGATCTTCTTGTCCTCGATGTCCTGGATCACGCGTTCGATGATGTCGCCGATCTGCTCCATGTTGATCGTGAACGAGACGATGTCGGTCCAGCGCCGGCCTTCGTCCTGGGACAGCGCCTCGCGCGAGATCTGGGTCAGGTAGAACTTGATCGCCGAATAGAGCTCGTCGACCGTGTCGTCCATGTTGCGCAGCTGCTCGGCGAGCACCAGGTCGTTGTTGCGCAGCACCGGCAGGATGCCGCCGAGCATGGTCTCGACGACGTCGGCCTGGTGCAGCGCCTCGCGCGCCGCGCAGCTGATCGCGAGCGACGGCGTCGCGAGCGCGGAGGGGTCGAGGTGGCGCAGCCGGGTCGAGCCGACCGGCGTCGGCGGCGCGGGCAGCAGCTTCTCGACCAGCCGCGCCATCGGGCCGGTCAGGCCGATGAACAGGATCGCGCGGATCAGGGTGAAACCGAGGTGGAACGCGATCACCTGGGCGTGGATGGTCGGGATGTTGTTCTGCAGCAGCACGTGGATCTGCGGCAGCAGCGGGATCGTGATCGCGCAGC
>DASYCA010000030.1:0-2191 GCA_036500445.1 Burkholderiaceae bacterium | reverse complement strand
ACCACCGGCGGCGTCTCGCCGCAGCAGGCGATCAAGCTCGGCCCGGGCTACCAGGTGCCCTACGCGCAGCGCGTCAAGGCCGAGGTCAGCCTGCCGACGATCGCGGTCGGCCTGATCACCGAGCCCGAGCAGGCCGAGGCCATCATCGCCAACGGCGAGGCCGATGCCGTCTCGCTGGCCCGCGCGATGCTCTACGACCCGCGCTGGCCCTGGCACGCCGCGCCGCGCGTCTCGGCCTGGACGGCCTCGAGATCCACGCGGCGCACGGCTACCTGCTGCACCAGTTCCTGTCGCCGATCGCGAACCAGCGCCGCGACGCCTACGGCGGCAGCCTCGAGAACCGCATGCGCTTCCCGATCGAGGTGTTCGACGCGGTGCGCGAGGCCTTCCCGGCCGAGCGGCCGGTATGGATGCGCATCTCGGCGACCGACTGGGTGCCGGGCGGCTGGGACATCGACGGCACGGTCGCGCTGGCGCAGGCGCTGAAGTCGCGCGGCTGCGCGGCAATCCACGTGACCACCGGCGGCGTCTCGCCGCAGCAGGCGATCAAGCTCGGCCCGGGCTACCAGGTGCCCTACGCGCAGCGCGTCAAGGCCGAGGTCGGCCTGCCGACGATCGCGGTCGGCCTGATCACCGAGCCCGAGCAGGCCGAGGCCATCATCGCCAACGGCGAGGCCGATGCGGTCTCGCTGGCCCGCGCGATGCTCTACGACCCGCGCTGGCCCTGGCACGCCGCGGCAAAGCTCGGTGCGCAGGTGCCGGCGCCACCGCAGTACTGGCGCTCGCAGCCGCGCGAGTTCAAGGACCTGTTCGAGAACGCGACCTTCGGCGCGCGCTGATCCGCGACTCCGCTATCGTGCGCGACTGGTGAACCGCGACCCGCCTTCGCCCCAACACCCCGGAGACTCGACGATGACATTGCAGCTGCCCGCCCGACTCGTGACCTTGGCGCTGGCCGCGCTGGCGGCCTTCGCCGCCCAGGCCCAGATGAAGGTCGGCGTGATCGCGTCGGCCACCGGCCCGACCGCCGCGGTCGGCATCCCGCAGAAGAACAGCGCCGCGCTGCTGCCGAAGAAGATCGGCAACATCGACGTCGAGTACACCGTGCTCGACGACGCCTCGGACTCGACCCAGACCGTCGCGCTGATCAAGAAGCTGCTGATCGACAAGGTCGACGCGATCATCGGGCCCTCGGGTTCGCCGAACTCGATGGCGGCGCTGCAGTTCATCGCCGAGGCCAAGACGCCGATGCTCGCGCCGGTCGGCACGACGGCGGTCGTGCTGCCGATGGACGAGCAGAAGCGCTGGGTCTTCAAGACCACGCAGAACGACGACCTGATCTGCCAGGCGCTGGTCGCGCACATGGTCAGGAAGGGCGTCAAGACGGTGGGCTACGTCGGCTTCAACGACGCCTACGGCGAGTCGTGGTTCAAGGTCTTCACCGCGATGATCGACAAGGCCGGCATCAAGCTGATCGCCAACGAACGCTTCCAGCGCACCGACCAGAGCGTGATCGGCCAGGCGACCAAGATCGTCGCCGCGAACCCCGACGCGGTGCTGATCGGCGCCGCCGGCGGGCCGACCGTGCTGCCGCACCGCACGCTGGTCGAGCGCGGCTACAAGGGCCAGATCTACCAGACGCACGGCGCGGCCACGCCCGACTTCGTGCGCCTGGGCGGCAAGGACGTCGACGGCGCGGTGATGGCGGCCAGCCTGATGCTGGTGCTGGACCAGGTACCCGACAGCAATCCGGCGAAGAAGACCGCGCTCGAGTACATCGCCGCCTACGAAAAGCTCTACGGTACGAAGCCGGCGACCTTCGGCGCCAATATCTTTGATGCCGGCATGCTGCTGCAGCGCGCGGTGCCCGAGGCGCTGAAGCGCGGCCAGCCCGGCACCGAGGCCTTCCGCGCGGCGCTGCGCGATGCGCTCGAAGGCACGCGCGAGCTGGTCGGCACGCAGGGCGTCTACAACATGTCAGCCGCCGATCACTCCGGCTTCGACCGGCGCGGCCGCGAGCTGATGCAGCTCACCGGCGGGGTCTGGCGGCTGATTCCGGAGTAGCCGATTCGCGGCGCCCGTCGCGGCGCGTGCCAGCGCCTGTTCCACGACGAGACAGCCGGGATTCCCCTATCAACGTCCGGCAACGGATGGATAGCATCGGTGTGCCGACTCTATGTCGGGCAAGCAC
>DASYCA010000029.1:0-20332 GCA_036500445.1 Burkholderiaceae bacterium | reverse complement strand
CTGGACGGCAACATCTGCCGCTGTACCGGCTATCAGAACATCGTCAAGGCGATCCAGTTCTGTCAATCCGGTGCCAAGGCCGGCAGCGCCGCGGCCGCGGCCTGAGCGGGGAGACGACCATGAGCGACCTCTCCAATCCTTCGCCCGCCGCCCTCAGCCCGATCGGTCAATCCGTCAAGCGCCGTGAAGACGCGCGCTTCCTGACCGGGGCCGGGCAGTACACCGACGACGTCGTGATGCACGGCCAGACCTACGGCGTGTTCCTGCGTTCGCCGCACGCGCACGCGCGCATCAAGTCCATCGATCTCGACAAGGCGAAGGCCGCGCCCGGTGTCGTGCGGATCTTCACCGGCGCCGACCTGGCCGAGGCCAAGGTCGGCGGCCTGCCTTGCGGCTGGCTCATCCACAGCATGGACGGCTCGCCGATGAAGGAGCCGCCGCACCCGGCGCTCGCGCAGGGCAAGGTGCGCCATGTCGGCGACCAGGTCGCGCTCGTCGTCGCCGAGTCGGTCGCGCAGGCCAAGGACGCCTGCGAGCTGATCGCCGTCGACTACGAGGAGCTGCCCGCGGTGGTCGACATCGCGCAGGCCGCCGGCAACGCCAGCGCGGTCCACGACGACGTGCCCGGCAACGTCTGCTACGACTGGGGCCATGGCGGCAAGGACGCGGTCGACGCCGCGTTCAAGACCGCCGCCAAGGTCAGCACGCTGGACATCGTCAACAACCGGCTGATCCCGAACGCGATGGAGCCGCGCGCCTGCAACGCAAGCTACACGAAGCACGACGAGAGCTACACGCTGTACGTGTCGAACCAGAACCCGCACGTCGAGCGGCTGCTGATGTGCGCGTTCGTGCTCGGCCTGCCCGAGTCGAAGGTGCGCGTGATCGCCCCCGATGTCGGCGGCGGCTTCGGCTCGAAGATTTTTCTGTATCCGGAAGACGTCGCGCTGGTCTGGGCGAGTAAACGCGTCGGGCGGCCGATCAAGTGGACGGCCGAGCGCAGCGAATCCTTCCTGACCGACGCGCACGGCCGCGACCACGTCACGAAGGTCGAGCTCGCGATGGACGCGAAGGGCATGTTCCTCGCGCTGCGCGTGAAGACGATCGCGAACATGGGCGCCTACCTGTCGACCTTTGCCTCCAGCGTGCCGACGATCCTGTACGCGACGCTGCTGGCCGGCCAGTACAAGACGCCGGCGATCTACGCCGAAGTGAAAGCGGTGTTCACGAACACCGCGCCGGTCGATGCCTATCGCGGCGCCGGCCGGCCGGAGGCGACCTACGTCGTCGAGCGCATCGTCGAGCAGGCGGCGCGCGACATGGCGATGGACCCCGCAGCGATCCGGCGACAGAACTTCATCACCGAGTTCCCGTACGCGACGCCGGTCGGCCTGACCTACGACACCGGCAACTACGCGGCGCACCTGGACAAGGCGACGGCGATGGCCGATGTCGCCGGCTATCCGGCGCGCAAGGCGGCGTCGGAGGCGAAAGGCAAAAAGCGCGGCCTGGGCTACTCCTGCTACATCGAGGCTTGTGGATTGGCGCCGTCGAACATCGCGGGCGCGCTCGGTGCGCGCGCCGGGCTGTTCGAGGCCGGCGAGGTGCGCGTGCACCCGACCGGCACCGTGACCGTCTTCACCGGCTCGCACAGCCACGGCCAGGGCCACGAGACGACGTTCGCCCAGGTCGTCGCGGCCAAGCTCGGCATCCCGGTCGAGAACGTCGAGATCGTGCACGGCGACACCGGCCGCGTGCCGTTCGGGATGGGCACCTACGGCAGCCGCTCGCTCTCGGTCGGCGGCACCGCGATCGTGAAGGCGGTCGACAAGGTGATCGCAAAAGGTAAAAAAATCGCCGCGCACCTGCTGGAGGCGGCCGACACCGACATCGAGTTCGAGAACGGTGTGTTCAAGGTCGCCGGGACCGACAAGTCGGTGCCGTTCGGCAGCGTCTCGCTGACGGCCTACGTGCCGCACAACTACCCGCTCGACAAACTGGAGCCCGGGCTGAACGAGAACGCGTTCTACGACCCGACCAATTTCACCTACCCGGCCGGCACCTACATCTGCGAGGTCGAGGTCGATCCCGAGACCGGTAAGGTGCAGATCGAGCAGTTCGTCGCGGTCGACGATTTCGGCAACATCGTCAACCCGATGATCGTCGAGGGGCAGGTCCAGGGCGGCATCGCGCAGGGGCTGGGGCAGGCGATGATGGAAGGTGCGTCGTACGACAGCGCGTCGGGCCAGTTGCTGACCGGCTCGTACATGGATTACGCGATGCCGCGCGCGAGCGACATCCCGAACCTCAAAATCAGCAACGTCGTGACGCCCTGCACCCACAACCCGCTGGGGGTGAAGGGCTGCGGCGAGGCCGGCGCGATCGGCTCGCCGCCGGCCTACATCAATGCGCTGACCGACGCGCTGGGCGTCAAAGACATCGCGATGCCGGCGACGGTCGAGCGCGTCTGGCGCGCCGCGAACAACGTCGCCTGAACCGAACCGCAAGGAGCAATCGACATGTATGCATTCGACTACAAGCGGCCGGCCAGCGTGGCCGACGCGAAGGCCGCGCTGAGCGGCGACGCGCGTTTCCTGGCCGGTGGCCAAAGCCTGATCCAGGCGATGAAGCTGCGGCTCTCGAGCAGCGAGGCGCTCGTCGACCTGGGCGGCATTGCCGACCTGAAGACGATCAAGATGGACGGCGCCAACGTCGTGATCGGCGCGATGGTCACGCACGCGGCGGTCGCGATGTCGGCCGACGTCAAGCGCGTCGTCCCGGCGCTTGCCGAGCTCGCCGGCGGCATCGGCGACCCGATGGTGCGCAACATGGGCACGATCGGCGGCTCGATCGCGAACGCCGACCCGGCCGCCTGCTACCCGGCCGGCGTCGTCGGGCTGAACGCGACGATCCAGACGAACCAGCGTTCGATCCCGGCCGATGCGTTCTTCACCGGGCTGTACGAGACGGCGCTGCAGCCGGGCGAGCTGATCACCTCGGTGAGCTTCCCGCCGGTCGCGAAGGCGGCCTACGTGAAGTACAAGCAGCCGGCGTCGCGCTTCGCGCTGATCGGCGTGTTCGTCGCGCAGACGGCCGCCGGGGTGCGCGTCGCGGTGACGGGGGCGAAGGGCAGCGTGTTCCGCGCCACCGAGATCGAGGCGGCGCTGACGAAGAGCTTCACGCCCGAGGCCGCGAAGGCCGTGAAGATGCCGGTGAGCGACATCAACGCCGACATGCACGGCACCGCCGAGTACCGCGCCGCGATGATCAGCGTGATGGCATCGCGCGCGGTCGCCGCGGCGTTGGCGCGATGAGCGATCATCGCTGAATGACGACACCGCTCGCGCTCCCCCTCGCGCTCCCCGATTCCGTCGACGCGGTCACCGCGCTGCTGGCCTCGCAGAACTACGTCTGCGACCGGCGGCTGGCGACGGCGCTGTTCCTGAGCCTGAAGCTCGGGCGGCCGCTGTTTCTCGAGGGCGAGCCGGGGGTCGGCAAGACCGAGCTGGCGAAGACGCTGGCGCAGGCGCTGGGCACCGCGCTGCTGCGGGTCCAATGCTACGAAGGCCTGGACATCGCGCAGACGGCGTATGAATGGAACGTCGCGCGGCAGATGATCGAGATCCGGCTCGCCGAGGCCGCGCACGAGGTCCATGGCGAGGCCGATCGCGAGCGCCTGACGCACAGCCTGTATTCGAGGGCGATGCTGATCGAGCGCCCTCTGCTGCAGGCGCTGACGCAGCCGCGCTCGCCGGTGCTGCTGATCGACGAACTCGACCGCGCCGACGAACCCTTCGACGCCTTCCTGCTCGAAGTGCTGGCCGAGAACCAGATCACGATCCCCGAATTCGGCACCGTGAAGGCCGCGGCGCCGCCGATCACGATCATCACGAGCAACCGCACGCGCGAGATCCACGACGCGCTGAAGCGGCGCTGCCTGTACCACTGGGTCGATTTCCCGAGCGTCGAGCGCGAGCTCGAGATCGTGCGGCTGAAGGCGCCGGGGGCGGCCGAGCGGCTCTCGATCCAGGTGGTGGAGTTCGTGCAGCGCATGCGTTCGCTCGACCTGTTCAAGGCCCCCGGCGTCGCCGAGACGATCGACTGGACCAACGCGCTGGTCGCGCTGAACACGATCCGCCTGGACCCGGCGACGGTGCACGACACGCTCGGCGTGCTGTTGAAATACCAGGACGACATCGTCAAGCTGCAAAGCGGCGACACCGCGAAGCTGCTCGACGAGCTGAAGGCGCGCGCGCTGCTGGATTGACCGGAACGTGATTGCCGAGAACATCACCCACTTCGCGCGCGTGCTGCGCACGGCCGGCCTGGCCGTCGGGCCGGACCGCGTGCTCGCGGCGATGCGCGCGATCGAGCAGGTCGGGCTGGATCGCCGCGACGACGTGCATGCCGCGCTTTCCGCGGTGATGCTCGACCGCCACGAACAGGCGGCGATCTTCGACGCCGCGTTCGACGCCTTCTGGCGCGACCCGAAGCTGCTCGAGCAACTGATGTATTTGCTGCTGCCCAAGATCAGCGGCCGCGGCGACAAGCCGGTCGCATCGCGCTCGAACCGGCTCGCCGAGGCGCTCGCCGCGCCGCGCCCGAAAGAGCCGCCGAACCCGGCCAATACCACCGCCGACGAAGAGCTCCAGTTCGACACCAGCTTCACGTTCTCCGAGCGCGAGCGACTGCAGCGGGCCGATTTCGAGAGCATGACGACGGCCGAGTTCGAGCTCGCGAAGAAGCTCGCCGAAGAACTGCCGTTGCCGGTCGAGCCGGTGCGCCGGCGCCGCCACGAGGCGGCCCGGAACCACCAGCCCGGCGGCCGCTTCGACCTGCGTGCGACGATGCAGGGCATGGCCCGCCACCCGCACCACCTCGTCCCCGCGTTCACGCGCGAGCGCCGGGAGCTGCCGACCTTGGTGGTGCTGCTCGACATCTCCGGCTCGATGGAGCGCTACGCGCGCCTGCTGCTGCATTACGTGCACGGCCTGACGCGGCGCCATTTGAAGGTTCACACGCTGGTCTTCGGCACGCGGCTGACCAACATCACGCGCAGCCTGCGCCACCGCGACCCGGACATCGCGCTGACGCTGGCCGACCAGCAGGTGCAGGACTGGAAGGGCGGCACGCGCATCGCGTCCTGCCTGGCCGAGTTCAACCGCGACTGGGCCCGCCGCCTGCTCGGCTCGAACGCCGCGCTGCTGCTGATGACGGACGGGCTGGACCGCGACGAGCATGGCGACCTGGCGCACGCGGCCGCGCAGCTGCGGCGTTCGGCGAGCCAGATCGTCTGGCTCAATCCCCTGCTGCGCTTCGATGGTTTCGAGCCGCGCGCTGCAGGCGTGCGCGCGTTGTTGCCCAATGTGGATCGGTTCCTGCCGGTGCACAACCTCGCCAGCCTGGCCGACCTCGGCCGCGCGCTGCGCGCACCATTCGTGAGCCCCAGATCGCTGTTCGTGTGATTCCTGGTTCATTCTTCGACCGCTATCAGATACTGAAAAGACTTCATGGAACTGCAAGGTGAACGCCTGATCCCTGCCACGGTGCCCGCGACCTGGGCCGCGCTGAACGACCCCGAGGTGCTGAAGGCCTGCATCAACGGCTGCGAATCGGTCGAGCGCAGCGGCGAGAACGCCTTCAGCGCCGTCGTCGCATTGAAAGTCGGCCCGGTCAGCGCACGCTTCAAGGGCACTCTGCAAATGACCAACGTCCAGGCGCCGAACGGCTACACGATCAATTTCGACGGGCAGGGCGGCGTCGCCGGCTTCGGCAAGGGTTCGGCCGATGTCGCGCTGACGGCGCAGGGCGAGGCGCAGACGCTGCTGAAGTACAGCGCGCGGGCGACCGTCGGCGGGAAAATGGCGCAGATCGGCTCGCGCCTGATCGACGCCACCGCGGCCAAGATCACCGAAGATTTCTTCAAGGCCTTCGAGGCGCACCTGCAGGCCATGGCGCCGGTGCCGCTGGCGGCGCCGGTGATCGCGGTCCCCGCGGCGGTCCCGGTCGCGCCCGGCGGCGGGATCGCCAAGCTGTGGTGGCTGATCGGCGCGGTCGTCGTGCTCGCGGCGGTCTACCTGATGATTCGCCAGTGACCGGATAAACAAGGAGTTCGTCGATGGACAGTCTGGATCTCCAAGTCCTGAGCCAGGCGCGCGATTGGTTCACCGAAGGCCACAAGGTCTGGCTCGTCACGGTGATCGAGACCTGGGGCTCCGCGCCGCGCCCGCCCGGCGCGCTGCTGTGCCTGCGCGACGACGGCCTGGTCGCCGGCTCGGTCTCCGGCGGTTGCGTCGAGGACGACCTGATCGACCGGCTGCGCCACGGCGAACGCGTCGCGACGCCGTCGCTGATCGCCTACGGCGTGACCAAGGAAGAGGCCGCACGCTTCGGCCTGCCCTGCGGCGGCAACCTGCGGCTGGTCCAGGAGCCGCTGCAGGACACCGCGTGGATCGACGAGGTGCTCGCGCGCACCGGGCGCCACGAACTGGTCGCGCGCGAGCTCACGCTCTCGAGCGGCGCGGTCGCCATCCGCGCGGCCGCGCGCGGCGACGCGTTCGCGTTCGACGGCCTGAAGCTGCGCGCGCTGTTCGGCCCGCGCTGGCGCTTGTTGATCATCGGCGCCGGCCAGCTCTCGCGCGCCGTCGCGCAGATCGCGCTCGCGATCGACTTCGAGGTCATCTGCTGCGACCCGCGCGACGAATACAACCTGACCTGGGACGTCCCCGGCACGACCTTCAGCAAGGCGATGCCCGACGACCTCGTGCTCGAGCTTCAGCTCGATCCGCACAGCGCGGTCGTCGCGCTGACGCACGATCCGAAGCTGGACGACCTGGTGCTGCTCGAGGCGCTGAAGTCCCCGGCCTTCTACATCGGCGCGCTCGGCTCGCGCGGCAACACCGCGAAGCGGCGCGAGCGGCTGCTGATGTTCGACCTCTCGCCGGCCGAGATCGACCGGCTGCACGGGCCGATCGGGCTGGACATCGGCAGCAAGACGCCGGCCGAGATCGCGGTCTCCATCGTCGCGGAGATCATCTCGGTCAAGAACGGCGTGCTGCTGACGCAGAAGAAGCAGGGCTCCTCGGTGCCGATCGCCCGGCCGGCGGCCTTGCCGCGCTAGAACCTGTCGGGCCTCAGCGGAGCGCGCGCCGAAAGGTCAGGTTCAGGCGCAGGCTGCCCGTGAGCGCGTGCCGGTCCTCGCGCAGCGTGTCGACGCCGTGGAAATTCAGGCGTGCCGGACCGCCCCAGACGACGACGTCGCCGTGTTCCAGGCGCACCCGGCGCGGCCGATCGGCGCGCGTGCCGCCGCCCCACAGGAAGGTCGCCGGCACGCCGAGCGAGACCGACACGATCGGCGCGGCGAAATCCCGTTCGTCGCGGTCCTGGTGCAGCGACAGCCGGGCGCCGGGCTCGTATCGATTGATCAGGCAGGCGTCCGGCGCGAAGTGCTCGAAACCCGCCGCGCGTGCGGCGCGCGCCGCCAGGTCCTTGAAGCTCGCGGGCAGCGCGGGCCAGGCACGATTCGTCAGCGGATCGATCGCGTCGTAGCGGTAGCCGCGCTGGTCGCTCAGCCAACCCGCCTCGCCGCAGTTGGTCGTCGCGACCGACATCCGCCAGCCGCGGGCCGTCGTCATGCGGCGCCAGGGCGCGGCCTGCGCGACGCGCTCGATCGCCTCGAGCAGAGCAGCCGCCTCGGCCAGCGCGAACGCGCGCAAGACCCGTGCGCCCGGCTCGAGCTCGAGATCGGCCGGCGCCATCGACGCGTCGGCGTCGAACAGCTCCGCCTGGTCCGGACGATCAGCTCGCGTCATGGAAGATGATGCCCAGCGTGTGGCGGTGCCCGTCGATGACCTTGCTGACGCCATGCCGCAGCGTCACCCGGTAGTCGCCGCGCGTTCCCTGCACCGGCCGGCTGTTGACGGCGAAGACCACTGCGTCGCCTTTCGTCAGCGGCACCACGGCCGCGCGGGTCTGCATGCGCGGGCGCTGCTCGGTCAGCACGAACTCGCCGCCGCTGAAATCGGCCCGCGGTTCGGACAGCAGCACCGCGACCTGCAGCGGGAAGACGTGCTCGCCGTACAGGTCCTGGTGCAGGCAGTTGTAGTCGTCCGGGCCGTACTGCAGCAGCAGCGGCGTCGGGCGCGCCTGGCCGGCCGCGGCACAGCGCGCGAGGAACTCGCCGTGGTCCGGCGGAAAGCGCGCGTCCAGGCCCATGCGCTCGTGCCAGCGATTCGCGATCGGGGCCAGGCGCGGGTACAGCGCCGCCCGCCAGTGGTGGACCAGCGGCGGCAGCGGGTACGAGAAATAGCGGTACTCGCCGCGGCCGAAGCCGTGCCGCGCCATCACGACGCGGCTGCGAAAGCCGCTCTCCTGCGCGTACAGGCCGGCGATGCCGTCGCACTGGGGCGAGGTGAGCAGGCGCGGCAGCACCGACCAGCCCTGCGCCTCCAGGTCGGCTTCCAGGGCCGCCATGTCGATTCGCTCCGCAGGGTCGGGGCTCGGGTGCGCGGCCGCCAGGTCGTCGCGCTTCATGCGGCATGCTCCGGCGCGGGACGCGCGTGCTCGGCCGACTCGCGCGCGATCAGTTCGCGCTTGCGCTCGACGCCCCAGCGATAGCCGGACAGCCCGCCGTCATGCCGCACGACCCGGTGGCACGGGATCGCGACCGCGAGCGCATTGGCGGCGCAGGCGCCGGCCACGGCCCGCACCGATCGCGGCGATCCGATCTGCTCCGCGATGGCGGAGTACGTCCGCGTCTCACCGGGCGGGATCTCGCGCAGCGCCATCCAGACGCGCTGCTGGAACGCCGTGCCGCGCACGTCCAGCGGCAGCGCCAGGCCGCGCCCGGGCGCCTCGACCAGGCCCACCACCTGGGCCACCAGGCGCTCGTAGGCCGCGTCCGCGCCGACCAGGCGGGCCTTCGGAAAGCGGTCTTCGAGTTCGCGCACCAGCGCGTCGGGATCGTCGCCGAGCAGGATCGCCGCGACGCCCTTCGCGCTCGACGCGACGAGGATGGCACCCAGCGAGCATTGGCCGACCGCGAAGCTCAGCACCTCGTGTGCGCCGCCCGAGCGGTAGTGCGTCGGGCTCATGCCCAGCACGCCGGCCGAGGCCTCGTAGAAGCGGCCATTCGAGCCGAAACCCGCGTCGTGGAAGGCCTCGGTGACCGTGGCGGCGGTCGCCAGGCCCTCGCGCAGCCGGGCCGAACGCCGCGCCGCCGCGTAGGCCTTCGGCGTCAGGCCGGTCGCCTGCTTGAAGAGGCGATGAAAGTAGTGCGGGCTGAGCTCGACGGATTCCGCCAGCTGCGACAGCGAGAGCGGTTCGATCGCCTCGTCGATCAGCCGGCACGCCTTCGTGACGATCTCGGCATTCGCCGTGTCGGTGGAAATGCCGCCCGGGTTGCAGCGGCGGCAGGCCCGGAACCCGGCGGCCTCGGCCGCCGCGACGCTGTCGTGCAGCCGCACGTTCTTCGGGTTCGCCAGGCGCGACGGGCACGAAGGCCGGCAATAGACGCCGGTCGTCGCGACCGAATACCAGAACGAGCCGTCGGCCGTCTTGTCGCGCGCTTCGAGGCGTGCCCAGCGGGGGTCTTGGGTGATGTCGGAGAGTCGAGTGTTCATGATGTCGTGATCGGAAGTCGCCAGGATTCCAGTGTCTTCATGGACCTCCGGCGGCGCACTCCGGGTCTTGCTGTCGAATCGGAAATCGGCGTCGCGGTGCCGGGGAAATCGTTGTCGACATTTCGAATCCGCTCAGCGTGAGGTCCGTCTCGCCCGGTCGAGGTGCCCGTCAACCTGTAATTAAACGTTACAGGAACAATTCAGGCATCCCTCCGGAGATCCATCATGAAGAGACTTTCGATCATTCGACGCGTCGCTCTCGGCTTTGCCGTCCATGTGCTGAGCGCGGCTGGGGCCGATGAGGGCCCGGCGGCGCTGGACGCGGCCTATCAGGCTCAGGTGACCGCGGCCGTCCTGGCCCACGTCGTCGTGCCGACCGTGTTGTCCAAGAACGAGTGGGTCGAGTACCGCCTGGCCGTCCGGCCCGACGGCCGCATCGACAGTGTGCGCGTCCTGGAGTCGTCCGGCAGCATGCAGTGGAACGTCGCGATCGCGCTCGCGCTGGCCAGGACGAGCGTGTTGCCCAAGGGGCGTGACGGCCGCGTACCGGCCTTGCTCGATCTGCGCCTGGAGTCGGCCGCGGCCGGACGCGCCCCGTAGAACCCGATCACGCTTCACGCTCAGCCCTCGATCAGAGCTGGAACCCGAGCGACAGGACCAGGCCGTCGGCGAGGTCGCCGAACAGCCCCGGGCGCCGCGGCAGCGTACGCTGCGCGGTGGCGCGCTCGGTCTCGAACCACGCGGCGAAGCGGCGCACGACGTCGGGCTCGTGGAACGCGAGCATCAGCTCGTAGTTCAGGAACAGGCTGCGGCTGTCCAGGTTGGCCGAGCCGGCGAGCGCGAGGCGCTCGTCGATGACGACCAGTTTCGCGTGCAGCATCTGCGGCGCGAACCAGATCCGGCCGCCGGCGTCCGCGAGCGTGCACAGCGCGCGCCGCCGCGCCAGGTCGGACAGGCGGTGGTTGGAGCGCGCCGGCAGCAGCAGATCGACGACGACGCCGCGCCGCGCGGCCATGCACAGCGCCATCAGCAGCGCCGAGTCCGGCACGAAGTAGGGCGTGACGAGCGCGATGCGGCTGCGCGCGCGGTACGCGGCGGTGACCAGCAGCGCGTAGATCGTGTCGTCGAACTGGTCCGGCCCGGAGGCGATCAGCTGGGCGCCTTCGCCGAGAGGCAGCTCTTCGCGCGCCGCGCGCGGCGTCGGCGCGAGGTGTCCGCGGTGGGCCAGGACCCAGTCGTGTTCGAACAGGGCCTGGGTGTCCTGCACGATGTCGCCGCGCAGGTCGAAGCTGAGGTCGTGCCAGGCCGGCCGCTCGGCATCGCCCTCGAAATACTCGCTCGCCAGGTTGCGCCCGCCGCTCCACAGGCGCTGCGTGGCGCGGCCGGCGTCGGCGATCACCAGCTTGCGGTGGTCGCGCAGGTTGCTGCGGCCCCGCAGCGGCCAACGCAGCGGCGGCGCGAAGCGGGTGACGACGCCGCCGGCCTCGACCAGCGGCCGCAGGCTGGGCTTGCCGGCCATCAGGCGGCCCAGGCCGTCCAGCATCAGGCGCACGCGCACGCCGCTGCGCGCCTTCGCGGCCAGCCGCTCGACGACCTCGCGGCCGATCGCGTCGGGGCCGAGGATGAAGGTGCACAGATCGATCGACTCGGCAGCGCCGTCGATCACCTGCCGGAGCGCGCGCAGCGCTTCGGCGCCGCCGGCGTGCAGGTGCAGGTCGTCGAAGCGCGCCGGCGCGCCCTGGCCGAGCGCGAGCGCGGTCTGCACCGCCCAGGCGCGTTCGTCTTCAGGATCGCCGGGGGCCGGTGGCGCCAGGCGCAGCGGCTGGCCGCGCGGGCGCGCCTGCTTGCGCGAGCCGAAGGTCAGGAACAGCGGCAGCGCGACATACGGCACCAGCAGGATGAACAGCACCCACGCGATCGCGGCCGTCGGCGCGCGGCGTTGCCGCAGCATGTGGGCGGTCGCGACGTAGATCAGCACCGCGAGCAGCGTCACGACACCATGCAGCGTCAGCCAGTAGGCGAGGGTCAGGCCGGGGAACATGGGCCGTGACCATAGCGCATGTGAACGCGAGCGCCGGCCGGTCTGCCGGCGGGCGGCCGCGCCGCGCCGGGATCAGCCCTTGGCGTTCACCAGCACCGGCTGATCGCGCCAGAACTGCGGGAAGGTGCTCTTCAGGTTCGCGATCTTCGGCAGGTCGTAGTGCGCGATGTAGCCCGAATCGGGGTGCAGCGTCGCGTAGTCCTGGTGATAGCCCTCGGCCGCGAAGAAGCCGTTCATCAGCGGGCCGACCTGCGTGACGATCTTGGCCGGAAACACTTTCGCCGCATCGAGCTGCGCGATGTACTTGTCGGCGACGAGCTTTTGCGACGCGCTGGTCGTGAAGATCGCCGAGCGGTACTGCGTGCCCGAATCCGGGTACTGGTGGTTCAGCTGCGTCGGGTCGTGGGCGACCGAGAAATAGATCTGCAGCAGTTGCGCGTAGCTGATCTGCTTCGGGTCGAAGGTGATCTGGACCGATTCGGCGTGACCCGTCGTGCCGGAGCCGACGACCTCGTAGATCGCCGTCTGCTTGGTCCCGCCGGCGTAGCCGGAGAGCGCCTGGATCACGCCCTTGGTGTGCTGGAACACGCCCTGCACGCCCCAGAAGCAGCCGCCGGCGAAGACGGCGACTTCCTGCGGGCCGGCCGCGTCGGTGACGAGATCGGCCGTGGGCGCGGGGATCTTCACGGCGGATTCGGCGGCGCGGCTCGGGGCGAACTGCGCGAACGCGAGCGCGGCGAGCAGTGCGCCGCCGGCCAGGGTGAAGACGCGGCGGTTGCGGGCGGCGGTGGGCGTGGTCATGGTGCGATCCTGGAGGGTGGATGTCAGCTTGGTCGGTGCCGCGGCGCGCTTCTTACTCACGGTTCCGACTCACGGCTTGTAGTTCACGCCCGGCGGCGGCGCGGTGAACAGTTTCGCGGCGCGCCCTTTGAGTTCGAGCAGTTCGCTCGGCGTGACCGAGTAGCTGCCCGACATCACGTCGACCTCGACACGGAATTCGACGTCCTTCTTGCCGTTCGTCAGCAGCCCGGAGGTGAACTCGTAGGTTTCGTCCTCGGCAGGCAGGCCGCGCGCGGCCTTGTCGTAATCGAGGTATTCGACCTGGCGGATCTCGCCGCTGGCGAGGTCGAGCATGCCGCTCGATTCGATCACGTCGTCGCTGAGTTCGTCGAAGATCTTGATGGGGAGCTTGAGGTCCAAGGCTGTGTCCGAAGCCGCCCGCCAAGGGGCAATCGTCGGATTTTAGGCGCGCCCGTAAGTTCCCTAGACGTTGCTCGTCGCCCGCACTTCCTCGATCGTCGTGATGCCGGCGAAGACCTTGTCGATGCCGTCCTGGCGCAAGGTGCGCATGCCCTCGGTCAGCGCGGCATGCTGCAGCGCCTCGGCGCGCCCGCCGGTCTGGACCAGGCGGCGCAGTTCGCGGCTGATGATCATCAGCTCGTGCAGCCCGGCACGGCCCTTGAAGCCGCTGTCGCTGCAGGCCGGGCAGCCGGGGCTCGCGTGCAGCATCAGCCGGCCGTCGCGGCTGTTGTTCGCGGTCCAGCCGGCGAGCACCGAGTCGCGCGTGATCGGCGGCGTCGCGCCGAACGCGTGCATGTAGTCTTCCAGCAGCTCCTCGGTCTCCTCCGGCGTCGCGGGTCGCGACTTGCGGCACTGCGTGCACAGCCGGCGCACCAGGCGCTGCGCGAGCACGCCGAGCAGCGAGTCGCCGAAGTTGAACGGGTCCAGCCCCATGTCGAGCAGCCGGGTCACGGTCTCGGGCGCGCTGTTGGTGTGCAAGGTGGAGAGCACCAGGTGGCCGGTGAGGGAGGCCTCGACGGCCATCCCGGCGGTCTCGCCGTCGCGGATTTCGCCGACCATGATGACGTCCGGGTCGGCGCGCAGGAAGGCGCGCAGCGCCTTCGCGAAGGTCCAGTCGATCTTCGGATTGACCTGCACCTGGCGCAGCCCCGGCTGGGTGATTTCGACCGGGTCCTCGGCGGTCCAGATCTTGCGCTCGGGCACGTTGATGTGGCTGAGCGCGGAGTGCAGCGTCGTCGTCTTGCCCGAACCGGTCGGGCCGACGCACAGCACCATGCCGTAGGGCCGCTCGATCGCGGTCTTCAGGCGCGCGAGGTTGTCGGGCGAGATGCCCAGGCGGTCCAGCGGGATCGGCTTGGCCGAGGCCAGGATCCGCATCACCACGTCCTCGAGCCCGCCGTTGGTCGGGATCGTCGCGACGCGCAGCTCCAGCTTGTGCTGCGGCGAGAACTTCGCGAAGTTGATCTTGCCGTCCTGCGGCTTGCGGCGCTCGGAGATGTCCAGGTCGCACATGATCTTGACGCGCGCGATCAAGGCGTTGCGGTAGTTCGGCGGCAGCTCCAGGTAGGTGCGCAGGATGCCGTCCTTGCGAAAGCGCACGCGGATCTTTTCGCGGCCCGGGTAGCTCTCGATGTGGATGTCCGAGGCGCCGTCCTTGTGCGCCTCGATGATCATGTTGTTCAGCAGCCGCACCAGCGAGTTGTCGGACTGCTCGATCGGCTTGTCGTCCTCCGGGTTGATGCGCTCGAGGTGTTCCTTCTCCAGCGTCTCGACGAGCTTGTCGGTGGTGTCGGTGATGTCGAAGTTCAGCGGGATCGCGGCGTCTTCGGCCGGGCGCTGGCCGATCACCGCGCCGATCTTGTCGTACGCCTCGTGCAGCGCCGCTTCGATCGAGCGGCTGTGCGCGAGCACCGGCACGACCTTCATCGAGACGATGAACTCGATCTCCTCGACCGCGGCACGCCGCCGCGCCGGGTCGTCGAGCGCCACGATCAGGCGGCCGTCGCGCAGCAGCAAGGGCATGACCTTGAGCCGCATCGACACCAGGTACGGCAGCTTGCGCAGCGCCTCGGCCTCGACCGGGAAGGTGTCGACGTCGACGAGCGGGTAGCCCATCTTGCGCGCCAGCGCGACCTGCAGATCCTCGCGCGAGACGACGCCGCTGCGCACCAGCAGCTCGCCCAGCGGCACGCCGCGGTCGCTCTGTTGCTGCAGCAGCGCTTCCTGCAGCTGGGTGTCGCTGACCAGGCCGAGCGAGGTCAGCGCCTCGCCGATGCGCACCATCGGCATCTTGGCCTGGCGCTCGATCGCCTCGAGCAGCTGTTCGGTCGAGACGACCTGGCGCGTGACGAGGATGTCGCCGAGCTTGGCGTTGCGCAGCGTCGCCTGCGCGTCGACCGCGAACTCGATCTGCTGCGTCGTCGCGCTGTTCTGCTCGACCAGCAGTTCGCCGATGCGCGAGCCGATCTCGAAATGCGTGTAGGCCGAGCGCGGCACGAACATCCGGGTCACGCTGCCGTCGTCGTCCTGGTCGGCCTCGCCGCACGGCGGGAAGATGAACAGGCCGAGCTGGTTCTCGACGTGGCCGATGGTCTCGCCTTCGACCTCCTCGCCGCCCGCCAGATGCAGGCTCCAGATCGAGTGCGCGCGGTGGCCGAGCAAGCGGGCATGCGGATCGGCTTGGGACATCGCGGTCGGGTGCAGCGGCGTCGTCAGCGTGAGCGACTGGAATTGATCGAAGCGCAGCGGCAGCGTGGTGCGCGCCGGCGGAATCTGGACATGGGCGACGCCTTCCTCGGGCACGAAGAAGGTCAGCCGGCCCGTCATCTTCTTGCCGTTGCGGCCGACGATTTCGCACGGCAGCGGATCGGTCTGCGGCATCGCGACCGGATAGCTCGCGTAGGGCGGCGTCGGCCAGTGAAAGGGTTCGCGGGCGAGCTTGTCGCCGCCGAAGTCCTGGCCGCCGGTGCGCGAGGCCATCGTCGCCGGCTCGGCCGGCGCGCGCGGCGGCAGCATGTCCAGCGGCGCGGCCTGCGTTCGATCGAACGAGCCGGACTCCGCCGCGCGCGCGGCCATGCTCGCGTCGTCCCATTCCAACGGTATCGACATGTTTGCCATTCGGCGTTCCAGGCTCTCGAGAGCAGTCTTCTTCTACGGACCTGATGCTGCACCGCCCGGCGCGCGGCGATGCCCGGAAAAGCGGCGTTGAACGAGGTCAGTTCGCATGCGGGCGACTCCGTATCAACCCAAAAAGGTGACATTTCTTCAACAAAATGTCTTTTGTTTGTTGGCATAAGAAATGCATTGTGTCGACGTGTTCGCTGGGTCGGTACCGTCCGGCCCCGCGAATCAACGCCGCGCCACCGGTTCATTCCGTGCGCAAGGGCACGGGCGTGTCGTGGCGGCCTTTCAACGACATCACACAATAGGAGTTGGGAAATGGTGTTCGAAAAGAAAGTTCGGCTGGCGGCCTTCGCCATGGCCTCCATCATCATTGCGGGTTGCGACGGAGGGGATGACTCGACGCCGGCCGCGCCGCCGGTCGCGACCGCCGCCTGCAGCTGGGACACGACGGTGACGCTCTCGTACGAGGAGCAGCGGCTGCAGACGCCGCTGCCCAACACCGGGGCGAACGTCGTCGGCACCAGTGCGACGCCGATCGCCGATCGGCTCGTGAAGGATGTCGGGTTCGACGGCTTCGCCACCGATCTCGCGACCCAGCTGTGCCCAGCTTCGGGGCAGACGACCGTCGTCGACTACGACAGCGCGATCGCGCTGCTGAAGACCCAGGGCCACGCGCTGTGGACGGCCGCGGTGGACCGCGTCCAGGGCCGGCGCGCATCGCCTGCGGGCAGCACGCTGCCGAACAGCGACGACCGCCCGCTGTACTGGGCGCGGCTGCAGATGACGAAGGCGCTGCGCCAATGGAAGCCGGCGTTCGCGCCGACCCCGGCCCAGCAGACCGCGATGCAGCTGCAGCTCGAGCGCTCCTCGCGCGGCGAGGACGACATCGCCCTGCCGGCCGGCTTCGCGCCGAGCGGGGCGAAGTACCGTCGCCTGATCCTCAGCGGCTTCGACACCTTCACGCTCGGCACGCCCGGCTCGCCCAACACGGGGCTGCGCAACGGCAATCCCTCGGGCGCGACGGCGTTGTCGCTGGACGGCAAGGAGTTCACGCTCTCCGACGGCAGCATCCTGCACATCGAGACCTACCTGCTGCCGGTCAACTACGACCCGTTCAACCTCGGCATGCAGGAGGACACGATCGGCCCGTGGTTCAAGCCGGGGCCCCAGCGCGTGGACGCCTCGATCTCGATGAGCCAGGGCAGCGCGAACATCTTCAACCTCGAGCAGTGGAACGGGCGATTCCACGGGCCCTCGGCCGGCAACGACGGCATCATCTATTGCCCGACGAGGAACCCGAGCCCGCTGCCCAACGAGGTGCTCGCGATCGGCACGGTCACGGCCACCGGCACGGCGCCGCTCGTCAATCCGGGTTCGGGCTGCGACGTCTATCCGCCGCAGCGCTGGTTGGGCTATGACAGCCTGTCGACGTGGATGAAGGACTTCCCGGCGCAATTCACGACCACCTCGCTGCCGATCGCGGCACTGGTGACCGGCAAGACCCAGGCCGGCATCGTGCGCCCGCCCGGCGCGACGAGCTCCGGCACCGAAGGCTTCGACGTGACCTCGCACACCAGCTACACGTACTTCGGGGACTGCAACGTGGTCACGACCACCAACGTGAATACGAGCGGCGTCGTCAACGCGATGCCGGACCAGTCCACGCTGACGCAGCCCCAGGGCGCGTGGTGCAGCCGGCAGGGCGGCGGCGGCGACTACCTCTCGAACGAAAGCGCCTATCGCAACACGCTGCTGCGCGACGTCTTCGGGCTCGACATCCCGGCCGGCCACATGCACACGCCGGTGATGACGAACTTCTTCGGCGGCACGGTCAACACCGGCGGCGGCACGCGCGACGACAATGCCATCACCGACGCCCGCTTCGAGTCCTACCGGACGGCGATCGTCACGCAGGCGCAGCGGCTCGTGCAGATCGTCGGCGAAAGCCTGGTCCTCAAGCAGGACCAATAGACAATCCAATTATCTCGAAAGGAATGTTGAAATGAAGAAAGCAAAGATCATCGCGATCGCCTCCATCCTGGCCCTGTGCGGCGCGGCCTGGGCCCAGCCGAGCCAGTACTTCTGGTGGCAGAACAAGAAGACCGGCGAGAAGGTCTGCGACCCGCAGGCCGTCAGCGCCGACTGGGTCCAACTCTCGGGCCCGTACGAAGACCCGTCCTGCTCGGTGCCGGTCAAGAACTGACGCACCGTCTCGCCTCCCCGCCGGCCGCTGCCGCCGGCGGGGGCGGTGTTCTTCGACCGACCTTTGCGTTCGGTTCAGAAGTTCGGTTCAGAATAGTCGGGCACCGCCAGCGCGCGCTCGCCCCATCCTGGAGCGCAACAATTCCAAAAAGGAGGACACCGGGATGACTCGCAAGACCAAACCCGAGGCGGCACCGACCGCCCGGATTCCGGCACCGGGCCGCAAGATCGTTTCTTCGTCTCACCTCGTCTCGCCGCGCAGCCAGGAGCTGAGCGAGTTCGAGTACGGGCTGATCGTTTCCAACAACGCCTTCTCGCGCTGGGTGACGCATTGCATGTCCGCCGCAGGCCTGAGCGACCTGACGCCGCTCGACGTGCTGGTGCTGCACCACGTGAACCACCGTGCGCGCAACAAGCGGCTCTCCGACATCTGCTTCATCATGAATGTCGAGGACACGCACCTGATCAACTACTCGCTGAAGAAGCTCAACGGCCTGGGCGTCGTCGTCGCGAGCCGAAACGGCAAGGACGTGACCTACGCGACGTCCGACGAGGGCCGTGCCTACGTCGAGCAATACCGCCAGATCCGGGAGTCGTGCCTGATCGATGCGTTGAAGGCCGACGACTCGCTGAACGAGCAGATCGGCAAGCTCGCGGTGCTGCTGCGCGTGCTCTCGGGCGTCTACGACCAGGCCGCCCGCGCGGCCGCCTCGTTGTAGGCCGCGCGCCGCTCTGCGCGGATCGCGCAGATCAGATGCCCAGATACGCGCGGCGGACCTCCGGGTTGTCGCGCACGTCGGCCGCGCTGCCGGAGAGGATCACCCGGCCGGTCTGCAGCACGTAGGCGCGCTCGGCGATCTGCAGCGATTCGACGAGGCGCTGCTCGACCAGCAGCACCGTGACCCCGGCCTTGCGGATCGCCAGCACCGCGTCGAAGATCTCGTCGACGAGCTTGGGCATGATGCCTTGCGAGGGTTCGTCCAGCATCAGCAGGCGCGGGCGCGTCATCAGGGCGCGGCCGATCGCGAGCATCTGCTGCTCGCCGCCCGAGAGCGTTTCGGCGCGCTGCTTCAGGCGCTCCTTCAGGCGCGGAAACAGCGCGAAGACCTGTTCGAGCGGCGCGTCGCGGTCGGCCTTCTTGCGATGCAGGTAGCTGCCCAGGCGCAGGTTGTCCTGCACCGACAGGCGCGGGAACAAGCGCCGGCTTTCGGGCACGAAGGCCAGGCCGCGTGCGGCGATCTGGTGGCCGGGCAAGGCGTCGATCGTCTCGCCCGAGAACGTCACGCGGCCCGAGCGCGCCTTGACCATGCCGGCGATCGACTGCAGCAGGGTCGACTTGCCCGCGCCGTTCGCGCCGGCGACGACGACGATCTCGCTCTCGTTGACCGTGAGCGACACGTCGGCGATCGCGACCATGCCGGCGTAGGCGGTGGTCAGGGCGGAGACTTCAAGCAGCATGGCGGGACCCAAGATAGGCGGAGATCACGTCGGCGTTGCGCACCACCTCGGCGGGCTTGCCTTCGGTCAGCACGCTGCCGAGGTTGAGCACGATCGCGCGGTCGACCAGCGGCATCACGACCTGCATCACATGCTCGACCATCACGACCGTCACGCCGCCGTCGCGGACCCGGCGAATCAGCTCGACGCCGAGCTGCGCCTCGCTCGGCGTCAGGCCGGTCAGCACCTCGTCGAGCAGCAGCAGTTTGGGCCGGCTCGCGAGCGCGCGGGCGACTTCGAGCCGGCGTTTCTCCGGCGGGGTGAGTTCCGCGGTCACGGTGTCTGCGGCCTGGGCCAGCGCGGTGAACTCGAGCACGTCGAGCGCCGCGAGCCGCGCCGCTTTCGTCGACGCGTGGCGCACGAAGCCGCCGACCATCACGTTCTCGAGCACCGTCATCGAATCGAACGGGCGCGGCACTTGATACGTCCGCGCGATGCCGAGCGCGCAGCGCTGCGTCGCGGGCAACGCGGTGATGTCGCGGCCGTCGAACCAGATGCTGCCCGAGCTCGGCCGGTAGGCGCCGGCGATCAGATTGAACAAGGTCGACTTGCCGGCGCCGTTCGGGCCGATCAGGCCGAGGATCTCGCCGCGCCGCACGCCGACGCTGACGTTGGCGTTGGCGACCAGCCCACCGAAGCGGCGGGTGAGCTCGCGCGTCTCGAGGAGGATCTCGGCGCTGCTCATCGGGCCGGCCCCGGCTTTCGGGTCTTCTTCGCGAACAGCCGGATCAGCCCCTCGGGCTTGAGCAGCGCGACCGCCATCACGAGGCCGCCGTAGAGCATCAGGTCGACGCCCGAGCCGGACCCGCCGATGTAGCTGCGGGTGAATTCCGACAGCGGGATCAGGATCACCGCACCGAGGATCGGCCCCCACAGCGTGCCGATCCCGCCGAGCACCACCATGACCACGGCCTGGCCGGAGGTGGTCCAGTGCAGCGCGTCCAGCGTGACGAACTGGTGGCTCATCGCGAACAGGCCGCCGGCCAGGCCGGCGAGCGCGGCGGACAGCACGAACGCGGCCACCTTGTACCGGTGCACCGGGTAGCCC
>DASYCA010000028.1:0-5588 GCA_036500445.1 Burkholderiaceae bacterium | reverse complement strand
CGAACGCCGGCCGGCCCGCGGTGTTCTGCCGCTTTTCCGGCTGCAATCTGTGGAGCGGGCGCGAGCAGGACCGCGCCACCACGCAGTGCCGCTTCTGCGACACCGAGTTCGTCGGCACCGACGGCGACGGCGGCGGCAAGTTCGCCGACGCCGCCTCGCTCGCGGCGCGGATCGCGTCGTTCTGGCCGGCGGAGGACGCGCGCCACCGCTTCGTCGTGCTGACCGGCGGCGAGCCGCTGCTGCAGGTCGATGCGGCGCTGATCGAGGCGCTGCATGCGCTGCACTTCGAGATCGCCGTCGAGACCAACGGCACCGTCAGCGCGCCGCACGGGATCGACTGGCTCACGGTCAGCCCGAAGGCCGGCACCGCCTGGGTGCAGCGCAGCGGCAGCGAGCTGAAGCTGGTCTGGCCCCAGCCCGGCTTCGATCTGGACGAGCTGGAATCCGCAGGCTTCACGCACCGCTTCCTGCAGCCGATGGACAGCGCGGCGCGCGACCGCAACATCGAGACCTGCATCGCGCAATGCCTGGTCCGCCCGGCCTGGCGGCTGAGCCTGCAGACGCACAAGATCACGGGGATCCGATGATCTACGACATCTCCCAGCGCTTCTACTTCGAAGCCGCCCACACGCTGGACCGCCGGATCGACGCGGCCGGCAGCAAGCGCGTTCACGGCCACACCTACCACGCCGAGGTGACGGTCAGCGGGCCGCGCGACCCGGTCTCGGGGATGGTGATCGACCTGGGCCTGCTGCGCCGCGAGCTTCAACGCGTTCGCGACGTGCTCGACCACGCGTTCCTGGACGAGGTTGCCGGCCTGGGGCCGCCGACACTCGAGAACCTCTGCACCTTCATCGCCGGGCAGTTGCATTCGCTCAGGCCGCCGGTCACCGCCGTCGCGGTGTGGCGCGAGGCGAGCGGCGACCGCTGCGTGCTGAGGCTGCGGTAGGCGGCGGCTCGGGCCAGCGCCGGGCCGCTCCCAAGCGGACCGAGCACCCCCGCGGGGGGTGGATGCGTACTCGCAGCCGGGGGCTTCAGTTCAACTCGTCGACCAGGCGTTCGGCAGCACGAAAGCCTTGTTCAGCAGCGTCGCGATGCGGTGCATGCGCCACATCCCGTCGATGAACAGGTAGTCCGGCGCGACGCCTTCGTCGTGGAAGCCGAGCCGCTTCAGGACCTCGGCGCTGCGCCCGTTCTCGGGCCGGAACGCGGCCTGGATGCGGTGCAGGTTGACGCGTTTGGAGAACATCTCGGCGATCGCCGGGCGAAGCGCTTCCGTCATCATGGCCTGGCCCTCCAGCGCCTGGTCGAGCGCATAGCCGAGCGTGGAGCTCTGGAATGCGCCGCGCACGATGTTGGAGAAATGGATGCTGCCGATCACGCGCGAGGTGTCGCCGATCGGCTGCAGCAGGTAGCGGTAGCCGCTGCCGGCGGCGAACGCGGCGCCGGCTTCGGCCAGGCGCTGGGCCTGGACCTCCTCGGTGAAGAAGTCCGGGCTGGTGGGCGGATCCCAGGGCGCGAGGTGGGCGCGGTTGCGGGTGTGGAAGTCGGCCAGGGCCGCGCCGAGGCGCGCATCGGCCGCGACGAGGCGCAGCCGGGAGGTCAGCAGCAGCGGGTTGGCGGTGGTGCCGGGAACGATGTCCATGCGCCAGATTACAGCACCGGCGCGGGGTGGGGGCTTTGAACGGGTTTGCGAGTCTCGTGTAAGTTCCGCCCATGACTCCCGAATCGTCCCCTGTTCCGGCGGCTGCCCCGTCGGTCTGGCGCCTCGCCTGGCGCCAACTCGCGCGCGACTTCCGCGCCGGCGAGCTGCGCCTGCTCGTCGTCGCGGTGATGCTCGCGGTCGCCGCGCTCAGCGCGGTCGGCTTCTTCGCCGACCGCATCAACGGCGGCCTCGCGCGCGACGCGCGCCAGCTGCTCGGCGGCGACGCGATCGTCTCGTCCGACCAGCCGGCGCCGGCCGCGTTCGCGGAAAAGGCGCGCGCGCTCGGCCTCGTGACCGCGACGACCGCGGGCTTTCCGAGCATGGCGCGCGCCGCGCCCACGCAGGGCGGGGCGTCCAAGCTCGTGGCCGTGAAGGCCGTCAGCCTCGACTACCCGTTGCGCGGCCGGGTCACGCTGGACCGCGCCAGCAGCGAGGTCACGCGCGCACCGGCGGCCGGCAGCGTCTGGGTCGACCCGGGCCTGCTCGACGCGTTGAAACTGCACGTCGGCGACGTGCTGCGGCTCGGCGACGCGAGCCTGCGCATCGACGCCGTCATCGTCAACGAACCCGATCGCGGCACCAGCTTCGCGTCGTTCGCCCCGCGCGTGATGCTGAACCAGGCCGACCTGCCCGCGACGGGCCTGGTCCAGCCGGCCAGCCGCGTCACGTACCGGCTCGCGGTCGCGTCGCTGAAGGGCGGCGACGCCCCGGTGACGGCCTTCGTGACCTGGGCCGAGGCGCAGATCAAGAGCGCCGGGCTGCGCGGGCTGCGCATCGAATCGCTTGCGACCGGCCGGCCCGAGATGCGCCAGACGCTGGACCGCGCCTCCAAATTCCTGAACCTGGTCGCGCTGCTCGCGGCGCTGCTCGCGGCGGTCGCGGTCGGCATCGCGTCGCGCGAGTTCGCGAGCCGCCACCTGGACGATTGCGCGATGCTGCGCGTGCTCGGCCTGCCGCAGCGCACGATCGCGCTGCAGTACCTGATCGAGTTCGGCGCGGTCGGGCTGATCGCCAGCGTCGCCGGCCTCGTGCTCGGCTTCGCGGTGCATTACGTCTTCGTCGTGCTGCTGGCCGGGCTGGTCGAGTCGGCGCTGCCGGCGCCGAGCCTGTGGCCGGCGCTGTTCGGCGTCGGCGTCGGCCTCACCCTGCTGCTGGGCTTCGGGCTGCCGCCGGTGCTGCAGCTCGCGCAGGTGCCGCCGCTGCGCGTGATCCGGCGCGACGTCGGCGCGCTGAAGCCGGCCTCGATCGCGGTGCTCGCGGCCGGCGCGGTCGGCTTCGCGGCGCTGCTGCTCGCGGTCGCGAGCGACATCAAGATGGGCCTGATCGCGGTCGGCGGCTTCGCCGGCGCGATCGCGGTGTTCGCGCTGCTGTCCTGGCTCGCGGTGATGGGGCTGCGCCGTGCGGTGCCCGAATCGCGCGCCCCGCGCTGGCTGGTGCTCGCGACGCGCCAGATCGCGGCCCGCCCGGCCTTCGCGGTGCTGCAGGTCTGCGCGCTCAGCGTCGGGCTGCTGGCGCTGGTGCTGCTGGTGCTGCTGCGCACCGACCTGGTCGACAGCTGGCGCGCGGCGACGCCGAAGAACGCGCCGAACCGCTTCGTGATCAACGTGCAGCCGGACCAGAGCGAGGCCTTCAGGCAACGGCTCGACGCCGCCGGCATCAAGGGCTACGACTGGTACCCGATGATCCGCGGCCGCCTGGTCTCGATCAACGACAAGCCGGTCAAGCTCGACGACTATTCGGAAGAGCGCGCCAAGCGCCTGCTCGACCGCGAGTTCAACCTGAGCCACGCGGCCGCGCTGCCGGTCCACAACGAGATCGCGGCCGGGCAATGGAAGCCGGATGAGGCCGACGCGCTCAGCGTCGAGGCCGGCCTGGCGGAGACGCTCGGGTTGAAGCTGGGCGACCGGCTCCAGTTCGACATCGGCGGCACGCCGGCGGGCGGGCGCATCACCAGCCTGCGCAAGGTCGACTGGAGCTCGATGCGCGTCAACTTCTTCGTGATGTTCCCGCTCGCGAAGATGCCGGACGACCTGCCGCTGAGCTACATCGCGGCCTACCGCGCGCCCGAGAGCGGCGCCGCGGCCTTCGACAACGCGCTCGCCGCGGACTTTCCGAACATCACCAGCATCGACGTCTCGGCCTCGATCGCACAGATCCAGAAGGTGCTCGACCAGGTCATTCGTGCAATCGAGTTCCTGTTCGGCTTCACGCTCGCCACCGGTCTGGTGGTGCTGTTCGCGGCCGTCACCGCGACGCGCGAATCGCGTGCGCGCGAGTTCGCGGTGATGCGCGCGCTCGGCGCCAGCGGTGCGCTGCTCGCGCAGGTGCAGCGCGCCGAGCTGCTCGGCGTCGGCGCGCTCGCCGGCGTGCTGGCCTCGATCGCCGCGATGGCGGTGGGCTGGGCGCTCGCGCACTACGTGTTCGAGTTCAGCTGGAACGCCTCCCCGTGGGTCCCGCTGGTGGGCGGTGTCGCCGGCGCGCTGCTGGCGCTGGCGGCCGGCTGGTGGGGCCTGCGTGAAGTGCTGCGGCGCCCGGTCGTGCAGACCCTGCGCCAGGCGGCCGATGCCTGAAGCCCAACCGCGCTACGCTGGCGAAACCGAATCCCACCCCCAAGGAGTTGCTCCATGATGAATCGCACCGATCCCGTCTGGCTGATCACCGGTTGTTCGACCGGTTTCGGCCGTGAACTTGCCAAGCTCGTGCTCGCGCGCGGCTGGCGCGCGGTGGTCACCGCGCGCAACCCCGATCAGGTGAAAGACATCGCCGAGGGCTTTGGTGAGCGCGCGCTCGTGCTGCCGCTGGACGTGACGCGCCGCGAGCAGATCGGCCACGCGGTCGACGAGACGCTGCGACGCTTCGGGCGCATCGACGTGCTCGTCAACAACGCCGGCTACGGCTATCTGGCCGCGATCGAAGAGGGCGAGGACGACGCGGTGCGTGCGATGTTCGAGACCAATGTGTTCGGGCTGATCGACATGACCAAGGCCGTCCTGCCGGCGATGCGCAAGCAGGGCAACGGCCTGATCGTCAACGTCTCGTCGATCGGGGGCCTGGCGAGCTTCGCGGCGACCGGCTATTACCACGGCACCAAGTACGCGGTCGAGGGCCTGTCGGAGTCGCTCGCCACCGAGTTGAAGCCGCTCGGCATCGGCGTGCTGATCGTCGAGCCGGGGCCGTTCCGCACCAACTGGGCCGGCCCGTCGATCAAGCAGTCGGCAACCAGGATCGAGGCCTATGCGGCCACCGCGGGCGAGCGGCGCAAGCAGACCGCGGCGCGCAGCGGCACGCAGGTCGGCGATCCGGTGCGCGCGGCCCAGGCCATCATCGACGCGGCGCTTTCCGACACGCCGCCGCTGCGGCTGCTGCTGGGCAAGGCGGCGCTCGAGCTGGCGCGCAAGAAGCTGGAGTTCATGCGCAACGACTTCGACGCCTGGGAGGCGGCGACGATCGGGGCGGATTTCCCGGAGAAATCGGCGCCGTGATCGAAGGCCGCCGCAACCGCGAAGCGCGGGTCAGTGCATGCTGTTCAACAGCCCCATGCTGTCGCTGGCCATCAAGCCTTCGATGTCCATCAGGATCAGCATGCGCTCGGCGACGCTGCCGATGCCGGTGATGAAGGCGGTGTCCATCGATGAGCTCATTTCGGGCGCGGGCTTGATCGAGCCGGCGTCCAGCGCGAGCACGTCGGAGACCGAATCGACGACGGCGCCGACCACGCGGCCCTTCACGTTGAGCACGATCACGACGGTGAAGCCGTTGTACTCGGCCGTCTCGCAGCCCAGCTTCAGGCGCAGGTCGACGATCGGGACGATCACGCCGCGCAGGTTGACGACGCCCTTGATGAACGAGGGCGCATTGGCGATGCGGGTCGGCTGCTCGTAGG
>DASYCA010000027.1:0-33580 GCA_036500445.1 Burkholderiaceae bacterium | reverse complement strand
GGTTTGATCGGTTTGACGACCCGGAAGCTCGTTTTGAACAGTTTCACGAGCTGGCTGTAGCCGCTGCCGTGAAATACTTTGCAAACCAGCGCCCCTTCGGGCGTCAAATGAGACTGGGCGAACTCGACCGCCAGCTCGACCAGGTGGCTGATGCGGGCCGAATCGGCGCTTTCGATGCCCGACAGGTTGGGCGCCATGTCCGAGACGACGAGGTTGACGGGGCGGCCGCCGACCAGGCTCTCCAGCTCGGCGAGCACCGAATCCTCCCGAATATCGCCCTGCAGGAACTGCACGCCCTCGATCGGCTCCATCGGCAGCACGTCCAGCGCGATGATCGTTCCGTTGAGCTCGCCGGCGGCCGCGCCGCCCACGCCGACCTCCTTCGGGGCGAAGCGCCGCCGCACGTACTGGCTCCAGGCGCCCGGCACCGAGCCGAGGTCGACGACGATCTGGCCCGGCTTGATCAGGTGCAGCTCCTCGTCGATCTCCTTCAGCTTGTAAGCGGCGCGCGCACGATATCCCTCGCGTTGCGCGAGTTTCACGTAGGTGTCGTTCAGGTGGTCGTGCAACCACGCCTTGTTGACTTTCTTGCTTTTGGTCTGGGTCTTCATTGCACAGGGATAATACGGTGATGACAGCGATTCAACTCACACCCGCCCAGCGCAAGGACAAACGCGCCGATGCCCACCACCTCGACCCGGTCGTGATGATCGGCGGCGACGGCCTCACGCCGGCCGTCCAGAAGGAAGTGGACGCGGCGCTGAACGCCCACGGCCTGATCAAGGTGCGGGTGTTCTCCGACGAGCGCACGACCCGGGAGGCGATCTTCAAGACGCTGAGCGACGAGCTAGGCGCCGCGCCGATCCAGCACATCGGCAAGCTGCTGGTGCTGTGGCGCCCGATGCCGCCGAAGGAAAAGGTCGAACGCGAGGGCCGCGGCGCCGGGCCGCGGGTCGTGAAGATCCTGAAGTTTTCGAAGAGCGGCAACCATCGGGCCCAGGTCAAGAAGATCACCGTCGCCGGCAACATGCGCATCGCCGCGGGCGGCGAGCTGAAACGTGCGACCAAGCGCCGCACCAGCGTCAAGAAGTCGTCGCAGCAGAATTGAACAGGGCGGCTCGCGATGCGTCGCGGACTTCCACTGTTCACGGTGGAGCGAGGGGTCGCCGACGCAGTGAACGCTCTACCCTGAACGACGTCGGCGACACCGCATTCCGACCCGGGCGCAGGCAGACGCAGCGAATGACCACTAAGCGCGTCGAATGCTGCCACTGCACAGACGCACCGTGAGGGCCAGCACCAGCAGGCCTTTCAGCGCATACAGGCCACCCGAAACGGCGTGCAGGGTCATGAACGAGACGCTGCCTTGCCCAGCCCGTGCCGAGACCATCATGGGTTGTATCGCGAAGTAGCCGGCCACGGTGCAGAACAGGGTTCCGAGCAGGATCAGCAGGTTGGCGCTGAAGACCGAGCCGGTGCCCATTTCGGCGGCGAAGCGGCTGCGCTGGCGTTCGATCACGAACAGCACGATCGCGACGCCCAGGCTCAGGTAGGCCTCCTGCATGAAGACGCGGGCAACGAAACGGCCGGCGTCGGGCGAGGCCAGCGTCGCAAACGCCGACGGGGCGGCGATCGCGGCGATGCAGAGCAGGATGCCGGCCCACAGGCCGGACACGACCGCGGCGAAACGCGCTGCCATCATGACTCCCGGCGCACCCAGCCCGAGCGCCTGCAGGCGCTCGGTCGTTCGCCAGGCGAAGAACAGTGCGCAGGCACTGTTCTTCGTCCGGGCTCACCCATAGCGGACGGCCATCACCTCGTAATGCTTCAGGCCGCCCGGCGCCTGCACCTCGGCGACGTCGCCCTCGACCTTGCCGATCAGCGCGCGCGCGATCGGCGAGCTGATCGAGATCAGGAACTTCTTCAGGTCGGCCTCGTCGTCGCCGACGATCTGGTAGGTGACCTTGGCGCCGCTGTCTTCGTCCTCGAGGTCGACGGTCGAGCCGAACACGATGCGGCCTTCGGCGTTCAGCGTCTTCGGGTCGATGATCTGGGCAGCCGCGAGCTTGCTCTCGATCTCGAGGATGCGGCCTTCGATGAAGCCCTGCTTGTCCTTCGCGGCCTCGTACTCGGCGTTCTCCGACAGGTCGCCCTGCGCGCGTGCTTCCGAAATGGCCTGGATCACCGCATGCCGCTCGACGCCTTTGAGCTGCGCGAGTTCGGCCTTGAGCTTTTCAGCGCCGCGGACGGTCAAAGGAATGGTGGCCATGATGATCGAAACCTTGAAGCGAAAATGACACCGCCGCCGGGTGGTCTGCCGGCGGCGGAATGAACGGCTGCAATTTTAATGCAGTTCGCGGTGCAGTTCCTGCAGCGACTTCACGACGATGTCGTCCTCGTGCTTCATGCCTTCGACCGCGGCCTCGCAGCCCGCCATGCTGGTGTAGTAGGTGATGCGGTTCGCCAGCGCCACCTGGCGGATGTGGCGCGAATCGGCGATCGCGGTGCGGGTCTCGTCGACCGTCGTGAAGACGAGCTGGATTTCGCCGGCCTTGACCATGTCGACGATGTGGGGCCGACCGTCCTTGACCTTGTTGATCAGCTTGACCGGCACGCCGGCCGCCGCGATCGCCGCGGCCGTGCCCTTGGTCGCGATGATGTTGAAACCGAGGTCGTGCAGGTCGCTCGCGACCTTCACGGCGCGCGCCTTGTCGCTGTTCTTCACGGTGATGCAGACGTTGCCGCTGGTCGGCAGTTTCGAACCTGCGCCGAGCTGGCTTTTCAACATCGCCTCGCCGAAGGTCCGGCCTGCCCCCATCACCTCGCCAGTGGAACGCATCTCGGGCCCGAGGATCGGGTCGACGCCGGGGAACTTGTTGAACGGGAAGACCGCCTCCTTGACCGAGAAGTACGGCGGGATCACCTCGCGCGGCGGCTTGCCGTCGCTGTGCTTCTGGCCCGCGAGCTTTTGCCCGACCATGCAGCGCGCGGCGATCTTCGCCAGCGGCTGGCCGGTCGCCTTCGAGACGAAGGGCACGGTGCGCGAGGCGCGCGGGTTCACCTCCAGCACGTAGACGACCGCGTCGTCGCCCTCGCCCTGGATCGCGAACTGGGTGTTCATCAGGCCGACCACCTTCAGCGCCTTGGCCATCAGCGTCGCCTGGCGGCGCATCTCGTCCTGCAGCGCCTTCGACAGCGAGTACGGCGGCAGCGAACAGGCCGAGTCGCCGGAGTGGATGCCGGCCTGCTCGACGTGCTCCATGATGCCGCCGATCATCACGTCGGTGCCGTCGCTGATGCAGTCGACGTCGACCTCGATCGCGTCGTCGAGAAAACGGTCCAGCAGCACCGGCGACTTCTCGCTGACGCGCACCGCCTCGCGCATGTAGCGCTCCAGGTCCTTGTCGCCGTGCACGATCTCCATCGCGCGGCCGCCCAGCACGTAGCTCGGGCGCACGACCAGCGGGTAGCCGATCTCCTGCGCCAGTTGCAGCGCAGCCTCTTCGGTGCGCGCGGTGCGGTTCGGCGGCTGCTTCAGGCCGAGCTCGTGCAGCAGCTTTTGAAAACGCTCGCGGTCCTCGGCGATGTCGATGCTGTCGGGCGAGGTGCCGACGATCGGCACGCCGGCGCGCTCGAGGTCGAGCGCCAGCTTCAGCGGCGTCTGGCCGCCGTACTGCACGATCACGCCGACCGGTTTCTCTTTGTCGACGATCTCGAGCACGTCTTCCAGCGTGACCGGCTCGAAGTACAGGCGGTCCGAGGTGTCGTAGTCGGTCGAGACGGTCTCGGGGTTGCAGTTGACCATGATGGTCTCGTAGCCGTCCTCGCGCATCGCGAGCGCCGCGTGCACGCAGCAGTAGTCGAACTCGATGCCCTGGCCGATCCGGTTCGGCCCGCCGCCCAGCACCATGATCTTCTTTCGATCCGTCGGCTCGGCCTCGCACTCCTCGTCGTAGGTCGAGTACATGTAGGCCGTCTGGGTCGCGAACTCGGCCGCGCAGGTGTCCACGCGTTTATAAACCGGACGCACGTTCAGCGCGATCCGCTGCGCGCGGACCTCGTGCTGGTTCGTACCCAGCAGTTTCGCCAGGCGCCGGTCGGAAAAGCCCTTGGACTTCAGGAAGCGCAGCTCGTCCTTGGACAGGTCCGCCAGCGTGCGGCCGGTCAAGGCCTGCTCATGCTGGATCAGCTGCTCGATCTGGGCCAGGAACCACGGGTCGATCGCGGTCTCCTCGAAGACCTCGGCCAGCGTCATGCCCAGGCGGAAGGCGTCGCCGACGAACAGGATCCGTTCCGGGCCGGCTTCGCCGATCTCCTGGATGATCTCTTCGCGGTCGGTGCTGCGCTCGCTCAGCCCGTCGATGCCGGTCTCCAGACCGCGCAGCGCCTTCTGAAAACTCTCCTGGAAGGTGCGGCCCATCGCCATCACCTCGCCGACCGACTTCATCTGCGTCGTCAGGCGCGAATCGGCGGCCGGGAATTTTTCGAACGCGAAGCGCGGGATCTTCGTGACGACGTAGTCGATGCTCGGCTCGAAACTCGCCGGGGTCGCGCCGCCGGTGATGTCGTTGCGCAGCTCGTCCAGCGTGTAGCCGACCGCCAGCTTGGCTGCCACCTTGGCGATCGGGAACCCGGTCGCCTTGGACGCCAGCGCCGACGAGCGCGAGACGCGCGGGTTCATCTCGATCACGACCATCCGCCCGTCTTTCGGGTTGATGGAAAACTGCACGTTCGAGCCGCCGGTGTCGACGCCGATCTCGCGCAGGATCGCGATCGACGCATTGCGCAGCAGCTGGTATTCCTTGTCGGTCAAAGTCTGCGCCGGCGCGACGGTGATCGAATCGCCGGTGTGGATCCCCATCGGGTCCAGGTTCTCGATCGAGCAGACGATGATGCAGTTGTCGGCCTTGTCGCGCACGACCTCCATCTCGTACTCTTTCCAGCCGATCAGCGACTCCTCGATCAGCAGCTCCTTGGTCGGCGAGAGGTCCAGGCCGCGCTTGCAGATCTCCTCGAATTCGTCCGGGTTGTAGGCGATGCCGCCGCCGGTGCCGCCGAGCGTGAAGCTGGGGCGGATCACGATCGGGAAACCCGCTCTTTCACCCGCCACGTGGATCTCCGCGGTGATGCGCTTTTGCACCGCGAGCGCCTCCTCCATCGAGTGCGCGATGCCGCTGCGCGCCGAGTGCAGGCCGATGCCGGTCATCGCGTCCTTGAACTTCAGGCGGTCCTCGGCCTTCTCGATCGCGGTTTCGTTCGCGCCGATCATCTCGACGCCGTACTTCGCGAGCACGCCGTTCTTGTGCAGGTCGAGCGCGCAGTTCAGCGCGGTCTGGCCGCCCATCGTCGGCAGCACCGCGTCGGGGCGCTCCTTCGCGATGATCTTTTCGACCACCTGCCAGGTGATCGGCTCGATGTAGGTGACGTCGGCCATCTCCGGGTCGGTCATGATCGTCGCCGGGTTGCTGTTCACCAGGATGACCTTGTAGCCCTCCTCGCGCAGCGCCTTGCAGGCCTGGGCGCCGGAGTAGTCGAACTCGCAGGCCTGGCCGATGATGATCGGGCCGGCGCCGATGATCAGGATGGATTTGAGGTCGCTGCGCTTAGGCATTCTTGTGCTCCGCGTTCTTCTTCGGGGTCTGGTTCTGGGTCATCAACGCGGTGAAGCGATCGAACAGGTAGGCGATGTCGTGCGGCCCGGGCGAGGCCTCGGGGTGGCCCTGGAAGCAGAACGCCGGTTTATCGGTGCGCGCGAGACCTTGCAGCGTGCCGTCGAACAGCGAGACGTGGGTGGCGCGCAGGTTCGCCGGCAGCGTCTTCTCGTCCACCGCAAAACCGTGGTTCTGGCTGGTGATGCTGACGACGCCGGAATCGAGGTCTTTCACCGGGTGGTTCGCGCCGTGGTGGCCGAACTTCATCTTGAAGGTCTTCGCGCCCGAGGCCAGCGCCATGATCTGGTGGCCCAGGCAGATGCCGAAGGTCGGCACGCCGGTCTCGATCAGCTCGCGCGTCGCGGCGATCGCGTAGTCGCAGGGCTCCGGGTCGCCCGGGCCGTTGCTCAGAAAAATGCCGTCGGGCTTCAGCGCGAGCGCGGCGGCCGCCGGCGTCTGCGCCGGCACGACGGTGACACGGCAGCCGCGGCTGGCGAGCATGCGCAGGATGTTGCGCTTCACGCCGAAGTCGTAGGCGACGACGTGAAAGCTCGGCGCGTTCTGCTGGCCGTAGCCGCTGTCGAGCGCCCACTCGGTCTCGGTCCATTCATAAGGCTCACGCTCGCTGACGACCTTGGCGAGGTCCAGGCCCGCCATGTTCGGCGCCGCTTTCGCCTTCGCGATCGCGTCGATCCGGTGCGCGTCGGTCAGCGCCTCGCCCAGCGGCAAGGTCAGGATGCAGCCGTTCTGCGCGCCCTGCGTGCGCAGCACGCGCGTCAGGCGGCGGGTGTCGATGCCCGCGATCGCGACGGTGCCCTCGCGCTGCAGGTACTGCGACAACGTCATCCCGCTGCGGAAGTTCGAGGCCAGCAGCGGCAGGTCCTTGATGATCAGCCCGGCGGCGAACACTTTTTTCGCCTCGACGTCTTCGGCGCTGATCCCGTAGTTCCCGATATGGGGATACGTCAAGGTGACGATCTGGCGGCAGTAGCTCGGGTCGGTCAGGATTTCCTGGTAGCCGGTCAGCGCGGTGTTGAACACGACCTCGCCGACGGTGTGGCCCGGGGCGCCGATCGAGATGCCGCGGAAGACCGTGCCGTCTGCGAGTGCCAGGAGGGCCTGGGCTTGGGGGAACAGCAGCTGCGGCACCGGCATTTCTCCGTGTTGTGCGCGCCCAGCGACGCTCCGGCGGCTTGTCGCCACGGGGTCGAACTGCTGGTGTGAAAACCGATGGAGTTTTCGGGGCAGAACCCGCTGATTTGTCGCCCCGGCGAGGGGTTGACATCCGCGTGAGTCGTGCTGGGCGATGGGTTAGGGGTAAACCTTCGAATTATAGATCACCCCGCCCTCGCCTCGGCCTTCAGCCGAGCGCGGCGATCCCGGCCTTCGCGATCTGCGCGTCCTCGTTGGACTTCACGCCGCTGACGCCGACGGCGCCCAGGCAGTGGCCGTCCTTCAGGATCGGCACGCCGCCCTCGAGCAGGCCCTCGATCGTCGGCACGGTCATGAAGGCGTTGCGGCCGCCCTTGATGATCGCCTCGTAGTCGCCGCTCTCGCGCCGCCCGAGCGCCGCCGTGTGGGCCTTGGCCGGCGCGATATGGGCCGACACCGGCGCCGCACCGTCCAGGCGCTGCAGCCACAGCAGGTGGCCACCGTCGTCGACGATCGCGATCGTGACGATCCATTGATGGGCGACGGCCTCGGCCTCGGCCGCGGCGGCAATGCGCTTGACGTCGGCCAGCGACAGGAAGGGTTTGTTGTTCATCGGGGGTTGCTCGCCTCTGGTGTGGTGGAAATCCGGCCCCAACTGTATCTTCGGCGGCTGGGTTGAAACCCCTGCAGGATTCGCGCCCACGGAACTAGAATCCGCCGAACGGGTCTCAGCCCGTGCCGTTCACCACCAGGAGTTCTGATGAACCAACCGCTTCAACCCCAATTCACCGGTTATGCCGGCGACGTCACGTCGGCCGACCAGCGCAACCGGGTGCTGCGCAACACCTACTGGCTGCTCGCGCTGTCGATGGTGCCGACCGTGCTCGGCGCGTGGATCGGCGTCTCGACCGGCTTCATGAACGCGATGCATGGCGGGGTGAGCTCGATCCTGTTCCTCGCCGGCGCGTTCGGCTTCATCTTCGCGATCGAGAAGACCAAGAACTCCGCGGCCGGCGTGCCGATCCTGCTGGGGTTCACGTTCTTCATGGGGCTGATGCTGTCGCGCCTGATCGGCCACGTGCTCGGCATGAACAACGGCGCGGGCATCGTGATGACCGCGTTCGCCGGCACCGGCGCGATCTTCCTCGGGATGGCGACGCTGTCGTCGGTGATCAAGCGCGACCTGTCCTCGATGGGCAAGTTCCTGTTCATCGGCGTGATCATGCTGATCGTCGCCGGCATCGCGAACATCTTCCTGCAGTCCAGCGCGATGATGATCACGATCTCGGTGCTCGCGATCGGCATCTTCTCGGCCTTCATCATCTATGACCTGAAGCGCGTGCGCGACGGCGAAGAGACGAACTACATCAGCGCGACCTTGAGTGTGTACCTGGATCTGTACAACATCTTCCAGTCGTTGCTGGCGATCCTCGGCATTGCCGGCAGCAGCAACGAATAGGACGCTTCGCTGGCGCCTTCGGCAAAGAAGGCGAGCGCTTCGCTGAATCTACAAGGCCCCGACGGGGCCTTGTTCTTTTTCGAAGACCGCCATGCTCTCGACGTGCGCGGTGTGCGGGAACATGTTCACCGCCCCCGCCGCGACGCAGCGGTAGCCGGCCTGGTGCACCAGCAGCCCGGCGTCGCGCGCCAGCGTCGCCGGGTTGCAGCTGACGTAGACGATGCGCCGGGGCGCCGCGTAGCCCGGCGCGAGCGCCGGGTCGGCGTGCAGGTCGGCGAGCGCCTTCGCGAGCGCGAACGCGCCCTCGCGCGGCGGGTCGACGAGCCACTTGTCGGCCGGCCCATACGCGGCCAGTTCGGCCGGCGTGAGCTCGAACAGGTTGCGGGCCTCGAAGGCCGTGGTCGCCGCGACGCCGTTGACGAGCGCGTTCTCGCGCGAGCGCTGCACCAGCGCCTCGCTGCCCTCGATCCCGAGCACCTCGCGCGCCTGCGTCGCGATCGGCAAGGTGAAATTGCCCAGGCCGCAGAACCAGTCGATCACGCGCTCGTCGGGGCGCGCGTCGAGCAAGCGCAGCGCGCGCGTCACCAGCACCCGGTTGATGTGCGGGTTGACCTGGGTGAAGTCGGTCGGCTTGAACGGCATCGTGATGCCGAATTCCGGCAACGCGTACGACAGGACCGGGCCGCCCTCGTCGAGCCGGCAGACCGTGTCCGGCCCTTTCGACTGCAACCACCATTGCACGCCGTGCTCGGTGCCGAACGCGCGCAGCCGCGCCAGGTCGGCGTCGGTCAGCGGCTCGAGGTGGCGCAGCACCAGCGCGATGACCTCGTCGCCGACCGCGAGTTCGATCTGCGGCAGCCGGTCGCGCTGGTCCATGCCCGCGACGAGCGCGCGCAGCGGCAGCAGCATCGCGCTGACCCGGGGCGGCAGGACCTCGCAGCTGTCCATGTCCGCCACATAACTGGATTGGCGCTCATGAAAACCGATCAGGACCTTGTCCTTCTTGACGACGAAGCGCACCGACAGCCGCGCCCGGTAGCGGTAGCCCCAGGCCGGCCCTTCGATCGGCCGCAGCATCCGCTCGGCCTTGACCTTGCCGAGGTGCCAGAGCCCGTCCTCGAGCGCGCGCTGCTTGGTCGCGATCTGCGCGCCGATGTGGAAATGCTGCATCTTGCAGCCGCCGCAGGTGCCGAAGTGCGGGCAGCGCGGCGTGACGCGCTGCGAGCTCTCGCGCCGCAGCGCGACCATGGTCGCCTGCTCCCAGTTGTTCTTGCGCCGGTTCACCTTGACCTGCACCTGCTCGCCCGGTAAGGCACCGTCGATGAAGACGACCTTGCCCTCGGCGTTGTGGGCGACGCCCTGCGCGTCCAGGTCGATCGACTCGACGCTCAGCCATTCGGTGGACGGCGCTTCATCCGGCCGTGCATGTTTTGCTCTGCTCATGGTGGGCGATTATCGATGCCGCTGCTACACTCGTCGGCGTCAGGAGAGAGCGTCCTCGCCAATCGGCGGGGAAGCCGCCGAAGGCGCAGAGCCCGAATGAGGAATCGGGGTCGAACGCTCAGGCAAAAGGACTGGCAAGCGCCTCTTGACCGAGGCGTTCCTCGCTGGAGAGAGGCCCACCCCGAGTGGGTCCACCGAAGGGGCAAGCGGTGCGCTTCAAAAGAAGTGCCCTGCCAATCTCTCAGGTAAAGCGGACAGAGAGGGCATCGCGGTGCGACCATGGTCGCACCGTCGGGATGATTGCCCTTTGGAGACCGCTGCCATGAGTTCCACCGCCGAGACGCTTTTCCGCACGCCCCTGCACGCCCTGCACCTGGAGCTCGGTGCCAAGATGGTCGAGTTCGCCGGCTACGACATGCCGGTCTCCTACCCCGCCGGCATCCTGAAGGAACACCGCCACTGCCGCGAGTCGGCGGCGCTGTTCGACGTCTCCCACATGGGCCAGCTGCGCCTGCTCGGGTCGGACGCCGCCCGGGCGCTCGAGACGCTGGTGCCGATGGACGTCGTCGGCCTGGCCCCGGGCAAGCAGCGCTACGCGTTCTTCACGAACGCGAGCGGCGGCATCCTCGACGACCTGATGATCACGCGCCGCGAGGACCACCTGTTCCTGATCGTCAACGCCGCCTGCAAGGACGCCGACATCCGCCACCTCGTGACCCACATCGGCCACCGTTGCACCGTTCAACCGCAGCCCGATCGCGCGCTGCTCGCGCTGCAGGGCCCGCAGGCCGCGAAGGCGCTCGCGCGGCTGAACCCGGCCGCCGCCGGGCTGACCTTCATGACCGGCGCCGAGCTGAACCTCGCCGAGGCCGATTGCTTCGTCACCCGCTCCGGCTACACCGGCGAGGACGGCTACGAGATCTCGGTGCCGGCCGCGCAGGCCGAGAAACTGGCGCGCTCGCTGCTCGCGCTGCCCGAGGTCAAACCCGCCGGCCTGGGCGCGCGCGACACACTGCGGCTCGAGGCCGGGCTGTGCCTGTACGGCCACGACATCAACGAGACGACGACCCCGGTCGAGGCCGGCCTGACCTGGGCGATCCAGAAGGTGCGGCGCGCCGGCGGCGACCGCCACGGCGGCTACCCCGGTGCCGCCGTGATCGACGCGCAGCTCGCGAGCGCCCCGGCCACCAAGCGCGTCGGCCTGGTCGGGCTGGAGCGCGTGCCGGTGCGCGAAGGCGCGCCGATCGTCGACGCCCACGGGCGCAAGCTCGGCGCCGTCACCAGCGGCACGCTGTCGCCGACGATCGATGTGCCGATCGCGATGGCCTATCTGGCCGCGAATCACGCGCTGCCGCACCACGAGGTCTATGCCGAAGTGCGCGGAAAGCGCCAGCCGATGCGCGTCAGCGCGATGCCGTTCGCGCCGCATCGTTACTTCCGGGGCTGAACGCCGCCCTCTTCCCCTCTCTTTCCCAGCACAGGAGCACACCCCATGACGACGATGTACACCGAAGACCACGAGTGGATCAACATCGAGGACCACGAGGCCGCCACCGTCGGCATCACGCACCACGCGCAGGACGCGCTCGGCGACGTCGTCTTCGTCGACCTGCCGGCCGTCGGCACGACCTTCAAGAAGGGCGAGGTCGCCGGCGTCGTCGAATCGGTCAAGGCCGCGGCCGACCTGCTGATGCCGGTGACCGGCGAGGTCGTCGAGGTCAACGAGGCGCTGCGCGCCGACCCGTCGCTCGCGAACTCGGATCCGCTGGGCAACGGCTGGTTCTTCAAGGTCCACGTGACCAACATGGGCGAGTTCGACCAGCTGATGGATCAGCCGGCCTACGACGTCCTCGTCAAGAACAGCTGACCCGCGACGGAAAGCGAGAAAGAAAGGCTCCCCACGATGTTGATGACCGCCGTCGATCCCGCCATCCGGCCGCTGCGCGAGCTCGAGAACGCGGCCGAATTCGTCTCCCGCCATGTCGGCATCGAAGCGGCCGACGAGGCCCACATGCTGTCGGTGATCGGCGCGGCCTCGCGGCGCGCGCTGATCGAGGCGATCGTGCCGCGCGCGATCGCCCGCGCCGAGCCGATGCGCCTGCCCGAGCCGCTGACCGAGGCGCAGGCGCTGGCCGAGCTGAAGGTGATCGCGGCGCGCAACAAGCTGTTGAAAAGCTTCATCGGCCAGGGCTACCACGGCACCCACACGCCCGGCGTGATCCTGCGCAACGTGCTCGAGAACCCGGCCTGGTACACCGCCTACACGCCCTACCAGGCCGAGATCTCGCAGGGCCGGATGGAAGCGCTGGTGAACTTCCAGACCATGGTCTGCGACCTGACCGGCATGGCGATCGCCGGCTCGTCGATGCTCGACGAGGCGACCGCCGCCGCGGAGGCGATGACGCTCGCGATGCGGGTCGGCAAGAGCAAATCGATGACGCTGTTCGTCGCCGACGACGTGCTGCCGCAGACGCTCGAGGTCGTGCGCACCCGCGCGGCGCCGATCGGCGTCACGGTGCTGACCGGCCCGCTCGCAGAGGCGGCCCAGGCCGAGGCCTTCGCGGTGCTGCTGCAATACCCCGGCGTCAGCGGCGTCGTCCACGAGCTCGCGCCGACGATCGCCGCGGTCCACGCCAAGGGCGGCCTCGCGATCGTCGCGGCCGATCTGCTCGCGCTGACCTTGCTGACGCCGCCGGGCGAGATGGGCGCCGACATCGTCGTCGGCAACAGCCAGCGCTTCGGCATGCCGATGGGCAACGGCGGCCCGCACGCCGCTTACCTCGCGACCAAGGACGACTTCAAGCGCTCGATGCCGGGCCGTCTCGTCGGCGTCAGCATCGACGCGCACGGTGCGCCGGCGTACCGGCTCGCGCTGCAGACGCGCGAGCAGCACATCCGGCGCGAGAAGGCGACCTCCAACATCTGCACCGCGCAGGTGCTGCCGGCCGTGGTCGCGAGCATGTACGCGGTCTACCACGGCCCGGCCGGGCTCAAGCGCATCGCGCAGCGCGTCGCGAGCTACACCGCGGTGCTGGCCGCCGGGCTGGCGCAGCTCGGCGCGACGCTCGTGAACGACAGCGGCTTCGACACTGTGCAGGTCGCGACCGGCGCGAACACCGACGCGGTGCTGCGCGCCGCGCGCCACGCCGGCTTCAACCTGCGGCGCGCGTCGGCGACCAGCGTCGGCATCACGCTGGACGAGACGACGGCGCGCGAAGACCTCGCAACGCTGTGGTCGCTGTTCGGCGTCGGCCAGCCCGCGCCCGAGTTCGCGCCGTTCGAGGCCGGCGTCGAATCGCTGATCCCGGTCGCGTTGCAACGCCGCAGCGGCTACCTGGCGCACCCGGTCTTCAACCGCCACCACAGCGAGACCGAGATGCTGCGTTACATCCGCAGCCTGTCCGACAAGGACCTCGCGCTGGACCGCACGATGATCCCGCTCGGCTCCTGCACGATGAAGCTGAACGCGACCAGCGAGATGATCCCGATCACCTGGCCCGAGTTCGCGAACGTGCACCCGTTCGCGCCACAAGATCAGCTTGCCGGCTACGACGCACTGCGCGTTCAGCTCGAAGACTGGCTGTGCCAGGCGACCGGCTACAGCGGCGTGAGCCTGCAGCCGAACGCCGGCTCGCAGGGCGAATACGCCGGGCTGCTCGTGATCCGCGCGTTCCACGCGGCGCGCGGCGAAGCGCACCGCAACATCTGCCTGATCCCCGAGTCGGCCCACGGCACGAACCCGGCGAGCGCGCAGATGAGCGGGCTGAAGGTCGTCGTGACCCAATGCGATGCCGAGGGCAACATCGACCTCGCCGACCTGCGCGCGAAGTGCGAGGCGCACAGCGCGAACCTCGCCTGCATCATGATCACCTACCCGTCGACCTACGGCGTGTTCGACCTCCAGGTGAAAGACATCTGCGCGCTCGTGCACCGGCACGGCGGCCGCGTCTACGTGGACGGCGCGAACATGAACGCGCTGGTCGGCATTGCCGCTCCCGGCGAGTTCGGCGGCGACGTCAGCCACCTGAACCTGCACAAGACTTTTTGTATTCCGCACGGCGGCGGCGGCCCGGGCGTCGGCCCGACCTGCGTCGTCGCCGATCTGGTGCCCTACCTGCCGGCGCACCGCAGCGCCGGGATCGGCACCGACGCGCAAGTCGGCGCGGTCTCGGCCGCGCCGCTGGGCAACGCGGCGGTGCTGCCGATCAGCTGGATGTACATGCGCATGATGGGGACCACCGGGTTGGAGGCCGCGACCGAGGTTGCGATCCTGTCGGCCAACTACATCGCGGCGCGCCTGGCCGACCACTACGACATCCACTTCAGCGGCAACATCCAGGGCGTGAAAGGCGGCGGCGTCGCGCACGAGTGCATCCTCGACCTGCGGCCACTGAAGGACAGCTCCGGCGTCAGCGCCGAGGACGTCGCGAAGCGCCTGATCGACTACGGTTTTCACGCGCCGACCTTGAGCTTCCCGGTCGCCGGCACGCTGATGGTCGAGCCGACCGAAAGCGAAGGCCTGGCAGAGCTCGATCGGTTCTGCGACGCGATGATCGCGATCCGCGGCGAGATCGCGAAGATCGAGGCCGGCACCTGGCCGGCCGAGGACAACCCGCTGAAGGCCGCGCCGCACACCGCGGCGGCACTGCTGAAGGCGGACTGGCCGCACGCTCACTCGCGCGAGGAGGCCGCGTACCCGCTGCCCGGCCTGCGTCGCGCCAAGTATTGGTCGCCGGTGGGCCGGGTCGACAACGTCTACGGCGACCGCAACCTGATGTGCTCCTGCCCGCCGCTCAGCGACTACGCGGACTAGCTGCCTCGTGGCCGTCTCCGTCTTCGACCTGTTCAAGATCGGCATCGGCCCGAGCAGCTCGCACACCGTCGGCCCGATGCGGGCGGCGCGCTTGTTCGCGCTGCGCTTGCAGCACGAGGGGCAACTTGCGGCCACCGCCCGCGTCTGCTCGCAGCTTTACGGCTCGCTGGGCGCCACCGGCAAGGGCCATGGCAGCGACAAAGCGGTGCTGCTCGGCCTGGCCGGCGACGAGCCCGACGTCGTCGAGGTCGACACGATCGCACCGCGCCTGAACCGCATGCGCGAGGCGAAGTGCGTGCCGCTGCTCGGCACGCACGAGATCGCGTTCAATGAAAAGACCGACCTGATCCTGTACCGCCGCGAAACATTACCCTTCCACGCCAACGGCATGCGCTTCACCGCGTTCGACGCGGCCGGCGCCGGGCTGCTGAGCAAGGTGTACTACTCGGTCGGCGGCGGCTTCATCGTCAGCGACGAGGTGGCGCACGACGGCAGCAAGCAGAAGGTGATCGCGCCCGACACGACCGTGCTCGCGCATCCGTTCCACAGCGGCGCCGAGCTGTTGGCCATCGCGACCGTCGAGCGCTGCACGATCGCCGAGCTGATGCGGCGCAACGAGCGCCATTGGCGCCCGGACGCCGAGATCGACGCCGGCCTGCTGAAGATCTGGGCCGTGATGCAGGCCTGCGTCGTGCGCGGCTGCGCGACCGACGGCGTGCTGCCCGGCGGCTTCAAGGTGCGCCGCCGCGCCACCGATCTGCACCGCCAGCTCTGCGCGAACCCGGAGGCTGCCCTGCGGGACCCGCTGCAGGTGCTCGACTGGGTCAATCTCTACGCCCTCGCGGTGAACGAAGAAAATGCCGCCGGCGGCCGCGTCGTCACGGCGCCGACGAACGGCGCTGCCGGCATCGTCCCCGCGGTGCTGCACTACTACACCCGCTTCGTCAGTGGCGCGAGCGACGCACGCGTGATCGACTTTCTGCTGACCGCCGCCGCGATCGGCATGCTCTACAAGGAAAATGCCTCGATCTCCGGCGCCGAGGTCGGCTGCCAGGGCGAGGTCGGCGTCGCCTGCTCGATGGCCGCCGGCGCACTCTGCGCGGTGCTCGGCGGTACGCCCGAGCAGGTCGAGAACGCTGCCGAGATCGGCATGGAGCACCACCTCGGCCTGACCTGCGACCCGGTCGGCGGGCTGGTGCAGATCCCCTGCATCGAACGCAACGCGATCGCGTCGGTCAAGGCCATCAACGCAGCCCGCATGGCGCTGCGCGGCGACGGCACCCACCACGTGAGCCTGGACAAGGTCATCAAGACGATGCGCGAGACCGGCGCCGACATGATGACGAAGTACAAGGAAACCGCCCGCGGCGGCCTCGCGGTCAACATCGTCGAATGTTGAGCGCCTGAGCCTCAGCCGTTGTAGAACCGCCGCCCTTCGGCCCGCAGCCACAGGCGAACGAGGTGGCGCTTGCGGTCGTCCTCGGCGAAGTCGACGAAGCCGGTGCGGCGATGGCCGAGGCGCCGGTTGTCGACGATCTGGATCTGGCCGGGCTCGAAGAAGAACTCGCGCGAGAACCGATCCTCGCGCATGATCGCTTCCAGCGTCTCCAGCGCATCCTCGCCGCGGCGGTCGAGCGTCACGTCGGCCATGCGGTAGCCGTTGACGACGTGTCGGTGCGACAGCCGGCAGGTCAGCTGCCCGGCGTCGATCTGCATCAGCGGATGGCTGATCACCGGCGCCGCCGCGGGCGCGTGCTCCTTCTGCCGGTCGAACAGGTAGGGTTCGAACAGCCGATCCACCAGCCCCGGGTGCTTCGCCCGCATCTCGTTGAACACCGAGTGAAAGCTCACGATGCTGCTGATGCCGCCTTCCATCGCGGGGCGCAGGCACAGCAGCGCCACGTAGTCGGGCGCGCACAGGTTGTAGCTGTTGTCGGTATGAAAATTCTGCTCCGCATTGGTCACGTCCGGCCGCACCCCGTTGCCGGGCGGCTTGCCCATGTCGCGGACGTCGTAGATGAGCTTGCCGTCCCAGCTCTGCGCCACCGGCCGGCACACCAATTGGCTCAGCAGCCAGTAGACGGCAGTGGCCTCCTGCTTCGAGTACGACCCGAGCGGCAGGCGGTCGATGATGACGAACCCCACGCCTTGCTCGAGGGTTCGGCGCACCAGCGCCATCAGGCGCCGGCAGGCGTCGAGCTGGAAGTCGCTCGGCAGCAGCAGCTCGGTCTGCAGCGGGTTGTCGCGCAGCGTCTGGACCACGACGTCCAGTTCGCGGCGCGAGGCGTCGTCGAGCGCGATCATGCCGTCGTGCGCGGCGAGCGTTTCCTTGCTCCAGACCAAGGGCCCGCGCGTCGCGGTCGTCGGGACGACGCTGGCCGAAGAGTGTCCGGGTTCATCGAGAATTTCAGTGGCGGTTTGCATGGGGGTGTGCCTTTCCGGGCTGATCGAACGATGCATCAGTCTAGGGTTCCCCGCCGCCGATCGCCAACGACTTGTGCCGATGGAGTTCGATCGCCAAACACGATCATCGCCCGATCACTGCGCCACGACGTTGCCGGCCTTGATCACCTTGGCCCACTTCGCGGTCTCGTTGCGGATGTGTTCGCTGGTCTGCGCGGGCGTGGTGTAGGTGGGGATCACGCCCTGCTCCGCCAGCCTGGCCTTGACCTCGGGCAGCTCGAGGATCAGCTTGGTCTCGGCGTTGAGCCGGTCGATGATGGCCGGCGGCGTCCCGACGGGCGCAAGCAGCCCGTAGGTGCCGCTGACCTCGAATCCATCGACGCCGGCCTCGGAAGCCGTCGGCAGATCGGGCAGCAACGCCGAGCGGTTCTTCGCGGCCACCGCGAGCGCCCGCACCTGACCGGACTTGATGAAGGTCAGCGCCGCCGGGCCGGTCTCGAAGGTCGCGTTCACCTGGCCCCCGATCAGGTCGGTCATCGCGGGCCCGCTGCCCTTGTAGGGAACGTGCAGCAGCTTGGTGCCCGTCATCTGCATGAAGAGTTCGGCCCCGAGGTGCTGCGTCGTGCCGATGCCGGCGGACGCCACCGTGATCTGCCCGGGCTTGGATTTGGCCAGCGCCACGAACTCCGCCAGGCTTTTCACCGGCAAGCTCGGGTTGACGACGAGGAACAGCGGCACGTTGCCGAGCATCGAGATCGGCGCGAAGTCCCGCTCGAGGCGGTAGTTCGCAGTCTGCGGCGTGAGGGTCTGCGCGATCGAGTGCGCGGTGATCGCGCCCATCAGGATCGTGTAGCCGTCGTTCTTCGCCATCGACGCCTGCTTCGCCCCGATGTTGCCGCCGGCCCCCGCGCGGTTGTCCACGACCACCTGCTGCCCGAACCGTTCCGCAAGCTTCTGCGCGATCGTGCGGGCGATCACGTCCGACGCGCCGCCCGGCGGAAAGGCCACCACCATCGTGATGGGCCGCGACGGATAGGTGTCGGCAAAGGCCGCGGAACCGATGGCCAGCGCGGCCAGCAGCAGGCCCAGAAATCTTGTCGATCGATTCATCTGTCTCTTCCTTGGGACTCGCCCTTGGGACTTGCTGTCATGTATATTGAGACAACGTATCCTTATTTGATACACATTTGAATTCACAGAATACCGACATCGAGCCACAATGCAAGCTAAATCGAATTGAATGCAAGAATCGCAGCGCATAGTCTCGATACGACGTCTCATATATTGGAACAATTTGAGTCACTCCATCTTGCGAGGCCCGGTGTGGACACGACCCTCCTGAAAGGCCTGCAAATCCTCGAGGCCCTGGCCTCCAGCGACGCCTCCCGAGGGGTCTCCGAGCTCGCGCGCGAGCTCGGCCTGACGCGCAGCAACGTGCATCGCACCTTGAAGACGCTGTGCTCGGCCGGCTACGTGCGGCAGAGCGACAGCAGCGACAACTACGAGTGCACGCTGAAGCTCTTCCAGCTCGGCGGCGCGGTGCTCGCGCGAGTGAACGTGCGCCAGGTCGCCGAACCGCAGATGGAGGCGCTCGCCGCGAAGACGCGCGAGACCGTGCACCTCTCGGTGCTCGACGACACCGACGTGATCTACCTCTCCAAGATCGACAGCCCGCAGCCGGTTCGGGCCTACTCGACGGTGGCCGGCCGCGCGCCGGCCTATGCCGTGGCCACCGGCAAGGCACTCCTCGCGTTCCAGCCCGAAGGCTACGCCGCGCGCTTCGCGGACCGCTTCGAGGCCTTCACGCCCAGGACGCTGGTGACGATCTCGGCGCTTCAGCACGAGATCGAGACCATCCGCCAGCAGGGGTACGCGATCAATCGCGGCGAGTGGCGCGAGAGCGTGGGCGGCCTCGCGGCGCCGATCTTCGACGCGTCGCGGCGCGCCATCGCAGCCGTCGGCATCTCGGGCCCGGTCGAGCGGCTGAAGCCCGCGGTGCTGAAGTCGTTCACGCCGGATGTCGTCCAGGCGGCGCGTTCGATCTCCCGCTCGCTGGGCTACGTCGCGCAGTGAAAAGACAATCCACAGGAGTCCATGCCATGCTTCCCCTCTCAGACGTGCGCGTCATCGAGTTCTGCAACGTCGCGGCCGGCCCCTATTGCGGCATGCTGCTCGGCGACATGGGTGCCGATGTCATCAAGGTCGAGCACCCGCAAGGCGGCGACACGATGCGCGCCTGGCCCCCGATCACCGACGGCTACAGCGAGAATTTCGCCTCCGTCAACCGCAACAAGCGCTCGGTCACGCTCGACCTGAAGGACCCGGGCGACCGCGCGCGCGCGCTGGAACTGGTGCGCGGCGCGGACGTGCTGATCGAGAACAACCGCCCCGGCGTGATGAAGCGCCTCGGGCTGGACTACGACACGCTGAAGCGCGATCAACCGGGCCTCGTTTACTGCTCGATCTCCGCGTTCGGCCAGGAAGGCCCGCGCTCCGGCGAAGGCGGCTTCGACCTCACCACGCAGGCGATGAGCGGCATCATGAGCGTGACCGGCGAAGCGGGCGGCGCGCCCGTCAAGTGCGGCGTGCCGCTGTCCGACTTCTGCGCCGGCCTGTACGCCGCCTACGCCATCGCCGCGGTGCTGACGCGGGTGCGCGGCGGCGGCGACGGCGAGCACATCGACGTGCCGATGCTCGGCACCTCGCTCGCGGTCGCGGCGCTGCAGACCAGCGAATACTTCGGCACCGGCCGCGACCCGCAAAAGCTCGGCAGCGCGCATCCGCGCAACGCGCCGTACCAGGCCTTCCAGGCGGCCGACGGGTATTTCGCGATGGCCGCCGGCAACGACGGGCTCTGGAAATCCGTCTGCAAGGCGGTTGATTTGCCGGCGCTGGCCGACGATCCACGCTTCACCTCGACCTCCTTGCGCACGAACAACCAGGCCGTCCTGAAGACGATTCTCGAAGTCGAGTTCGCAACGCACACGACGGCCGAGATGCTGGCCAAGTTCCGCGCGGTCGGCGTGCCCTGCGCACCGATCAACAGCTACTCGCAGGCGCTCGCCGACGAGCAGGTGCAGCACATGGCCTGGGTGCAGGAGATCACCCTGCCCTCCGGCAAGCGAACGCGCACCTTCGGGTCGCCCTTGCGTTTCTCCGGCAAGGGCTTCGAGATCCGGCGCGACCCGCCCGCGCTCGGCCAGCACAACGACGAGCTGCTCGGCAGCGTCGCGGCAGAAGAGGCGGCCCGATGAGCCAGCTTGCCATCGACCGCGCCGGCACGACGCTCACGCTGACGCTCGATCGCCCGGACAAGATGAACGCGCTGTCCGCCTCGCTGGTCGACGAATTGCTGGCGGCGGTCGAACCGGCCGAGCGAGAAGGCGTGCGTCTGCTGGTGCTGCGCGGCAACGGCAGGAACTTCAGCGCGGGCTTCGACTTCGGCGGCCTGGAGGCGCAGTCCGAAGGCGACCTGCTGCTGCGCTTCACCCGCATCGAACAATTGCTGCAGCTGCTGCACCATGCCCCGTTCGAGACGCTCGCGCTCGCGCACGGCAAGAACTTCGGCGCGGGTGTCGACCTCGTCGGCGCGTGCGCGAGCCGCATCGCGACGGCCGACGCGAGCTTTCGGATGCCGGGCCTGCGCTTCGGCCTCGTGCTCGGCAGCCGGCGCTTCGCCTCGCAAGTCGGCGTCGATCGCGCCCGCGCGATCCTCAGGGAAGCGAAGACCTTCGACTCGAACGAGGCGGCCCGCATCGGCTTCGTGCACGCCGTCGTCGAGCCGCCCGGCTGGGCGGCCGCGATCTCGGCCGCCGAGGCCCGCGCCAATGACCTCAGCGCCGACGCGGCGGCGCGCCTGACGCGCGCGCTGGTGGCCGACACTCGCGATGCGGATCTGGCTGATCTGGTTCGCTCGGCCGCGAAGCCGGACCTCAAGGGCCGCATCCGCGCCTACCTCGGCCCCGTGAAATAGCCGCCACCGCGGCCTCGAAAGGATTGCTCATGGCACCCCCCTCCAAGATCGTCCCGCTCGAAGCGCTCGCCGCATCGATCAGCGACGGCACCTCGATCGCGCTCGGCGGCAGCTTCCTGCACCGGGGCCCATTCGCCTTGGTGCGCGAACTGATCCGACAGGGACGAAAAAACCTCGAGATCATCAAGCAGTCGCCCGGCTACGACCTCGACCTGCTCTGCCGCGCCGGCTGCGTGGCCAAGGCACGCGCCGGCATCGTCGCGATGGAAGGCAACTTCGGCCTCGCGCCGTGGTACCGCCGCGCCGTCGAGACGCATCAGATCGTGCTCGAGGAACACGCCTGCGCCACCCTGACGGCGGGGCTGCGCGCGACGGCCTTCGGCGTGCCCTTCCAGCCCTGCGGCGGGATCCACGGCTCGGACCTCGCCGAGCTCAACGGCTGGGCCTGCATCGCCGACCCCTACGGCAGCGGGCGCAGCGTCTGGGTCATCCCGCCGATCGCCCCCGACGTCGCGGTGATCCACGCCAACGAGGTCAACGAACTCGGCGACGCGCGCGTCTACGGCACCTTCAACTGGGACCGCATCATGAGCCGCGCCGCCAAGCGCGTCCTCGTCGTGGCGGACAGGCTCGCGTCGATCGACTCCTTCCGCAAGCAACCGGAATTGACGCTGATCCCGAGCTTCATGGTCGAGGCCGTCGCGATCGTTCCGAACGGCGCCTGGCCGGGCTCGTGCTGGCCGTACTACGAGGTCGATTACCCGGAGGTCGAGTCCTACATGGACGAGGCCGGATCGCTCGAAGCGCATCTCGCGCGCGCCCCCGAAGCGAAGGAGACCGCCCGTGCTTGAGTGGTCCGGTTTCTCCTACATCGTCACCAACCTGGCGCGCTTCATCCGGCCGAACGAGGTGAGCTTCAGCGGCGTCAATTCGACGCTGCCGATGCTGGCCTGCCTGCTCGCCAAGGAGGCCTACGACTTCGAGTTCGTCTACATCAACGTCGCCGGCGGCGTGCAGCCGACGACGCCCGCGAAGATTCCGATCTCGAGCTCCGACCCGGTGCTCGCCGAGGGCTCGACCGCGATCTTCGCGAACGAGGATTTCTACGATCTGTGCACGCGGGGCCGGATGGACCTGTGCTTCCTCGGTGCGGCGCAGATCGACGGCCTGGGCCAGACCAACGTCTCCAGCATCGGCGACTGGCACCACCCCAAGGTCCGCCTGCCCGGCGGCGGCGGCGGCGCGGTGATGCTGCCGACCGCGCGGCGCGCGGTGACCTGGCGCACCGAGCACTCGACCCGCACGCTGGTGCAGACGCTCGACTTCGTCACCGCCGCCGGAGGCATGCACGGCGTGGTCACGCCCCTCGGCGTCTTCATCAAGCGCGACGGGCGGCTCGCGCTGCAGTCCTGGCACCCGGAATCGTCGCTGGACGAAGTCGTCGCCCGGACCGGCTTCGCCTTCGATGCGACCGGCGCGGCGCCGACGCCGACGCCGACCGCGCGCGAGACCGCCGGGCTGCGCCGGCTCGATGCGGCCGGCAGCTTCGAGCGCGACGCGAAGATCCGCCTGCGATAGCCGCGCCATGTTCAACGACGCGCCCTCGCTGAGCAGCGCGCTGCGCGCCGCGTTCGAGCGGCATGCGGCCGCCGATCGCACCGCCCTCGTCTTCGGCGACGAGCCCACGAGCTACGCCGAGCTCGGGCGCCGCATCGACGCGATGGCGTGCGCGCTGCGCGCGTGGGGCGTCGAACGCGGTGAACCGATCGCGCTGCTGGTGCCGCGCAATGTCGACGCGGTGGTGCTCTTCTTCGCGATCATCCAGGCCGGCGCCTGCGCCTGCGTTCTCGAGCCGCGCCTCGCGGCCGCCGAAATCGGCCTGCGGCTGGCGGCGGTCGGCGTGCGCAAGCTCGTGCTCGATCCGGCGGAACTGCCCGACGCGCCGGCGCTCGCGCCGTCGATCGACGCGCGCGCCCCGGCCGATCTGCTCAGGGCCGCCGGCCACGCCGCCGCGGCGCTCGACCCGCCGCTGGCGCCGGAGGAGCGGGCGATGATGCAGTTCACCTCGGGAAGCACCGGCCAACCCAAAGGCGTGCTGCTCTCGCACGCCAACCTGCTGGCGAATGCCCGCGGTGTGCTGGCGCACACCGGCACCGGGCCCGGCGACCGCCTGCTCCATTTGATGCCGCTGCACCACACCAACGGCATCAACAACCAGCTGATCGTGCCCTTGCTGGCGGGCGCGAGCGTCGTGCTCGTCGAGCGCTTCAGGGCCGATGCCGTGGCCGACCTGATCGCGCGCCACCGGCCGACCTACCTGACCGGCGTGCCGACGATGTATGCGCGCATGCTGCCGCACCTGGCCGACCGCTCGAAGCTCGCGAGCCTGCGCTTCCTGCGCTGCGGCTCGGCGCCGATCACGCCGACCCTGCACGAACAGATCGAGGCGGCCTTCGGCGTGCCGCTGGTCGTGTCGTACGGCCTGTCGGAATCGACCTGCACGACGACGATGAATCCACCGCACGCACGACGCATCGGCAGCGTCGGCACCGTGCTCGACGGGCAGGCTCTGCGCCTGTTCCAGGCGAACACGACCCGTGAAGTGGCCGCCGGCAGCGAAGGCGAGGTCTGCATCGCCGGCCCGTGCCTGATGATGGGCTACGTCGGCGCCGGCGCCGAACAGCCGGTGCGCGACGGCTGGCTTCGGACCGGCGATGTCGGCCGCTTCGATGCGGACGGCTACCTGCGCATCACCGGCCGCATCAAGGACATCATCATCCGGGGCGGCGAGAACATCGCCCCCCAATCGATCGAGTCGGTGCTCGCGACGCACGCGTCGGTGAAGGCGTGCTGCGTGGTGGCGGGGCCGCATGCCGATCTCGGCGAAGTGCCGGTCGCCTTCGTCGTGCTGCACGACGGCCGCGCCGCAACGGCCGCCGAGCTGCAAGCCCTGGTCGGCGCTCGGCTTTCGCGCATTTGCGTGCCGGCCGAGCTGCGTTTCGTCGACGCGCTGCCCGAGAACGCGGTCGGCAAGCTCGATCGCAAGGCGCTCGCCCAGCGACTCTCCGCCGCGCCAGCGCGATGAACATCAAGCAGATCGAGACCTTCGTCCGCATCATCGAACTGGGCGGCTTCGGCGCCGCGGCCGAAGCGCTGCATGCCTCGCAGTCGACGGTCTCGGCGCGCATCAAGGACCTCGAGCGCCACCTGGGGGTCGAGCTCTTCGACCGCAGCTTCCACCGCGCGCAACTCACGCAGAAGGGGCACGAGCTGTACGACCATGCGCGCCAGCTCGTCGAGTTCACGCAGTCGCTGACGCGCCAGATCCGCGACCCGAACGCGATGACGGGCCTGGTTCAGCTCGGCGTCGTCGGGGTGGTCGCCAACACCTGGCTGCCCGGCCTCGTGAGCGGACTGCGGCAGCGCTTCCCGCAGGTCACGCTGCGCATCGACGCGAGCCTCACGCGCCTGCTGCTGGAGCGGCTTCGCGACGGCAAGCTCGACCTGGCGATCGTCGCCGGCGAGGTCTCCGACGCCGACCTGCACAGCGAACCGCTCGGCCAGGATCGATTCGTCTGGATGGCGAGCCCGGCGCTCGGCGTGCCGCAGGACACGCTGAGCCCGAGCGACATCGCACGCTGGCCCGTGCTGAGCTTCACCGAGGACTCGCATCACTACCCGGTCGTGAAGAACTGGTTCCGGGACGGCGGCGCCCCGTTCCGGGTCGCGACCGCGTGCAACGACATGGACGTGCTGGCGGCGCTGACGATGCGCGGGCTCGGCGTGAGCCTGCTGCCCAGGCACTGCTACCGGTCGGCGCTCGCCGAGGGCCAGCTGGTCGAACTCGCGACGACGCCGGCGATCGCGCCGGTCGCGTTCTCGCTGGTTCATCGCAAGGATCGGGTGCCGGCGCTCGCGCCGGCGATCGCCGCGGCCGCGAAGGCGGCGAGCGATCTGCCGCGCGGGATTCGCTGAGGCCCGCTGGAACACCTTATGCATGCTGCACCTGCACATTTCACCGCTGCGGGAGGTCGCACACCATGTTGGACAAAACAAGCACCAAGTTCTCGCATGTCAAACCCGCCGACACGCAGTGGCGCTCGGACGGTCTGCGCGATTTCTTCCTCTACAAGGACCTGGGGGTGGCCGACGCGACCAAGGGCGCGGTCATCGCGCACCTCGTGAAGGCGAACATGGCACCTGAAAAGGGCACCGGCTGGCACCGCCATGAGGCGGACTTCCAGATCGTCATCATGACCAAGGGCTGGGCCAAGTTCATGTACGAAGACCAGGTCACGCTGGTCGAGGCCGGCGACTGCGTGCACCAGCGCCCGGGCATCGCGCACTACCTGTACGACTACTCGCCGGACATGGAGTACCTGGAGATCGTCGGCCCGGCGGATTTCAAGTCGGTCGACGTGCCGGCCGTCTGCGACGTGCCGGCGCCGACGCCCTGGTGAATGGTGCCCCTCGGCGAATGAGTACATTCGCCGATCCCCCGAGGGAATGCGGGCCGGCTTGGGAGCGGCCCGGCGCTCGGCCCGGGCGCTCAGAAATCCATGTCGAGCTCTTCGATGTCGTCGGGCTCGAGTTTCGCGGCCGCGACCCACTCCTTCATCTCCGGCATCGCCATGATGGTCTGGCAGTACAGGATGCAGGGCTTGCTCAGCTTCACGTCGTAGGTCAGGAAGCGCGTGACGACCGGCGCGAACATCGCGTCGGCCACGCCGCGCTGCGCGCCGAACAGGAACGGGCCGCCGTAGGTCGCGAGGCACTCGGTCCAGATCTCGACGATGCGGTCGATGTCGGGCTGCGCGCCGGCCCAGACCTTGTGGCCGGGGAATTTGCCTTTGAGGTTCATCGGCAGCGAGGCGCGCAGGTTCGCGAAGCCCGAGTTCATCTCGCCGGCGACGGAGCGGCAGTGCGCGCGGGCAATCCTCTCGGCCGGCATCAGCCCGGCCTCGGGCTTGATCTCGGCCAGGTACTGCGCGATCGCGAGCGTGTTCCAGACCTTCGCGCCCTCATGCGTCAGGCAGGGCACGCGGATCGACGGCGCGAGCAGCAGCAGCTCCTTGCGCGCATCGGCGTCGTCCGGCGAGACCATCACTTCGGTGAATTCGAGCCCGGCGAAGCGCGCCATCAGCCAGCCGCGCAGCGACCACGACGAATAGTTCTTGCTGCTCAAGGTCAGCGTGGCCGCCCCTTTGACGGCCTTCGCGGTCGACTTCGCCGCGGTCTTGCGCGCCGCGGCTTTGGGCTTGGAAGGGATGGCGACGGGCATTCAGGTTCTCCGGCATGATGTCATCGCTGGAGCTGCAAGGGATGTGCCACGCACGGCCGTTGGCGCGGTAGTTGCAGGTGAACTATTCATAACCACATGGGACATCAATGATGTATCAGGCCTACCAGGCACAGTCGGATCTGATGTGGCCGCTGCGCACCCTCGCGAAGATGTCGGTGCCGATGCTGCAGGACCCGGCCTTCGGCCTGTCCGGCCAGGCCTCGGCGCGCCAGGTCGCGGCCGCCTGCAAGGTGCTCGAGCTGGCCGAGGTGACCCACAAGCGCCCGCCGTGGCGGATCGACTCGGTGATGACCAAGGGCGAGGCCGTGCCGGTCGTCGAAGAGGTCGTGATGACGACGCCGTTCGCGACGCTGCTGCGCTTCGCCAAGCCGAGCGCCCCGGTTCAACCCAAGGTGCTGGTCGTCGCGCCGATGAGCGGCCACTTCGCGACGCTGCTGCGCGACACCGTGCGCACCGTGCTGCAGGACCACGACGTCTACGTCACCGACTGGCACAACGTGCGCGACGTGCCGCTCGCGGCCGGCCGCTTCGGGCTGGACGAATACACCCAGCACATCATCGATTTCGTCACCGCGATGGGCCCGAACGCGAACGTGCTCGCGGTCTGCCAGCCGACCGTCGCGGCGCTCGCCGCGGTCTCGGTGATGTCCGAGGACGGCCACGAGGCCACGCCCGCGAGCCTGACCTTGATGGCCGGCCCGATCGACTGCCGCATCAGCCCGACCGAGGTCAACAAGCTGGCGATGACCAAGCCGATCGAGTGGTTCCGCGACAAGCTGATCAGCACCGTGCCCTGGCGCCACGGCGGCGGCGGGCGGCGCGTCTACCCGGGCTTCGTGCAGCTGTCGGCCTTCATGAGCATGAACAAGGAGCGCCACGTCAACGCGTTCAAGGAGTACTACCAGCACCTGGTCGACGACGAGTTCGACAAGGCCGAGGTCACGCGCACCTTCTACGAGGAGTACATGGCGGTGGCCGACCTGGCGGCCGATTTCTATCTCGAGACCGTCGAGCTGGTGTTCCAGAAGTACGCGCTGCCCAAGGGCGAGCTGAGCTTCAAGGGCCGCATCGTGAACCCGGCCGCGATCCGCCGCACCGCGCTGGTGACGATCGAGGGCGAGCGCGACGACATCTGCTCGATCGGCCAGACGCTCGCCGCGCAGGACCTCGCGAGCAGCCTGCGGCCCTACATGCGCACGCACTACGTGCAGCCGAACGTCGGCCACTACGGCGTGTTCAGCGGCAAGCGCTGGCAGAACAGCATCTATCCGCTGGTCCGCGATGTGATCCACATCTCACAGTAAGCCGCAGCGCGCGGCGCCCTGCTCAGACCCGATCGGCGGCCTCGCGCAGCCGATTTGCATTGGCGCGGCAGGTGCGCCGAAACGCCGCGCCGATGCGCGTGTCGGCGCCGGCCTGGGTCCAGAAGCCGATCGCCGCGGCGCACGCCGTCTCCCAGACCGCGCGCTGCGCCGGCAAGGGCAAGGCCGGCTCGAATTCGCGCGTCGGCAACTCGCCGCCGGCCAGCGGCGCGTAGTGCATCGGCAGCATGTCGTAGGCCGGCGCGAGCGCGAGCACCCGCTGGTTCGGACGAAAGCTCAGGTTGCCGGTGTGCATGTCGGCGTTCGCGATCAGGCGACCGAACCACCACAGGTGCTGGATCGCCGCGACCGATTCGGGCGAGATCAGGCCGATCGCCTCGAGGCGTGCCGCCAGCGCCGTCCAGTCGGTCGTGGGCGCGCCGAGCAGCGCGGCATCCAGCGTCGCCAGGCTCGCGAGCCGGCTGCGGCCGAACAAACCGTGGCGGTCGAAGCGCTCGACTTCGAGGAAGGTCCGCCCCGCATGTTCGACGATGCGGCTGCGGGCGCCGTGCACACCCGGCAGGCCGGCCGCGCCTTCGAGCGCCAGGTGCTCGGCGACGAGCAGGTCGGACCAGCGGCGCACCGGTGCGGCCGCGCCGGCGCCGGAAAACTTCACGAGCACATGGGGCGTCGCACTGCCCGCGCGCTCGCGCAGCGCGGCGAACTTCGGAAACTCGCCCGCGGCGCTCGAGCCGGCGACGCCCGCGCCGACCGCCTGTTCGGCCAGCCGCGCGTACGCCGCGCCCAGCGCACGCGGCGTCAACGGCAGCGGCGGCGCGAGCTTGCCGGCCTGCCAGCGCTCGAACGCCGGATTGCCGAGAATCAGGCTGCCGCTCATGTCCACGCCGCTGCGGCTCAGGACCTGCACGACATCGTCGTCGCTCCATTCCTGCGGGTTCGCCGGCACCGCGAGGTCCGCGTGCACCGCACGCGCGAACTGCCGCCCCATGTAGCCTTGCGGACGCATGTCGTCGATCGGGTACGGCAGGCCGTCCCACCAGCCGTCGCGCGATTCCTCGGGCACCGGCCAGCCGACCTCGCCCAGCATCAGGCAGCTGCCGTGCGGGCTCACCAGCGCGAGTTCGCCGACGGGCTCGGCACGGCCCTGGCCATCGATCTCGTAGAGCGGCAACGGCGCCGAATCGCCGCGCAGCGGGCGGCGCAGCGCGTAGCGCGCGCGCCGCGCCTTGCCGGTCGCGACGACTCGCTCGCCGAGATCGGCCAGCATGCGATGCAGCGTCGGGATGCTGACGCCAAGGGCCGCCGCCAAGTCCGGGGCGGACACCGCGGCGCGCCGGGCGAGCACGGTCGTCAGCTGGTCACGGGCGGCTTGGTTCCTCGGGCGCACGCGCCATTATGAAACGATTCTTGAGAAGATAAAAACGATAATTCCTGGGGGAAGTGAAACGAACTATCGATTGTTTTGAGAAGATCAATGAATGATCTTCGGGTGTCGCCCGGCCCGCGCGACGCCGCCGGCGCCGGATCAGCCGTGCGGCGGCGCCTGCGCGGGGATCGCCGCCATCGGGGAGCGGACGTCGCCGCACTGCGCACGCCGGCGCAGCGCGTGGTCCATCAGCACCAGCGCGAGCAGCGCCTCGGCGATCGGCGTCGCGCGGATGCCGACGCAGGGGTCGTGGCGGCCGAAGGTCTCGACGACGGACGGCTCGCCGGCCAGGTCGATCGAGGCGCGCGGGCTGCGGATCGAGCTGGTCGGCTTGATCGCGATGCTGACGGTGATGTCCTGCCCGGTCGAGATGCCGCCCAGCACGCCGCCGGCGTGGTTGCTGCGAAAGCCCTCGGGCGAGAGTTCGTCGCCGTGCGTCGTGCCGCGCTGCGTGACGCTGGCGAAGCCCGCCCCGATCTCGACCCCCTTGACCGCGTTGATGCCCATCATCGCCTTCGCGATGTCGGCGTCGAGTCGGTCGTACAGCGGCTCGCCGAGGCCGACCGGCACCTGCTGCGCCATCACGCTCAAGCGCGCGCCGCAGCTGTCGCCGGCCTTGCGCAGCTCGTCCATGTAGGCTTCCAGGCGCGCGATGTCGCTCGTGTTCGCGGCGAAAAACGGGTTGTTCGGGATGTGCTCGAGCGACTCGAACGGGATCGGGATCTCGCCGATCTGCGTCATGTGGCCGACGAAGGTGGTGCCGTATTTTTCGCGCAGCCATTTGCGCGCGACCGCGCCGGCGCCGACCGTCGGCGCCGTCAGCCGCGCCGACGCGCGCCCGCCGCCGCGCGGGTCGCGGATGCCGTACTTCTGCAGATAGGTGTAGTCGGCGTGGCCCGGCCGGAAGGTGTTCAGGAGGTTGCCGTAGTCCTTGCTGCGCTGATCGGTGTTGCGGATCAGCAGGCAGATCGGCGTGCCGGTCGTCTTGCCCTCGTAGACGCCGGACAGGATCTCGACCGCGTCGGGTTCGTTGCGCTGCGTGACGTGGCGCGAGGTGCCGGGGCGGCGGCGGTCGAGCTCGGGCTGGATGTCGGCCTCGCTCAAGACCATGCCCGGCGGGCAGCCGTCGATGACGCAGCCGATCGCCGGGCCGTGGCTTTCGCCGAAATTCGTGACGCGAAAAAGCTCGCCTAAAGTGCTGCCGGACATTCAGGAGGTCTGCTCGTCCTTGGGCTCGGCGGCGTCGACCGGCCAGTCGCGGATGTAGGCCTTGAGCATCCGGTTCTCGAAGTCCTGGCCGTCGACGACCGCCTTCGCGACGTCGTAGAACGAGATCACGCCCATCAAGGTGCGCTGGCTCATCACCGGCAGGTAACGCGCATGGCGGCCCAGCATCATGCGCCGTACCTCGTCGATCTCGGTGTCGGGCGTGCAGGTCAGCGGGTGGGCGTCCATCACGCTGCGCACCACGGTCGCGCCGAGCGAGCCCTTGCCCGTCACGACGGCCTGGATCACCTCGCGAAAAGTGAGCATGCCGGTGACCTCGCCGCCTTCCATCACGACCAGCGAGCCGATGTCGCGCTCGGACATCGCGACGACGGCCTCGTGCAGCGGCGAGTCGGGGGTGACGGTGAACAGGGTTCCGCCCTTGACGCGGAGGATGTCGCTGACTTTCATGAGGCTCTCCCCGGGGGTCGCATGGCTTCAATATAGCCCACAATTCGCGCCGACGACACCCCGGAGGCACGATGGCCGGCCCTTCAGACCCCCGCTTCGACACCCTCGCGCTGCACGCCGGCGCCGCGCCCGACCCGGCGACCGGCGCGCGCGCCGTGCCGATCCACCTGACGACCTCGTTCGTGTTCGAGAGCAGCGAGCACGCCGCGTCGCTGTTCAACATGGAGCGCTCGGGCCACGTCTACAGCCGGATCTCGAACCCGACCAACGCGGTGCTGGAGGAGCGCGTCGCCGCGCTCGAAGGCGGCGCCGGCGCGATCGCGACCGCCAGCGGCCAGGCCGCGCTGCACCTGGCGATCAGCACGCTGGCGGGCGCCGGCTCGCACGTCGTCGCGTCCAGCGCGCTCTACGGCGGCTCGCACAACCTGCTGCACTACACGCTGGCCCGCTTCGGCATCCAGACGACGTTCGTGAAGCCCGGCGACATCGACGCCTGGCGCGCCGCGATCCGCCCGACCACCGCGCTGCTGTTCGGCGAGACCCTGGGCAACCCGGGGCTGGACGTGCTGGACATCCCGACCGTCTCGGCCCTCGCCCATGAGCACGGCCTGCCGCTGCTGGTCGACTCGACCTTCACGACGCCGTGGCTGATGAAACCCTTCGAGTTGGGTGCGGACCTGCTGTTCCACTCGGCGACGAAATTCCTGTCCGGCCACGGCACCGTGATCGGCGGCGTGCTGGTCGACAGCGGTCAATTCGACTGGCAGGCTGCGAATGAAAAACACGGGCGCTTCAAGGAGCTGACGACGCCGTACGAGGGCTTTCACGGCATGGTCTTCAGCGAGGAGAGCAGCGTCGGCGCCTTCCTGCTGCGCGCGCGCCGCGAGGGCCTGCGCGATTTCGGCGCCTGCATGAGCCCGCACACCGCGTGGCTGATCCTGCAGGGCATCGAGACGCTGCCGCTGCGCATGGCGCGGCACATCGAGAACACGCGCAAGGTCGTCGCATTCCTGGCCGGCCAGAAAACGGTCGCCTCGGTCGGCTACCCCGAACTCGAATCGCACACCAGCCACGCGCTCGCGAAGCGGCTGCTGCCGCGCGGCTGCGGCTCGGTCTTCAGCTTCGACCTGAAGGGCTCGCGCGCACAGGGCGTCGCGTTCATCGAGGCGCTGAAGATCTTTTCGCACCTCGCGAACGTCGGCGACTGCCGCTCGCTCGTGATCCACCCGGCTTCGACGACGCACTTCCGGATGGACGACGCCGCGCTCGCGCAGGCCGGGATCGGCGCCGGCACGATCCGGCTCTCGATCGGCCTGGAAGACGCCGACGACCTGATCGACGACCTGAAACGCGCGCTGAAGGTGGCCGAGAAATCGGCCGAGAAAGCGGGCGCGTGATGGAGATCGACGTGCCCGGCTTCGATCGCGCCTACGCCTACACCGGCGGCAAGCCCTTCGATTCTCGATTGCCCTGCGTCGTCTTCATCCACGGCGCGCTGCACGACCACAGCGTCTGGACCTTGCTCGCGCGCTGGTGCGCGCACCACGGCCACGGCGTGCTCGCGCTCGATCAACCGGGGCACGGCCGCAGCGCCGGCGCGCCGCTCGCGAGCGTCGAGGCGCTGGCCGACTGGCTGCTCGCGCTGCTGAGCGCGGCCGGCGTCGAACGCGCCGCGCTGGTCGGCCACAGCATGGGCTCGCTGATCGCGCTGGAGGCCGCCGGGCGCGCGCCGGAGCGCGCGACGCGCCTCGTGATGATGGGCACCGCCTATCCGATGAAAGTCTCCGATGCGCTGCTGAGCACCGCACGCGACACGCCGCTGGACGCGATCGACAGGGTCAACGCGTTCTCGCATTCCGGCATCGCCGCCAAGCCCTCGTTTCCCGGCCCCGGCGCGTGGCTGCAGGGCGCGAACCGCGCGCTGATGCGCCGCGTGCAGGCCGGGCAGCGCGAGCTGAACCTGTTCCACCACGATTTCAGCCTGTGCGACCGCTACGCGAACGGGCTGGAGGCGGCGGCCCAGGTCCAGTGCCCGGTCGACTTCGTGCTCGGCACGCGCGACCAGATGACGAGCCCGAAGCAGGCGACCGAGATCGCCGCGGCGCTGAAGGCGCGCGTGAGCCGCGTCGACGCCGGCCACGCGCTGATGGCCGAGGCGCCGGACGCCACGCTCGCCGCGCTGCGCCGCGCGCTCGGCTGAGGCGCGCGTCAGATCTGCACCGTCCCGCCGTCGACGAACAGCTCCACGCCGTTGATGAAGCTGGACTCGTCCGAGGCCAGGAACAGCGCGGCGTTCGCGACTTCCTCGGGCTGGCCGATCGTGCCGCGCGGGATCAGCGCGACGAACTGGTCCTTGCCCTCCTGCGGCAGGCCGTCGAACACGCCGGTCTCGGTCGGCCCCGGCGAGATCACGTTGACCCGGATGCCGCGCTGCTTCAGGTCGACGACCCAGGTGCGCGCGAACGAGCGAATCGCCGCCTTCGAGGCGCTGTACGCCGTCAAGGTCGGGATGCCCTTGATGCTGGCCATCGAGCCGGTCAGGATCACCGAGCCGCCGTCCTTCAGCAGCGGCAGCGCCTTCTGGACCGTGAACAGCGTGCCGCGCACGTTCAACCCGAACATCGTGTCGAAGTGCTCCTCGCTGATCTCGCCGAGCGTGCCGAAGCCCCAGAGGCCGGCATTCGCATAGACGATGTCGATCTTGCCCTTGACCTCCTTGACCGTCGCGTAGAGGCGGTCGAGGTCGGCCAGGTTGGACGAGTCGGCGCGCACGCCGGTGACGTTGCTGCCGATCGCCTTGACCGCGGCGTCGAGCTGCTGCTGGCGGCGCCCGGTGATGAAGACGTACGCGCCCTCCGCGACGAACAGCTTGGCCGTCGCAAGAGCCATCCCCGAGGTCGCGCCGGTGATCACCGCGACCTTGCCTTCGAGCTTGCCCATGCTTCTTCTACCTCCTCGT
>DASYCA010000026.1:0-4760 GCA_036500445.1 Burkholderiaceae bacterium | reverse complement strand
CTCCCCGGTGTGATGGTGGCTGAGTGCGTTCGCTTACGGGATTGATCCGCTGCGACGGCACGGCCGTCCCGTCAATTTTATAATCCCGGCCATGACCGTCTTTGCCCTCGGCCTGAACCACACGACCGCGCCCCTCGATTTGCGGGGCCGGTTCGCGTTCGCGCCGGAGCAATTGGTGCCCACCCTGCACCAGTTCCGCGAGCGGCTGGCGCGCGTCAGCGAGGTCGCGATCGTCTCGACCTGCAACCGCACCGAGCTCTATGTCGGCGCCAACCCCGGCCTCGTGAACCCGGCCGTCGACTGGCTCGCCGGCGTCGGCGGCGTCGCGAGCCAGACCTTGCGCGAGCACGCCTACGTGCTCGAAGGCGGCGCCGCGGCGCGCCACGCGTTCCGGGTCGCGAGCGGCCTGGATTCGATGGTGCTGGGCGAGCCGCAGATCCTCGGCCAGCTGAAACAGGCGGTGCGCGAGGCCGAGACAGCCGGCACCCTGGGCGGCTCGCTGCACCAGATGTTCCAGCGCTCGTTCGCGGTCGCGAAGGAAGTGCGCAGCGCGACCGAGATCGGCGCCCATTCGATCAGCATGGCCGCGGCCGCCGTCCGGCTCGCGTCCCAGCTGTTCGAGGACCTGCGCCAGACCAAGGTGCTGTTCGTCGGCGCCGGCGAGATGATCGAGCTCGTCGCGACCCATTTCGCCGCCCGCACGCCGCGCGCGATGGCGGTCGCGAACCGCACGCTCGATCGCGGCGAGAAGCTCGCCGGGCGCTTCGGCGCCGAGGCCTTGCGCCTGTCCGACCTGCCGGCGCGCCTGGCCGAGTTCGACATCGTGATCTCCAGCACCGCGAGCTCGCTGCCGATCATCGGGCTGGGCGCCGTCGAGCGCGCATTGAAGGCGCGCCGCAAGCGGCCGATGTTCATGGTCGACCTGGCGGTGCCGCGCGACATCGAGCCCGAGGTCGCACGCCTGTCCGACGTCTACCTCTACACCGTCGACGACCTCGCCTCGCTGGTGCAGGCGGGCAGCGAAAAGCGCCAGGCCGCCGTCGAGCAGGCCGAGGCGATCATCGAGACCGGCGTGCAGAGCTTCGTGCACTGGCTCGCGCAGCGTGGCTCGGTGCCGCTGATCCAGGCGCTGCAGACGCAGGCCGACGACTGGCGCGCGACCGAGATCGCACGCGCCCGCAAGATGCTCGCGAAGGGCGAGGACATCGAGGCGGTGCTGGAGGCGCTGTCGCGCGGCTTGACGCAGAAGATGCTGCACGGCACGCTCGCCGAGCTGCACGCGGCCGACGGCGAACACCGCGCGCAACTCGCGCAGACGGTATCTCGTTTGTTCCTGCGCCAGAGCTCGCGCCAGCCGACCGACGACCAGCGCTAGCGGCGCTCACCCGCCACCGGCCGTGGGCCCGATCGGGTCGCGGCCCTCGCCTTTCTCGGCGATTCTTGTCGCTGACTGTTCGCCGATCTGCCCTGGTTCCCGCCGCATGAAAGACTCCCTCCGACAGCAATTCGAGCGCCTCGCGCTGCGCCTGAACGAGCTCGACGCGACGCTCGCGGACGGCGCGATCGCGCGCGACATGAAGCGCTTTCGCGAGCTGACGCGCGAGCACGCCGAGATCACCGGGCTGGTCGGCACATTCCGGCGCTTCGAGCAGCGCGAACGCGACCTGAGCGACGCCACCGCGATGCTGGCGGACTCCGACAGCGCGCCCGACATGGCCGAGATGGCGCAGCAGGAGATCGCCGAAGCGCACGCCGACGCCGAGCGCCTGCACGCCGAGCTGCAGACCGCGCTGCTGCCGCGCGACCCGGACGACGACCGCAACGCCTTCGTCGAGATCCGCGCCGGCACCGGCGGCGACGAATCGGCGCTGTTCGCCGGCGACCTCGCCCGCATGTACCTGCGCCACTGCGAGCGCCGCGGCTGGAAGTCCGAGCTGATGAGCGAGAGCCTGAGCGACCTCGGCGGCTACAAGGAAGTCGTGATCCGGATCGAGGGCGACGACGTCTACGCGCGCTTGAAATTCGAATCCGGCGGGCACCGCGTGCAGCGCGTCCCGGTGACGGAGACGCAGGGCCGCATCCACACCAGCGCCTGCACCGTCGCGGTGCTGGCCGAGCCCGACGAGGCCGAGGAGGTCACCTTGAACCCGGCCGAGCTGCGCATCGACACCTTCCGCGCCAGCGGCGCCGGCGGCCAGCACGTCAACAAGACCGACAGCGCGATCCGCATCACCCATTTGCCGACCGGCCTCGTCGCCGAGTGCCAGGACGACCGCTCGCAGCACCGCAACAAGGCCAAGGCGATGGCGGTGCTGACCGCGCGGCTGCGCGACAAGGACCGCAACGAACGTGCCGCGAAGGAAGCGGCGACGCGCAAGGGCCTGATCGGCAGCGGCGACCGCAGCGACCGGATCCGCACCTACAACTTCCCGCAGGGCCGGTTCACCGACCACCGCATCAACCTGACGCTGTACCGGCTGCAGGCGATCCTGGACGGCGACCTCGACGAGGTCACCGCCGCGCTGCAGGCGGCGCGCGCCGCCGAGCAGCTGGCCGCGCTGGAGAGCGGCGAGCTGTGAGCCCGCGGATGCCGCCTGCACCCAGCGTCTCGCAGGCGCTGGCCGAGGCCGGCGCGCTCGGCGTCGACCGGCTCGACGCCCAGATGATCCTCGGCGCACAGCTCGGGCAGTCGCGCAGCTGGCTGATCGCGCACGACGACGCGCTGCTGAGCGGGGAACAGGCCGATGCGGTGCGTGCCGCGCTCCGGCGCCGCGCCGCCGGCGAGCCGGTCGCCTACCTGCTGGGCGAAAAGGAATTCCACGGGCTGCGCCTGGAGGTCGATGCGAACGTGCTGGTGCCGCGGCCCGACACCGAGGTCCTCGTCGACTGGGCCCTCGAGCTGCTCGCCGCCGCCCCGCTTGCCGGCCGCGCCGCGCTGCGGGTCGTCGACCTCGGCACCGGCAGCGGCGCCATCGCGCTCGCGGTCAAGCACGGCGCCCCGCGATCCGTCGTGCTCGCGACGGATGCGAGCGCCGAGGCGCTCGCCGTCGCCCGGCGCAACGCGCAGCGCCTGGCGCTGGACGTCGGCTTCCACCCAGGCTCGTGGTGGCAGGCGCTGCCCGGCGGCGAGCGCTTCGACCTGGTGCTGAGCAACCCGCCCTACATCGCCGGCGGCGACCCGCACCTCGCGGCCCTGGTGCACGAGCCGCTGCTCGCGCTGACGCCCGGCGGCGACGGCCTGGGCGCGCTGCGCGAGATCGTCGAGGGAGCGGCCGCCCACCTTGCGCCCGGCGGCGTGCTGCTGCTCGAACACGGCTACGACCAGGCCGAGGCCGTCCGGGCGCTGCTGCGCGGGCACGGCTTCGGCGGCGTCCAGACCCGCATCGACCTCGGCGGCCAGCCGCGCTGCACCGGCGGGCGCCGCGATGTGTGAAGCGCGCCACGACTGACACCCTGTCCGCGCAACTTACAGGTTAGGGGCTCACACAACGTAAAGCGAACGTCGTACGATGAAACCCGACGCCCGCGTCCTGCCGCGGGTCCTGCTCTGAAGCTCAGTTCTGAAAGGAGCCTGCGATGCGCAAGACCATGTGGAGCCTCGCAACGCCGTGGATCGGCCTGATGAGCCTGGGAGGCCTGGCGAGCAGCCCCGCGCTGGCGCTGGACGCCGGGGAGGCAACCAGCAGCGTCCAGCACTCCGATTGGGCGCGCTGGCAGGGCCGGCTCGAGTTGGGTGCGGGCCGCGCGAACTGGCAGACCGGCCCCGACAGCGCCAAGATCGGCAGCGCCAGCCTGATGGGCGACTACTACTTCTCCAGAGCCCTGTTCAACGGCGCCGGCGGCTTCCGTGCCACCAGCGGCCTGATCTTCGGCCCGCGTTCGGCCGTGCTCTCGACCGGCCAGCCCGGCCTGGGCGCCGGCCGCGCGTTCAGCGTCGGCAGCCGCTCGCTGGCCCTCAGTGCGGCGCCGTACGGCAGCGATCCTTCGTTGAGCGACAACGCGACGGTGCCCTACCTCGGCTTCGGCTACACCGGCCTGTCGGTGCGCAACGGCTGGAGCGTCAGCGCCGACCTCGGCCTGGTCGCGCAGACCCCGGGCGGCCTGCGCGCCGCGCGCAACCCGAACCTGGACGACGCGGTGGGCGAGATGCGGCTCGCGCCGCTGCTGCAGTTCGCCGTCTCGTACGCGTTCTAGGGCCCGTCAGCGCGCGGGGCCATCCGCGCTGGCGCGGGAACACTTTGCCGCTTTGCCGTATAAAGACGGGTATTCCCCTCTATTCCAGCGAGACCGCCATGAGCGACGTACAACAACGCATCGACAGCCTGGTCAAATCCAACCGCGTCGTCCTGTTCATGAAGGGCACGGCGCAGTTTCCGCAGTGCGGGTTCTCGGGTCGCGCGGTGCAGCTGCTGAAGGCCTGCGGCGTGAACGACCTGAAAACCGTCAACGTGCTCGAGGACGACGGCATCCGCCAGGGCATCAAGGACTACGCGCAGTGGCCGACGATCCCCCAGCTCTACGTGAACGGCGAATTCGTCGGCGGCTCGGACATCCTGATGGAGATGTACCAGGCCGGCGAGCTGCAGCCGCTGCTCACCGCCTGAGTCTTCACCGGTGAATGCCCACGCGCGGCCCCGCGTCGTCGTCGGCATCACGGGCGCGACCGGCGCCATCTACGCCCAGCGGCTGCTGGAGCGCCTGCGCGCGGCAGGTCATCGATCTGCACCTCGTCGCGGCCGGCGAGGCGGGCGTTGCCGAAG
>DASYCA010000025.1:0-17358 GCA_036500445.1 Burkholderiaceae bacterium | reverse complement strand
TGGGCAGCAGCACGATGATGGCCGCGCCCAGCATCGTGCCGATGCGGCTCTTGCGCCCGCCCATGATGACCGCGAGCAGGAACAGCACCGTCAGCTCGAAGTTGTAGGGGTTGGGCGAGATGTACTGCTCGGAGTACGAATACAGGCTGCCGGCCAGGCCTGCGAAGCCGGCGCTGATCACGAACGCGTAGACCTTGTAGCGGTAGACCGAGACGCCCATGCAGTCGGAGGCGACCGGGCTGCCGCGCAGCGCCTCGAACGCGCGCCCCAGGTGCGAGCGCAGGATGCGGTGCACGACGATCAGCGCCAGCACCATCAGCACCGCGACGAGCCAGAAGTAGCCGCGCTCGTCGAGCCGCAGGCCGAACAGGCTGGGCTTGTCCAGCTTGATGCCCATCGGGCCGTTCGTCAGCCAGTCCATCTCGTTGATCAGGATCTGGATGATGGTGCCGAACGCGAGCGTCACCATCGCGAGATAAGGCCCGGTCACGCGCAGCGCGGGCAGCGCCAGCAGCGCGCCGAAGCCGGCGGTGACGAGCACCGCGGCCGGGACCGCGAGCCAGACCGCGGCGCCGAGCTTGATCACCAGCACGCCGGCCACGTATGCGCCGACGCCGAACAGCCCGGCGTGGCCGAGCGAGACCTGGCCGGTGTAGCCGACGACGATGTCCAGCCCGAACAGCACGATCGCGTAGATCATGATGGTCTCGAGCAGGTGGATGTAGTACGGGTTCGTGATGCCGATCGGAAACAGCAGCAGCGCGGCGACACCGACGATCGATACCAAAAGGTGGGAGCGTTTCATGTTCTGGGGCTCAGACCTTCTTGATGATGTTCTTGCCGAACAGGCCTTGCGGGCGCACCGCGAGCACGATCAGCAGCAGCACCAGGCCGGGGACGTCCTTGTAGCCGGTGCTGATGTAGAAGCCGGTCGTCGTCTCGGCGATGCCGAGGACGATGCCGCCGACGATGATGCCCATGCCGCTGGTCAGGCCGCCGATGATCGCCACCGCGAAGGCCTTCAGCCCGAGCACGGCCCCCATCGTCGCGCCGGTCAGCGTGAGCGGCGCGATCAGCACGCCGGCGAAGCCCGCGGTCATCGACGACAGCGCGTACGAGAACGTGATCACCAGCCCGGTGTTGATGCCCATCAGCTTGGCCGCGTCGCGGTCGTTGAAGGTCGCGACCACGGCCTTGCCGTAGATCGTCTTGCGGTTGAAGAACTCGACCGCGAGCATCATCAAGATCGCACCGACGACGACCAGGATCTCCATCGGCAGCACGTTCGCGCCGAGAAAATGCATCGGGGACTCGGGCAGCGGCGACGGGAACTTCAGGTCGTCCCGACCCCAGACGTTCTCGGCGACATTCTGGAAGATGATGCCCAGCGCGATGGTCGACATGATCCAGCCGAATTCGGACTTGATCTTCAGCGCCGGCCGCACCGCGATGCGCTCGACGAGCGCGCCCTGGAACGCGCCGAAGATAAGCACCAGCGGAATCATCAGCCAGTAGTTGATGCCCAGACCGACCAGCGTCAGCCCGACCAGCGCCCCCAGCATCAAGGCGTTGCCCTGGCCGAAGTTCAGCGTGTCGGAGGTCGCGAAGGTCAGCTGGTAGCCGAACGCGATCACCGCGTAGATCATGCCCAGCGCGATGCCGCTGAAGATGAGTTGGGTCAGGATTTGCATGGGACGCGTTGGTGTAGGACCACATGAAGACGCCGCCGCGGGCCGCGAGGCCCGGGGCGGCGCCGCTGGGGGCCGAAGCTTACTTCTTCACCCGCACGATCGAGGCCTTCGCCTGGTCCTCGGGGTAGGCGTAGACGACCTTGCCGCCCTTGACCTCGCCGAACACCGGCATGTTGGCGGTGATCGCCTCGTGGTCGGTCTTCGAGAACGGCTTGTTGTAGGTCGTGACGACGCCCTCGACCGGCGTTTTGAGGTCTTCGAGCGCGGCGCGGATCTTCGGGCCGTCGGTGCTGCCGGCCTGCTTGATCGCCGCGGCGAGCAGGTAGACCGAGTCATAGCCCTGGGCCGCCGAGACCGGCGATTCCATCCGGGCATTCTTCGGGTTGTAGGTCTTCAGGTAGCTGATGATGAAGGCCTGGCGCTTGGGCGTCGTCGGCTCCTGGATGAAGGTCTGCGGCATGCGCGTGCCCTCGCCGGCGGGGCCGGCGTTGTCGATGAAGTTGGCCATCGACAGCGGCCACGAGCCGATGATCGGCACCTTCCAGCCCAGCTTGGTCATGCCGTTGGCGATCTGCGCGAGCTCGGGGCCGATGCCGTAGGTCAGCACCGTCTCGGCGCCGCCTTCCTTGGCCTTCAGCAGCTGGGCCGTCATGTCGACGTCCTTCAGGTTGTACTTCTCGACCGCCACCGCCTTCATGCCCTTGGCCGAGAGCGCTTTCTCGAGGTCCTCGCGGCCGAGCTGGCCGTAGTTGGTCGAGTCCGCCAGGATCGCGACCTTCTTGAAGCCGCGGCGAATCGCTTCCTCGACCAGCATCGGGGCCTGGATCGAGTCGTGCGCGGCGTTGCGGAAGACGTAGTTGTCCGGGTCCTTGTCGAACTGGTGCGTGACGATGGAGCCGGTCGCGACGTTGTTCATCACCGGAATCTTCGCTTCCTGGAAGAAGCGCTCCGACGCCAGCGCGACGCCGGTGTTGATGTAGCCGACGACCGCGGCGACTTTTTCCTTGTTGACCAGCTCCTGGGCGATCTGCACGCCGCGCTCGTTCTTCGCTTCGTCGTCGCGCTCGACGGTGACGAGCTGGCGACCGAGCACGCCACCCGACTTGTTGATCTCGTCGATCGCGAGGCGCACGCCGTCGCGCATGCTGACGCCCATCGGCGCCGAGCCGCCGGTGAACGGCCCGTCGACGCCGATCTTGATCGGGTCGGCGGCCAGGGCGAGCGAGCCGCTCACGGTCAGGGCGGCGGCGAGGGCCACCTTCGAGAATCGAGTCATCGTTGTCTCCAGCAGTTGATGCGAGCAGGCCGAACTTCGGCACCCGACGATTGTCTGTGTCCGATCGTTTTACGAGATAAGCATCAGCCCGGAGTCGGGCTGCGTAGTATTGCCTAGGGGTAAACACGCAATAACGCGGCGCTGCGCGGGTGCGGGCGCGGCACCGCACAATTCGGGCTCCATGAAGCTCAAGGCCAAGATCCTGCTGCTCGCGGTCGCGCCGCTGTTGCTCGCCATCGCGCTGATCGGCGGGCTGCTGACGATCGAGACCCAGCGCCTGGACAGTCGCCAGGCGCAGGTGCTCGAGGAAGTGCTGCTCAACGCCAAGCGCGACGAGTTGCGCAGCTACATCGCGCTGGCGCTGACCTCGATCGACCACCTCTACGGCGCGGGCCGCGACGACGAGGCGGCGAAGGAGCAGGCCAAGGCGATCCTGAGCAACATGACCTTCGGCGACGACGGCTATTTCTATGTCTACGCCAACGACGGGCTGAACATCGTCCACCCGCGCATGCCGGACCTGGTCGGCACCAACCTGTGGAACATGCGCGACAGCGACGGCACCTACGTGATCCGCGAGCTGATCGCGCGCGCGAAAGAGGGCGGCGGCTTCCAGCGCTACCTGTGGCCCAAGCCGTCGACCGGCAAGATCGAGCGCAAGCTCGGCTATTCGGTCGCGCTGCCGCGCTGGGGCTGGATGCTGGGCACCGGCATCTACCTGGACGATGTCGAGGCCGCGTCCGCGAAGTTGCGCGGCAACATGGTGGAGAGCGTGCGCCAGACGCTGCTCGGCCTGGCGAGCGTCGCGGTGATCGCCGCGCTCGCGGTGTTCGCCGGCGGCCTGGCGCTGAACATCAGCGAACAGCGCCAGGCCGATCGCAAGCTGAAGGCGCTCGCGCACCGGGTCGTCAGCTCCCAGGAAGAGGAGCGTGCGCGCGTGTCGCGCGAACTGCACGACCACATCTGCCAGGTGCTGGTGTCGATCAAGTATCAGTTCGAGCTCGTCGGCCACCGGCTCGCGCACCCGGGCGAGCAGCCGGTGAGGGCGATCGACACCGAGATCGCCGCGCTCTCGAAGGCGATCGCCGAGGTGCGCCGCATCTCGCACGACCTGCGACCCGCGCTGCTCGACGACCTCGGGCTGCCGGCCGCGCTCGAGCACATCGGCAACGAGCTGGCCGAGCGCAGCGGCCTCATGGTGCGCGTCTCGCCCCGGGTGCAGGAGGAGCGGCTGCCGGAGCTGCAGGCGGTGAGCCTGTTTCGCGTCGCGCAGGAGGCGCTGCGCAATGTCGAGCGGCACGCGCGGGCGACGCACATCGACATCCGCCTGGACGACCTCGACGACAAGCTGGTGCTGCGCATCACCGACGACGGCGTCGGCTTCGACGTGAAGAACGTCGAGCTCAGCAAGGACCGCGGCATCGGCCTGAGCAACATGCGCGAGCGCGTCGAGCGCAACGGCGGGAGCTTCGCGCTGGTGTCGGTGCCGGGACACACCTCGCTGGTCGCGAGCTTCCCGCTCACGGTGGCCGCCTGATGCCCATCGCCGGCACGATCCGCATGGCCCTGGTCGACGACCACGCGCTGGTGCGCGACGGACTGCGCGCGCGGCTCGCGGTCGTGCCGGGCCTGCAGGTGATCGGCGAGGCCGCGAGCGGGGCCGAGGCGCTCGAGCTCGCGGCGCGGGAGGCGCCCGACCTGATGCTCGTCGACGTCGGGATGCGCGGCATGAACGGCATCGAGCTGGCCGGCCTGCTGCGCCAGCGCCATCCCGACATTCGCGTGCTGATGCTGAGCATGTACGACAACCGCGAGTACGTGCTCAGCGCGATCCGCGCCGGCGCACGCGGCTACGTGCTGAAGGAATCGCCGACCGAGGAAATCCTCGCGGCGATCGACGCGATCCGCGACGGCGGCAACTATTTCAGCGCGCAGTTGCAGAGCCTCGCCGCACAGGTCGGCACCGGCACGCCGCAGCTGACCGCGCGCGAACACGAGGTCCTGCTGCTGCTCGCGCACGGGCGCAGCAACAAGCTCGTCGCACGCGAGCTCGACATCGGCGTGCGCACGGTCGAGACCCACCGGCTCAGCCTGCGGCGCAAGCTCGGCGTCGATTCGCCGAGCGAACTGCTGAGGATCGCGGTGACGAACGGCTGGACGACGCTGTGAATCCGGCGCCGTGAGCGCCGTGAGCGCCGGGAATGGCCGTGGGGGATTGACGGCCGCGAGGGGCCGAGCGCAGCATCGCAGTTCACTTCTCAGGAGACCTCGATGGACGCTTTCCAAACCCCTGGAGCCTTCAGCTGGTGCGAGCTGATGACGACCGACCCGCAGGCCGCGGCCACGTTCTACGGCAAGTTGTTCGGCTGGAAGACCGAGGCGATGAACTCGGCCGGCATGCCCTACACCGTCGTGAAGGTCGGCGACGCGGCGATCGGCGGCGTGATGGGCATACCGCCCGGCGCGCCGGCCGGCATGCCGCCGGTCTGGGTGCCGTACGTGACGGTGAAAGACGTCGACGCGCTCGTCAAGCAGGTCACGGCGCTGGGCGGTTCGGTACGGATGCCGCCGACCGACATCCCGACCGTCGGCCGCTTCGCGGTGATCGCCGACCCGCAGGGCGCCGCGATCAACGTGATCGCCTACGCGATGCCGGCCACCTGAAACGGGGCACGCGGCCTGGCGCAGAGGCTCGGGCCAGCGCCGGGCCGCCCCAAGCGGACCGAGCACCCGCCCGGCGGGTGGGGCGGTACCCCGCCCCGGGTGCCCCGTTGCACGGATAATCCGCGCTCGATGTCGAATCCCTTGGCCAGCTCCGCGGTCGCCGCCGGGCCCCGCCCGGCCTCCGGCCTGCCTCCACTGACGTTCCCCGAAGCGCTGCCGGTCTCCGCGCGGCGCGAGGAGATCGCGCGCGCGATGCGCGAGCACCAGGTCGTGATCGTCTGCGGCGAGACCGGCTCGGGCAAGACGACGCAGCTGCCGAAGATCGCGCTGTCGCTCGGCCGCGGCAAGGCCAACACCGGCAAGCTGATCGGCCACACCCAGCCGCGGCGCATCGCGGCCTCCAGCGTCGCGAAGCGCATCGCGCAGGAGCTGAACACGCCGCTCGGCGAGGTGGTCGGCTTCAAGGTGCGTTTTCAGGACCGGCTGACGCCGGGCGCCAGCGTCAAGCTGATGACCGACGGCATCCTGCTCGCGGAAACCCAGACCGACCCTTTGCTGCGCGCCTATGACACGATCATCATCGACGAGGCGCACGAGCGCAGCCTGAACATCGATTTCCTGCTCGGGCACCTGCGGCAGATCCTGCCGCGCCGGCCGGATTTGAAAATTGTCGTGACCTCGGCGACGATCGATGCCGATCGCTTCGCGCGCCACTTCGCGTCGAAAGACGGGCCGGCGCCGGTGATCCAGGTCTCGGGCCGGCTGTTTCCGGTCGAGCAGCGCTGGCGCCCGTTCGAGGAGAGCCGCGAGTTCGACCTGAACGATGCCATCAGCGCCGCGGTCGACGAGCTCTGGCGCGAGGGCTCGGGCGACGTGCTCGTCTTCCTGCCCGGCGAGCGCGAGATCCGCGAGGCCGCCGAGCACCTGCGCAAGCACCATCCGCCGGGTGTCGAGGTCGTGCCGCTGTTCGCGCGCCTGAGCCAGCAGGAGCAGGACCGCATCTTCGAGCCGCACAGCGCGCGCCGCGTCGTGCTCGCCACCAACGTGGCCGAGACCTCGCTGACGGTGCCGGGCATCCAGTTCGTCGTCGACGCCGGCACCGCGCGCGTGAAGCGCTACAGCTACCGCAGCAAGGTCGAGCAACTCCTGGTCGAGCCGATCAGCCAGGCCGCGGCCAATCAGCGGGCAGGGCGCTGCGGGCGCGTCAGCGACGGCATCTGCATCCGGCTCTACGACGAGAAGGCGTTCGCCGAGCGGCCGCCGTTCAGCGACCCGGAGATCCTGCGCTCGTCGCTCGCCGGCGTGATCCTGCGAATGAAATCGCTGAGCCTCGGCACCGTCGAGGATTTTCCGTTCCTGGAGCCGCCGCCGAAGCGCGCGATCGCCGACGGTTATCAATTGCTCGCCGAGCTCGGCGCGGTCGACGAATTCAACGAGCTGACGCCGATCGGCACCGAGCTCGCGCGGTTGCCGCTGGACCCGCGCGTCGGCCGGATGATTCTCGAAGCCCGCACGCGCGACGCGCTGACCGAGGTCCTGATCATCGCGAGCGCGTTCAGCGTGCAGGACGTGCGCGACCGCCCGATCGAGCACCAGCAGGCGGCCGACGCGGCGCACAAGAAGTTCGACGACGAGAAGAGCGAGTTCATCGGCGACCTGAAGCTCTGGAAGTGGCTGGAGGACGCGCGCGGCGGCGTGGGCGAACACAAGATCTCCCAGCGCAAGCAGGAGCAGCTGCTGCGCGACAATTTCATCTCGCCGCGCCGCGTGCGCGAGTGGCGCGACATCCATTCGCAGCTGCACACCGTGGTCGCCGAGCACAAGTGGCGCTTGAACGGCGCGCCGGCGACCTACGAACAGATCCACCTCGCGATGCTGGCCGGCCTGCTCGGCAACATCGGGCTGAAGAGCGACGAGGACGAGTGGTACCTCGGCGCGCGCGGCATTCGCTTCCATAAACACCCGGGCGCGAACCTGTCGAAGAAGCCGGGTCGCTGGATCGTCGCGGCCGAGCTGGTCGAGACGACGCGCCTGTTCGGCCGCAGCATCGCCGCGATCGAGCCGCAATGGCTGCCGCGCATCGCCGGCCACGTGATCAAGACGCAGCTGCTCGAGCCGCACTGGGAGAAGAAGGCCGCCGAGGTGATCGCGCTCGAGCGCGCGACGCTCTATGGCATCGTGATCTACAGCAACCGGCGCGTGAACTTCGGCAACGTCGACGCGGTGGCGGCGCGCGAGATCTTCATTCGCGAGGCGCTGGTGGCCGGCGACTGGGAAACCAAGCTGCCGTTCGTGGCCGCGAACCGCAAGCTGATCGCGCAAGTGGAAGAACTCGAGCACAAGTCGCGCCGGCAGGACGTGCTGGTCGACGACGAGCTGATCCACGCGTTCTACGACGCACAGCTGCCCGCCGACGTCTGCAGCGGCCACAGCCTGGAGCGCTGGTACTTTGATGAAGTGAAGCGCCAGCCGCGCCTGCTGATGCTGACGCGCGAGGAGCTGATGCGCCACGAGGCGGCCGGCATCACGAGCGCCGCGTTCCCGAAGACGCTGCGGCTCGGCGGTATCGATTGCGCTGCGACGTATCTGCACGAGCCCGGCGACGCGAAGGACGGCGTCACGGTGACGGTGCCGATCTTCGCGCTGAACCAGGTCAACGAGGAACGCTGCGAGTGGCTGGTGCCCGGGATGCTGAAGGACAAGGTGCTCGCGCTCGTGAAGAGCCTGCACCAGCGCCCGCGCTCGCGGCTGGTGCCGCTGCCCGACTATGCGGAATCCTTCGTCGACGCGGTGCCGTTCGGGCAGGGCGCGTTGATCGACGTGCTGCTGAAGCAGGTGCGCGAGAAGACGCAGCTGGACATCAAGCGCAACGATTTCAAGCTGGAGCAGGTCGCGGCGCACCTGCTGATGAACTTTCGGGTCGTGGACGAGCACGGGCGGCAGCTGGGGATGGGGCGCAACCTGGCGGCGTTGAAGGCGGAGCTGGGGGGGCAGGCGAGGTCGGCGTTTCAGGCGCTGGCGGGGTTGAAGGTGGGGGCGGCGCCGTCGGCGCCAACGGCACGCGAGCAGCCCTCACCCCAACCCTCTCCCAGAGGGAGAGGGGGCCCCATCTCCCCGTCGGCTCTTCCCCCTCTCCCTCTGGGAGAGGGCAGGGGTGAGGGCAACGCAAGTCAGCGATACACCGCCTGGACCTTCGCCGACCTCCCCGAGCTGCTCGAAGTCCGGCAGGGCAATCAAACCCTGATCGGCTTCCCGGCCTTGATCGACAAGGCGACCCACGTCGAGATCGAGGTCTTCGACGAGCCCGACGTCGCCGCCCGCAAGCACCGCGCCGGCCTGCGCCGCCTGATCGCGCTGCAGATCCGCGACGCGTTGAAATACCTCGAGAAGAACATCCCCGACCTGACCAAAATGGCGGTCGCCTACATGCCGCTGGGCAGCGCCGACGAGCTGCGCGAGCAGATCATCGAGGTCGCGCTCGACCGCGCCTTCCTGGCCGAGCCGTTGCCGACCGATGCGGCGAGTTTTGCGCGCCGCATCGACGAAGGCCGCGGCCGGCTGACGCTGATCGCCGCCGAGGTCGCGCGCAGCGCCGCGACGATCCTGGTCGAGTACGCCGCCGCGCTGCGCAAGCTGAAGGACGCGCGCGCGCCGAAGGAGGTGAACGACGACCTCGCCGCGCAGCTCGCCCGGCTGATCTCCAAGCGCTTCATCGCTTCGACGCCCTGGCCGCAGCTCGCGCACCTGCCGCGCTATCTGAAGGGCGTCGTGATGCGGCTGGACAAGCTGCGCGCCGATCCGGCGCGCGACGCCCAGCGCCTGGCCGAGCTGCGCCCGATCGAGCAGCGCTACGTGCGCCACCTGGCCGAGCGCAAGGGCGTGCCCGACGCGCGGCTCGACGAGTTCCGCTGGCTGCTCGAGGAGCTGCGCGTCAGCCTGTTCTCGCAGGAACTTCGCACGCCGCAGCCGGTCAGTGTCAAGCGGTTGGAGAAGGTTTGGGCGCAGATCAACACCTGAACGCGCGCATCCCGGCGCAGGTGCGCTACATTGGCTGCACAACAACCTTCGAGGAGTGCAAACATGCAATATGTCTGGATGGCCGTGGTCGGCTTCGTCGTCGGGCTGATCGCCCGCGCGATCCTGCCCGGCACGCAGAGCCTGGGGATCATTCTGACGGCGGTGCTCGGCATCGCCGGCGCGTTCATCGCCGGCTTCATCGGGCAGGCCGCCGGGTGGTACCCGCCGGGTGCGCCCGCGGGCTTCATCGCCTCGGTGGTCGGCGCGATCGTGCTGCTGTTCATCGTCGGCAAGATCAAGGGCTCGTCGAGCTGAGGCCATGGCCAGGACGGCGGTCGCGGACTGGGTCCTCGTGCCCGATTCTCCGAAGGAGATCGAGGCCGTCGTCAGGCAATGCCGCCGCATGGTCAACAAGCGCGCGCTCGTCGCCGCCGGCGTCGCAGTCGTGCCGATCCCGGGCGTCGACTGGCTCACCGACGTCGCGACGCTGCTGAAGCTGATCCCGGCGATCAACCACGCGTTCGGCCTGACGCCCGAGCAGATCGAGCAGCTCGCACCGGATCGCCGGCTCGTCGTCTACAAGACGATCTCGGCCGGCGGCGGCATGCTGATCGGCCGGCTCGTCACGCGCGACCTGGTCGTGCGCATGCTGCGCCTCGTCGGCGTGCGGCTGACGACGCAGCAGGCCGCGAAATACGTGCCGATCGCCGGGCAGGCGGTTTCGGCGCTGCTGACCTTCTCGTCGCTGAAGTACGTCTGCGAGCAGCACATCCAGCAATGTGTCGAAATCTCGAAGCAACTGATGTTGCCGCTGCCCGCCGCAGCCTAGCCCGTACAATAGCCGCTTGTTCGGGGCGTAGCGCAGCCTGGTAGCGCAACTGGTTTGGGACCAGTAGGTCGCGAGTTCGAATCCCGCCGCCCCGACCATTTGAATCGACGTGTCAGCCGGGCACTTGTCGGAGTCGTCCGACGTCCGAATGCGTGCTGCGGGCCTCGTTTCGGGCTGAGGAACGGTGTCTACTGGATTTCTCGTCAGCTGACCTGGCCCAAAACGCCCTGCGCGAACTCAAGATGGAAGCCGCTCGTTGGCCTGACACGCCGATCCCCATCACCGCGGAATGGGTGAAGCGCTGCATCGCCGCGCTGATCTCGGCCGATCGAGCGCTGTGGGTGGAAGAGGCGAACGCGATCGCCCTCGAAATGAGCAGCCAGTGGCTGTACCGGAGCATGCTGCCGGAGGCCGCGGTGGTGCAGGTGTTCGGCCCGGTGAAGCAGTTCAAGGCGTGGGACTGACCGCGGGGCGGTTCTGAGCGCTTCGCTCGCGGCTCAGCGCGCCGGCAAGGTCCCGAACCCTGATTCGGCCTGCCCGACCAGCAGGCCTGCGCCGGCCAGCTTGGCCGCGTGCTTTGCAGCGGCGGCCGCATTCGCCACTTGTTCGGCCGTTCGATACTGGCCGCCTCGAACGCGTACCGCGCCGATCGACAGCGAGGTGAACGGGAAGAAACGCATCACGCCGTGGCGATCCTCGGCGCCGATACCGCCGGCGGCGCGCCCGGCGTCGTCGTACAGGCCTTGCGCCGCGCTGTTGAAGGCCTCGATCAGACGCTCGCAGCGTTGGTCCCAATCGGCGCTCTGGAACAGCAGGATGAAGTCGTCGCCGCCGACGTGGCCGACGAAGTCTCGCTGCGAGTCGCAGTGGCTCACCGCGCACGCGGCCATCAGGCGGATCATCTCGTCGCCGCGCCAATAGCCATAGTGGTCGTTGAACGGCTTGAAGTTGTTCAGGTCGCCATAGCAGGCGGCGAACTCTCCGCCGCTGGCGAGCAGGCGCTCGACGTGCTCGGTGATCGGGATGTTGCCGGGCAAGAAGGTCAACGGGTTGGCGTGGCGTGCGGCCTCGATGCGCGACTCGGTGACCGTGCGAACCAGTTGGTCGCCGGTGCCGAGGCCGACGTAGCGGCCGTTCTCCGTCACGATGAAGCCCTCCGTCAGGTAGCGCTGGTCCTGCGACGTGAGGATGCCGATGAGGTCCTCGGTGTCATGCTCGCGTTCGATGAGCCGCGGCGACATGTTGGCGAATGTCACGCAAGGCTTGGTCCCGTACAGTTCCTTGAAGTAGCGCTTGGCATAGCGCTCCATGAACTGGCGCCGGTCGATCAACCCCACCGGGATCTCTTGGTCCACGATGGCCACCGCGTGAAGGGTGGGGTGCCGATCGAACAGACGGGCCAATTCGTCGTGCAAGGTGAGCGGCGTCACGGTCGGCGCCGAAATCGTCTGAACTTCGCGCAGCCGGCCCGACACCGATGCGGTGCGCAGGGTCGGCATCACGGAGACGCGCTGATCCAGCATCACCGCCGTGGCCTCGGGCTCGATCTCCCTGCGCGGGGCCGGGATCGGCCGGCCCAGGAAGTAGCCCTGGCCGAGCCCGATGCCGAGGTCGCGCACGACGCGCAGATCCTCGGCCGTCTCGATGCCTTCGGCCACCAGCGTGCTGCCGAATACTTCGGCAATCTGCATCAGCGCGCGCAGCGTCTGAAGCTTCTTGGCATGGCGACTCAGGTCGGATGTGAAGTACTTGTCGATCTTCACGATGTCGGGCTGCAGCTCGGACCACAGCCGCAAGCTGGAGCGGCCGTCGCCGAAATCATCGAGCGCCAGCATGACGCCGGCGGCGTGCACCTGTTGCGCGACTTCGCACAGGGCATGGATGTCGTCCACGTGCTCGTGCTCGGTGATCTCGACGACCAGCATGCGCGGCTGCAGGCCCAGCGAACGAATCGACTGCGCGATGGCGTCGACCGAACGGGTGCGCACCATCTGGAACAGCGCCGAGGCGCTCAGGTTGACGAACAGGCGCCCCGGCTGCTGCAGGGCGGCCCACTTGATCAGCGCGGCGGAGACGCAGGCGATCTCGAAGTCCAGCAGCAGCCCCTCCTTGCGCGCCGCCGCGAGCAGCGCGTCGGGCGTGTGCAAGGGCATGCCCTTGGGCCCGCGAATCAGGGCTTCATGCCCGTAGATGCTGCCGTCGCGCATGCTCACGATCGGCTGAAACACCGGCGACAGCGATTTGTCGCGCAGCAGCCTTGACAGGGGGCCTGCACCGTCGCCTGCCTGGTAGTCGAGCAGTTCGGTGGGGGCGGACGGGGTGCTGAGCATGCGCAGATTCGGGTCGTACAACGGTTCTCCGTTATCGGTTCTTCGGCGCGAAGTTTGATGCGCTCGAATCGGCCGGTCTGCGGATCGTGCGGACTTGGCACTTCTTTTCTCGTGTCATTTTCTTGTCGCACAAATGCCGTAGGTCGATCCTCTTCAGAGGCGCCACTCGACCGACAAATGCAGCGCGGTCGAATCCCCCGCGAGCCAGGCCGGTGCCAGCGTCAACCGGGGCGAGACGCCCCAGACCTGCGGCAAGCGCAGGCTCGGCGTGAGCAGCGGCGCCGCTGCGGTCTTGGCGCCCGGGGAGGAGTCGCACAGCCGAGCCGGGTGCGGCGTGGTGCCGACAAAGACCTGCTTGCAATCCTTCTCGCGGCGCTGGTAGCCGTAGACGACCCCGCCGGTCACGCTGGCGGCGCCGAAATCGGCGGTGTACCCGGCATAGGGGCTCATCGTACCGAGCGAGTTCCGGTACAGCCCCACGGTCGCGCCGTTGGCGGCCTTGAAATAGACGCCGGGGTTCACGCCGGTGAGGTAATCGCGCTGCGGCAGGTGCAGCGTCACGAGGTGGATGCCGATGGTTTGCGCGAGCGCCGTGCGCGGGATCAGCACGAATGCCACCGGCAGCAACGCTCGAACAAGAAGATCCAGGCAAGTGATGGGCATGAATGCGCGCACCTCGTCCGATGATCTTGACCGGATCGACCGGGCTGCGGCACCCCCTCTCTGCGCGGCGGGTTACACCTGACTCGGGGGTGTCGGTCACCGGGACCGCTTACGATCGAGCGATCCGAAATTCTCACCCGTTTGCCGTGACCCGACCCCAAGTTTCGAACCCGTCCTCGCCGCCTGCGCGCCGCCTGCGGATGGCGGCGCTGTGCGTGCTCGTCGTCGGCTGGCTCGCCGCGGTGGCGGTGTACGTCATGGCCGGATCGGGCGCACCGGGTGGCGCGACCGGTTACACGGTGGTGGGCGGCCAGACGTTCGCGGTCGAGCGGGGCGAGTCCAGGGGCGAGCAGATGCAGCTCGAACGCATGAACGGCAAGGTCGGCACCTGGATGGTCGGCCTGGACGACTGGATCGCCTCGATGACGCACGGCAGGAACCTGGCCTACACCTTGGCGCTGGTGAGTGCGGCGGTGGCGGGCGGGTGCTGCTACCTGGCCGGCCTGGCGGACGAAGACGAACCGGATTGAGCGCCGCTACAATCCGCGGCCCAAGCAGCCCGTAGCTCAACTGGATAGAGCACCGACCTTCTAAGTCGGATGTCGGGGGTTCGAGTCCCTCCGGGCTGGCCATATCGGGGGTGACTGCGTCACCTGCGTGGAAGGAAGTCTGGCGGTACGGGCGTGGCGTTGACGCCAGCGAAGCAGCCCGGCTGCGAGACAACTCGCTGGACCTGCGCGTCCATGGCCGCACGGGCTGCGGCCGAAAGATACCAGCCCAGCGGCACCAGCGCGGCTTCACTCGATTGGTCCAGCAGACAAGGTCGTGCGTGCGCGAGAAGTCCGATGCCGTGCTGCTCGACGGAGGTGGCGATGTCCGCATCCAGCGACGCCGGCGACTGCCTGCCGTGGGCGCCGATCCCCGAGACATTCACGACCGCGACTGCGGGCCCGGAGAGATCGGCGTACAGGTCGAGCAGTGGCCTGTTCACCGCGGTCGAGATGTCCGTCGCCGTCGTGACGGCGACAGGATCGACACAGCGGGCCGGGGGTTCCTTGTCCGCGTGTTTCTCGCAGCCCGCCCTGGTTTGCCCATTGCGTATCAAAATCAATTGCACAGGCGATCCCGCCGGCAGGTGGGGCCGCAACACATGCCACAGGTCTGCGAGGCTCTCGGCGCCGCTGTTCTCGTGATACCCGCCGTCGGCCAGATGGCCTATCACCTTCCCCGCATCGGAAGCGCCGGGTTCGGGCCTGATGGCCGCGAGTGGATTGATGAACGGGAACCGGGCGGCGGCGTGCGCCGCGGCAATGAGACTCGGCTGCGCGCCCAGGCGGCCGAGCGCCTCGACACTGGCTGGAATCGCGCTTTGCGGAAGCCGCATCGAAGAGAAGACCACGCGATTCCCGGTTTCGACCCAGGTGCTGTTGAGCATCAACTCCGGCTCGCCCTCGAGCCGATGGCCGATCGGCTCCGCCAGCGCCGGAAACTGACGAATCCACTCGCGCTCGAAACTCAACGCGCGACTCAAGAAGCCGCAACCCGGCTGCCCGCAGATCGACATGCCGTGTTCGAGATGCAAGGGAAGAATCCGCGCAAAGACATCCTCGAACATGAAGGCGCCAATCAGGGGCGACAACGGATCCAGCCTCGCAAAGCGTCGCGTGACGCATTCGACAACGGGCGTGGGCGAATTGGCGAAAGCCTCTTGTTGCCGCAGGCAGGCGCGATAGACCGCTTCGCCGATGGCGCCACCGGAGACGCCGCTGAGCACGACGGCACGGCTGTCGAAGTGAAGATCACGCTGTTCGTGCAGCTCCGCCAGCAGGCGTGCGGTCCAATAGGCGCTGCGGATGCCGCCGCCCTCGCTGGCCACGAGGTAGATCCTGTCGCCGGCGGATGCGGTCGCCGCCATTTTTTCCCATCTCCCGACGGCATCGTCGAGTGAGTGCATCTCGCTCAGCGGCGCCGCAGGGCCAAAGATTTTCGACGTCCAGCGATCGATGACGGCCAGCACGATCAGGGCGACGACGAACGCGAGGAGGGCGGCGGCGACACGCGTCTTCAACGAATCGATGGGGCCACCGCGCCGCGCACGTTCGCGATGGCCCTCGAGCTCGCTTGCCGTCGGCGCGCGGCTGTAGGTGGCGGCCAGCCACCACACGCTGCCCATGAGGGCCAGTGTCCCAGTGACGATGAACCCGGCCAGGTGCAAGGTCGCGAACGTGGCGTCGGAGGGCGGGACCTTGAACGTGCGCAACGGCAGCACGTGGTTGTCGACCACCAGGCTGAAGGCGCCGACGATACCGATCAGCACCAGGCCCCAGGGAATGGTCTGGCGTTGTTCGGACATCGAGATGGCGCCAGCGATCCCCATCCACCACGAGAGTGCCAAGCCCAGCAGCGCCAGTGTTGCGGGCGCCTGCGCCGTCGTGCCCGGGTCCCAGGCCATGCCCGCTCGCAGGAGCAGCATCAGCACGAGGGCGGTCAACGGAAGCACGATCGGGCGGGTCAGTGGGGTGATCAGCTTGCGAGAACTCCGCCGCAAGATCCGCGTGATCGGAGAGAGAGCCATGCGCGCCCGATGGCACCAGTCCGAGGGAGCGTGTGTCCTGGGCGCAGTCGGCATGCGGTGGCGCAACGTGCCGTCTCGCAGGAGTTCGAGGACGTCGGGATCGCTGTTGTAGTAGTCGGACAGCGGCATCGGCAGCCCCCGCCGGATTTGCAGGAAGATCAATCCACCGCCGACGGCAAATGCCCCGAATACGAGCAAGTAGGCGAATGTGCGTCCGAGCCCGCCTGCCGCGGGGTCGGCCTGAGCGGCCCGCGCCGCGTCGCCCGCGGTATGCGCCAGCAGCACGCAGACGATCACCAGCGGTGCCAGCGACACGGCGCGAGCCCAGCCGCGTGCGAACGCTCCGACGCGGTCGTAGACGGCATGGCCCCCGGGCAGCGCAAGGCCGGGACGCTCCACCATGCCCACCAGTCGTGTCCAAAGCCAGCTCGAGTAGGCCAGCATCGCGATGGACACCGCGCCGAGCACCAGGACGAGGGTCGACCAGGCCATCGCGAGGTCAGGGTGCTTGGCATCCGCGGGCCGTGGCCCGGCCAGCGACAAGAGCACGTCGCGGCATTGGTCCAGCATCAACGTGAAGACCGCGAAGAGCAGGATGAGCAGCAGCACGTAGCGCGTTCGGCCGATGATTCCCGTGACGCCGGAACGCCATGCCGCGCGCTGTTCGCCTTGAATTTGCTGCGCGCCACGCAGGTCGAGGTCGGCACCGAACCACCATCCGAGCCACGCGACGGTGATCGGCGACAGCGCGAGCAAGATGAACCCGGGCTTTGCGTGATGCGCCCAGGCCAGGGAATAAGGCGTGTTCGGACGCAGGCTCCAAGCTTTGCACGCGGCGTCCTCGGTCCCTGCCTGCGCAGCGACGAGGATCGCAACGGCCACGACCATCGCGACCAGGACCAGGGTGTTTCTGCAGGTGAATCGCTCGAGCGTGTTCTCGCCGGACTGGGCCTCGCCGACTCGGACGGTGCTCCACAGGAGCCAGAACACGGCTGCTGCGACGACCAGGCTCGGCGCAAAGGCCCAGATCGACAGCCCGAGGCGCAGCGCGCCGCCGAAGTTCTCCAATCCGTCGATGATCCACAGCGCGGCGACGAGCAGCCACATCAGAGGCTGCAAGACCAGGCGCATCCCGTGCGCGAAAGGCGCCTCCCCGGAGCGCAATGCCCTGCCCAGCCCGCGGCTGGCGGCGAGGATGAGCGCGCCGTAGAACGGCATGAAGAAGGCCGTGTCCGAGAGATCGTAGGCCACTGCGGCGAGCCAGCGAAAGGACTGCGGCTGGCACCAGTTGGCGAGCGCCGCGCCGATCAGCG
>DASYCA010000024.1:0-14703 GCA_036500445.1 Burkholderiaceae bacterium | reverse complement strand
TTACTCCCGCGGGCCTCGGTCCGGCGCCGGGCCGCCATGGGCCACGCAGGGGCCCACCTCGTGGCCCTCGGCGGACCGAGCTCCCCCTCGGAGAGGCGATGCCGCAGGCATCTTGGGGGTCAACATGACTAGACCGAGCCGACCACGCCTTCGACCAGGTAGTTCATCTTCTCGAGCTCGGGGTCGGTCTGCTTCAGGGTCTTGGGCACCACGACCGTGCCGGCGTTGCTCTTCAGCCCGCCGACGAAGATGTCGAAGCTGCCGGCGATCATCTTCGCCTTGATGCCGTCGGCCATCGTCTTCGCCGGCGCCGTGACCATCGCGCCGTAGGGCGACATCTTCACGTAGCCCTCTTTCAGTCCGCCGCGCAGGAAGTTCGGGTGCGGCTTGCCGGCCAGCGCCGCGTCGATGATGGTCTTGTACGCGGTGCTCCAGTTCCATTCGGCACCGGTCAGGTACGCGGCCGGCGCGAGCTTGGCCTGGCTGACGTGGTAGCCGCACACCATCTTGCCGCGCTTCGCGGCGGTCTCGACGATCACCTTCGGGCTGTCGACGTGCATCGTGAACACGTCGATGCCCTGGTCGGCCAAGCTGTTCGTGGCTTCGGCCTCCTTCACCGGCATCGACCACTCGCCGGTGAAGATCACCGTCGTCGTGATCTTCGGGTCGACCGAGCGCGCGCCCATCGTGAAGGCGTTGATGTTGCGCAGCACCTGCGGGATCGGCTTGGCGGCGACGAACCCGAGCTTCTTGCTCTTGCTCATGTGCCCGGCGATCACGCCGTTCAGGTACTGGCACTCGTCGATGTAGCCGAAGTAGCTGCCGGTGTTCTTCGGGTGCTTGCCTTCGGTCCACATGCCGCCGCAGTGCGAGAAGCGCACGTCGGGTTCCTTCGCGGCCAGGCCGATCATGTACGGGTCGAAGTAGCCGAACGAGGTCGGGAACAGCACCTTGGCGCCGTCCTGCTTGATCATGCCGGTCATCGTCTTCGTGACGGCGGCGGTCTCGGGCACGTTCTCTTCCTCGACGACCTTGACGCCGGGCCACTTCTTCATCTCCGCCGCGGTCGCGGCCTGCGCCTGGTTGTAGCCGAAGTCGTCGCGCGGGCCGACGTAGATCACGCCGACGGTCAGCGGCGTCTGGGCCGCGGCCCGGCGCAGCGCCCAGGGCGAGATCGACGCCAGCGACAGTGCAGACAGTTGGGCCAGCGAGCGGCGGCGCGACAGGTCAAGAGGGTTCGTCATCGGGTTTCTCCGCGAGGTTTGGGGTCGCGTGGCACTTTGGCGCACGCATCGGTATACCAGGCGGAATGCAGCAAAAGCCGTGCCCGCTGATCAAGGCGGGACGAGCGCCGGGCCGCCCCAAGCCGGCCCGCATCCCCGCGGGGGATCGGGCGGCGTATTCGCCGCCCGAGAGGCGGTCATGAAGCGACTAGCGTGCCAAGCGGGAGCGGGCCTCGTGCAGGGTGTGCAAGGTGATCTTGCGCACCTCGGCCTTGCTCTGCTCGATGTGCGTCTTCAGCAGCAGCTGCGCCTGATCGGGCTTGCGCTGGATCACCGCGCGCAGGATCTTCGCGTGCTCGGCGTAGGTCGCCTCGATCCGGTCCAGCCGCGTGAAGTCGAGGTGGCGGATGATGCGGATGCGCTCGGTCACGTCCCAGTGCACGCGCGCCATCTCGTCGTTGCCCGAGGCGCGCACCAGAGTGGCGTGGAACTGCTCGTCGTTCGCACCGACCTGTCGCGCGTCGACCAGGCGCTCGGCCGCCGGCACCAGCCAGAAGGCCTTCAGCGCCTCGAGCTCGGGGGCTTCCTCGCTGCGGCTGCACAGTTTCAGCACGCTCGCGTTCTCGAGCACGATGCGCAAGTCGTAGAGCTGTTCGAGCTTCGCGAAGTCGATCGGCTTGACGAACCAGCCGAGCTTGGCCTCGACGTCCAGGAAGCCCTCGTTGCGCAGCCGGAACAAGGCCTCGCGCACCGGCGTGCGGCTGACGCCCAGGCGGTTGCCGAGGTCGGCCTCGGAGAAACGGTCGCCGGCGACGAGCTGGAAGTCGTGCAGCTGCGCCTTCAGCGTCGCATAGACCTGCTCCGCGAGATTCGGGCGGACGGTCGGCGGCTGGGGCGTCGAGGTGCTCATCATCGCGATCTTAGGCGCTCGCTCGGACGCTGGCGCGCGGGCTCAAGCCGGGTCGATCAGGCTGACGTGCGCGGCGACGACGCGCCAGCCCTGGGGCAGCCGCACCCAGGTCTGGCTCTGGCGGCCGATGCGCGCGCTGCCCTCGCGCTGGAACTCGGTCATCGCGGTTCCGAAGTCGTGGCCGTAGGTCGTGATCACGGTGTTCGACAGGCGCCGCGCGAGGCCGCTGGACGGCCGCGCAGCGCGAAAGGCCCGGATCGCGGCAAAGCCGATCAGGTTCTCGGCCGCGCCGTAGCGGATCGTCGTCGGCGAATCCCAGAACAGCTCGTCGAGGACCTCGACCTTGTTCGTGACGAGCGCATCTTCGTAGCGCTCGAACACCGCGCTCAGTTCGGCGTGGGTCGCGGGGTCGTTGATCGGCAGGGAGGTCTGGAGGCTCATCGAACAATCCTTGTCATCACAGGGCGGCGACCGGCGAGGCGGCGACGCCGAGCAGTTGCAACTGGTGCGCGACGCGCAACGCGAGGTCTTCGCGCCACGGCGCGGCGATCACCTGCACGCCGATCGGCAGCGTCGCGTGGCAACCCCAGATCGGCACCGCGCAGACCGGCAGCCCGATGCACGAGATCGGCTGCGTCAGCAGCCCCATCGTCGGGCGTGCCGGCAGGCGCTGGCCGTTGAGTTCGACCCACTCGGTGCCGATCGTCGTCGCGACATAGGGCGTGGCCGGGGCGATCAGCACATCCACTTGCTCGAACAGCTCGGCCGCGCGCAGCGCGAACCAGCGCCGCACGCGCTGCGCCTGCTGGATCCACGCGGCCGGCAGCAACGCGCCGGCCAGAAAGCGGTCGCGCGACAGCGGCTCGAAGTCCTGCGCGCGGCGGCGCAGATCGGGCAGGTGCAGCGCCGAGCTTTCGGCGTTGCTGATCAGGAATGCCGCGGCGCGGGCGCGCGCGACCTGCGGCAGTTCGAGCTCGCGCGTCACCGCGAGCGCCTTCGCGACCTTCGCGACCGCGGCGCGCGCGTCGGCCCCGGCGTTCTCGGTGAAATAGCCGCCCAGGGTCGCGATGCGCAGCCCCTCGGCGCCGAGCGAGAGTGTCTCGGCGGTCGGCTCCAGCGGCCGCGCGACGCAGCCCGGGTCGTGCGCGTCGTGGCCCTGCATCGCGTCGTAGCCGAGCGCCAGGTCCATCGCGCTGCGCGCGAACGGCCCCAGGTGGTCGAGGCTCGCGACGAACGGGTAGCTGCCGTTGCGCGGCAGGCGGCCGTAGGTCGGCTTCAGCCCGAAGGTCCCGCACAACGAAGAAGGCACGCGGATCGAGCCGTTGGTGTCCGAACCCAAGGTGATCGGCACCTGGCCGGCGGCGACCGCGGCGGCCGAGCCGCCGGAGGAGCCGCCGGCGATGCGCGCCAGGTCGTGCGGGTTGTGGCAGGCGCCTTCGTGGCTGTTCTCGGTCGTGAAGCCGTAGGCGTATTCGTCCATGTTCAGCGCGCCGACGAGAATCGCGCCGGCGGCCTGCATCCGGGCGACGAGCGGGCCGTCCTGCGTCGCGGCCGGTTGATCGCGCTCGATCTTGGAGCCGGCCAGGGTCGTCAGGCCGGCGACGTCGAACAGGTTCTTCACCGCGAACGGCACGCCGAGCAGCGGCAGCGCCTGCGCGGTCGTGTCGCCGACCGCGAGCCGCGCATCGAGCGCAGCGGCCGCCTGCAGTGCGCGCTGCGCGGTCACGTCGGTGAAGGCGTTGACGCGCGCGTCGGTCGCGCCGATGCGCACCAGGCTGGCCTGCACCAGCGCGGTCGCGCTGACTGCCTGCACGCGGACGGCGGCGGCCATTTCGGCCGCCGTCCCTTTCAACAGCTCGTCGGCGTTCACGCGTGTGCCCCTGTCGATGGCGCGATCGGCACGAAGGCTTCGGCCGGGTCGTCGGTGTTCGTCAGCGGGTGCGCGCCGACGAGCTCGGCCAACGAGGCGGCGAGCGCGAAGTAGCGCAGCACGCCGGGCCGGTGTTCGGCGCTCAGCGGCAGCGCCAACACGGCGGCGGCCGCGTCGACATAGGTTTCGATCTGGGCAGGGGTCATCCGGGCGGCTCCTCGAGTCAGCGCCGCACCTCGCGTTGGAAGATTTCCAGGCTGAGCTTTTTCGCGGCGATGAAGCCGGGTTCAGACAGCGTCGCCACGGTGCGCGGTCGCGCTTCGCCGTACTGCAAGATCTCGGCCACCTTGGTCGGGCGCTTGGTCAGCAGCAGCACCTCGTCGGCGAGGTAGACCGCCTCCTCGAGGTCGTGCGAGACCAGCATCATCGTCGTGCCGGTCTGCATGAAGACCTCCTGCAGCTTCTCGCGGATGAACAGCGTCATCTCGAAGTCGAGCGCGGAGAACGGCTCGTCCAGGAACAGCACCTCCGGCCCCGGCGCGAGCGCGCGCATGATCGACGCGGTCTGCTGCTGGCCACCCGAGAGCTCGTACGGAAAGCGCTTCAGATCGAACTTGACGTCGAAGCTCGCGACCAGCTCGGCCATGCGCCGGTCGACCTCGGCCTTGGAGCGGCCTTCGAGCACCAGCGGGTAGGCGATGTTGTCGATCGTGCGCATCCACGGGAACATCGCCTCGCGGTAGTTCTGGAACACGTAGCCGATCTTCGTGTCTTTCAAACTTTTCCCGTCGAACAGGATGGATCCGGAGTCGATCGGGATCAGCCCGGCGATCATGTTGATCAGCGTGGATTTGCCGCAGCCGTTCGGGCCGAAGACGGACACGATCTTGTGTTTCGGGATGTCGAGGTCGAAGTTCTCGTACAGCGGCCAGCCGGCGAAATACTTCGTCAGCCCGCGGATCGTGATGTGGGTGCCGGCAGGGCCCGGCACGAAGGGCGGCACCGGCACATCCGGCACGACCGCGGCATTCAACACGGCGCTCATGATTACCTCCCGCTCCAGTGGACGATTTTTCGCTCGGCGATCAGGAACAGGATGTTCAGCGCGTAGCCGAGCGCGCCGGCCGCGAGGATCGCCGCGTACATGCTCTTGACGTTGAGCACCTGCTGCGCGTCGATGATGCGGTGGCCCAGGCCCGAGTCCGAGCCGATGAACATCTCGGCGACGATCACGATCACCAGCGCCATCGAGACCGCCGAGCGCAATCCGACGAAGGTCGGCTGCAGGCTCTCCCAGATCAGCACGTCCTTGAAGATCTGCCAGCGCGAGGCGCCCATCACCTTGGCCGCCATCACGCGCTGCTTGCGCGCGTTGATCACGCCGTACGCGCTGTTGAAGAGCACGATCAACAGCGCGCCGAACGCCGCGATCGCGACCTTGTTGACGTCGGAGACGCCGAAGATCAGCAGGAACAGCGGGATCAGCGCCGAGCTCGGCGTGGACCGAAAGAAGTCGATCAGGAACTCGACGCTGCGGTAGGCTTTTTCATTGCTGCCGAGCAGCACGCCGAGCGGCACGCCGATGACCGCGGCGATCACGAAGGCCTCCAGCGTGCGCATCACCGTGACCGCGAAATCCAGCAGCAACGCGCCGCCGGCCAGGCCGGTGACGAGCGCCTGGATCGTCGCCCACGGCGTCGGCAGCAGGATCGCCTTGATCAGCCCGAGGCGCACGACCAGGTCCCAGACGATGAACAGCGCGATCGGGCCGATGAAGGGCAGCAGCCGGTCCCACGAGAACTTGGACGGCGGGCTGCGCGACGCGTCGGTCGAGCCGCTCCAGGGCGCGGCGGCGGCGGAAGGGGTGTCGCTCATGGCTCAGGCCTTGTAGAGCAGCGGCTCGACGGCGACCTTCTTCTCGAAGACCCCCTTGTCCGAGAACAGGTCGTAGAACTTCTGGAAGTACGCGACGTCGGCCGGCTTGAACTCGTTGTAGAGCATGTACGCGGCCAGCGGCACTTCGGCGGTCAGCGGGCCTTCGATCGCGGTGTAGCCCTTCATGAACTGGCGCGCCTCTTCGGGTTTGTTGCGCACCAGCTCGATGCCCTTGGCGTAGGCGGCGATGTACTTCTTCGCCTCGGCCGGGTGCTTGGTGATGAACTCGGTCGTCAGGCTGGCCGAGCCGCCGTGCCAGGGCGCCATCGGGTCGCCCAGGATGTAGTGCGCGACGACGCCGGCCTCCAGCACCTTGGTGGTGCCGTTCAGGCGGCCGACGGTGCCGGTCGGCTCCAGCGTGTAGACCGCGTCGATCTGGCCGGCTGCGAGTGCGGCGACATGCTGGCCGATCGGCAGCTCGGTGACCGCGACCGCGCCGGCGCCGGCCTTCTCCAGCATCGCCTTCGCGAGCACGACGTTCTGGATCCCGGGGCCGGAGGCGACGCGCTTGCCTTTCAATTCCGCGACGCTCTTGATCGGGCTGTCCTTGGGCAGCAGGAATTCCTCGAGCACGTTCTTCGCGTTGCTCGGGTTGGTCGCGAAGATCTTGAACAGCCCCGGCTGCGCGATCTCGCCGATCGCGAGGTTGGCCGAGCCGGTGCCGTTCGCGCTGCCGTCGGAGCGGCCCGACAGCATCGCCTCCATCACCTGCTGGGCGCCGGCGAATTTGAGCGGCTCGACGTCCAGGCCGGCCTCCTTGAAGTAGCCTTTTTCAACGGCCGCGAAGAACGGCAGGCCGGCCGCGACCGGCCAGTAGCCGATGCGCAATTTCGGGCCGGCCTGGCCGCGCGCGAGCATCGGCACGCCGAGGCTGGCGAGCGCCGCGGTCGAGGCGGCGGCGGTGACGAGCAGGCGGCGGCGGGTGGGGTGGTGGATGGTCATGAATCGACTCCGGTGATGCAGGGAAAACTTGGGTCAGGCGCGGTCAGCTCGGCTTCGCGATGCTGGCGACGAACGCGCGCCAGCCGCCGAACGCGGTCACGTCGCGCGCTCCGGCGAGCGCGTGGGCCTCGCAAATGAATCCGTGCACCTGCTGGCCGCTCGCCAATTCGAGCGAGCCCAGGCCGAGCGGCGGCGGGATCAGCGCGAGGAAGGAGCCGACCTGATTCATCGGCAGGTCCCAGACCTCGACCGCGATCGCGGCGCCGCCGGGCTCGCCGCCGGCCACACGCTGCAGCCCGGGCTTCGGGGGCGTCGTGTTTGGCAGCGCGAAGAGGCGGTAGCGAGGCGCCGTGGTCGTCACCTCGCGCCGCGTCGCGCCGCGCTCGGTCAGCTGGCCGTTCAGCGGCATGCCGCTGAGGTGGGCGCCGACGACCGCGATCGGCAGCGTCGCGGCGGTCGCCGGCCACGACGCGCCGGGAGCCGGGTCCGCGGTGGCGGCAAAGGGCCGGCCGGTGGCGCCCAGCGGCAGTTTCGTCAGCGCCTCCCACTGGCGGCCGAAACGCGCGAGCGCGGCGTCGGCGGCGCCCGGCGCGATGAAGGTCACGCCGAACGGCAGGCCGTTGCCCATCAGGCTCGCCGGCAGCGCGAGCGCGCACCAGCCGAGCAGGTTGACGAAGTTCGTGTAGGTGCCGAGCAGCGCGTTCGCGCCCAGCGGGTCGGCGTCGATCTCGGCGTGGGTCGGGTGGTGCGGCGCGGTCGGCACCATCAGCAGGTCGAGCTCGCGCCACAGCGCGGCGCTGTCGCGCTGCGCATCGCGCAATCGGTATTGGGCCCGGAAGGTGTCGGTCGCGCTGAACTCGTCGGCGCGCGAGATCGCCTTCAGCACCGTCGGGTCGAGCGCGGACGGGTCGCGCGCGATCAGCTCCTGCACGACCGCGTGACGCTCGGCGACCCAGGGCCCGCCATACAGCAGCTCGGCGACCGCGTGCAGCGGCGCGAAGTCGATCGGCACCGCGCGGTGGCCGAGGGCGTCGAGTCGGGCCACGGCCTGCTCGAACGCGGCCGCGTAGCCGATGTCGCTGCGGCCGAAGATCGGCGTGCGCGGCACGCCGACGCGCAGCCCGGTGCCGGGCGACACGCCGGCGCCGAGGCGCGCCGGGCCGGCGACGAAGGACGAATAGGCGTCCGCCGCCGTGTCCGGCCCTTCGATCAGCGCCAGCACCTGCGCGGCGTCCGCGACCGTCAGCGCAAAGATGGAAACGCAGTCCAACGTGCGGCAGGCCGGCAGCACGCCGGCGCAGCTGACGCGCCCGGGCGTCGGTTTCAATCCCACCAGGTTGTTGAAGCCGGCCGGCACGCGGCCCGAGCCGGCGGTGTCGGTGCCGAACGCGAACACGACGTCGCCGCGCGCGACGACGACGGCCGAGCCCGAGCTCGAGCCGCCGCTGATCCGCGCCGCGTCGAACGCGCTGCTCGGCCGGCCATACGGCGAGCGCGCGCCGACCAGGCCGGTCGCGAACTGGTCCAGGTTCGTCTTGCCCATGCAGATCGCGCCGGCCGCGAGCACCTTCGCGACCGCGCTCGCGTCGGCCGGCGCGGGGTGCTCGAAGGCCGGGCAGGCGGCCGTCGTCGGCAGGCCCAGCACGTCGATGTTGTCCTTCACGGCGAACGGCACGCCGAACAGCGGCATCGCGCGCAGTGCGGCGGCGCGATCGGGGTAGGTCGCCAGGCGCGCCTCGAGCGCACCGATCTGGGCCGCGAGCGTCGCGACGGTGGTGCGCGCGATCCAGGCCTGCGGCGGGCTGTCCCGCTCGAGCCGCTCGGCGAGCGCGAGCAGCAGCGCGCGCGGCGCTGCGCCGTCGCGGTAGACGCCCTGCCAGTCGGCCAGCGTCAGCAGGGAAGTCGTCGGATCCATGCAGTGCTCTTGGTGGTATACAAGCAAGTGCACAGCATGAATCATGCCCGGCCCGAAGGCCGGGGCTGGTGCGCGCGGCCAGCCGCGCGCAGGAGGAGCTCAGCGACCGGCTACTTCGGCGCGATGTAGCCCGCGGCCTTCTGGACCGCCACGATGGTGTCCTTGCCGACGCGCTCTTCCATCTCCTTGTGGACGACGTACATCGCCTTCTTCCACTCATTGACCTCGGCCGGCGTCAGCGCGGTGACGATGCTCTTGCCGCTGGCGCGGATCTTGTCGAGCGACTCGCGGTTCTCGGTGTCGGCGATCGCGTTCGCGTAGGTCGTCGCGTCCTTCATCGAGGCGTCGAGGATGCTGCGCAGGTCGGCCGGCAGCCCGTCCCAGAACTTCTTGTTGACGACGACGGCATACGCGATGTGGCCGTGGTTCGTGATCGCGGTGTACTTCTGGACCTCGTAGAGCTTTTGCGTGTAGACGTTGGACGGCGTGTTCTCGCAGCCGTCGACGACGCCCGACTGCAGGCCCTGGTACAGCTCGGAGAACGCCATCACCTGCGGCAACGCGCCGAGCGAGCGCATGTTCGCCTCGAGCACCTTGCTCGACTGGATGCGCAGCTTCAGGCCCTTCATGTCGCTCGGGTGGTGCATCGGCTTGTTGGACGTCATCACGTCGAAGCCGTTGTCCCAGTAGGCCAGGCCCTTGATGCCCTTGGATTCGAGCTTCGTGAGCATGCCCTGGCCGACCGGGCCTTCGGTGACGGCGCGGAACGACGCGGTGTCGCGGAACATGTAGGGCAGGTCGAAGACCTCGAATTCCTTCGCGCCGAGCGGGCCGAACTTCGCGAGCGAGGGCGCCAGCATCTGCACCGAGCCGAGCTGCAAGGCCTCGAGTTCTTCCTTGTCCTTGTAGAGCTGGCTGTTCGGGTAGATCTCGACCTTCACGCGCCCTTTGCTGCGTTCCTCGGCGAGCTGCTTGAAGCGCTCGGCGCCCTTTCCCTTGGGCGTGTCGGGGGCGACGACGTGGCTGAACTTGATCACGATCGGCGCCTGTGCGCCGGCGATCGTCGGGATCGCGAGCGGCGCTGCGACGCTGGCGAGGCCGGCAACCTTGATCAACGTGCGGCGCGCGGGAGAGTGAGGGGCGGGTCGGGTCATCGGGTGGGTCTCCGTGGGTTTGAATTCAATCTTGATCGACTGTGCATGCGGCTTGCCGCTTCGGCAATCCGCGTTTCGCTCTACGCGGGCTTGGCCAGCGGCGAATGCCGTGGCAAATTCCCGGACGGCGTGGTGGCGATGCTGAACGCGATCGTCGTGGTCCCTTGCGCGCTGCTGGCGGCGACGCTGCCGCCGTGCATGTTGGCGACCGCCTTGACGATCGCCAGCCCCAGGCCGTGGCCATGGTAGCCGCCGTTGTCGTGGCGCGAGGCCTCGACGCGGTAGAAGCGGTCGAACAGGCGCGGCAGATGCGCGCCCGTGATCGCCTCGCCGGGGTTGGAGACCTTGATCCAGGTCAGCGCGTCGGCCGGCTCGATCGTCACGCTCAGCCGCGCGCCGCGGGCCGAATGCTCGATCGCGTTCTGCAACAGGTTGGACAGCGCACGCCGGAACAGCGCCGTGTTCATCATCGCCTCGGTCTGCGCCGCGCCTTCGACATCGATCGTGATGCCGGTCTCGTCGAGGATGAACTCGAAGAATTCGATCGTCTTCTCGACCTCGTGGGCGATCCGCTCGGTCGTCAGGCCCGTTGCGGCCTCGCCCTGGTCGGCGCGGGCCAGGAACAGCATGTCGTTGATGATCGAGCGCAGCCGTTCCAGTTCTTCGAGATTGGATTGCAGCGCCTCCTGGAACTCGGCCGCGCTGCGCGGGCGCGACAGCGCGACCTGCGTGCCGCCGATCAGGTTGGCCAGCGGCGTGCGCAGCTCGTGCGCGACGTCGGCGTTGAAGGCCTCGAGCTGCTGGTAGGCGTCCTCGAGGCGGCCGAGCGCGCCGTTGAACGCGGCGGCCAGGTCCGAGAGCTCGCCCGGCAAGTGCGTGAGCTGCAGGCGCTGCGACAGCGTCTTCGGCCGCAGCGCGCGCGCCTCGATCGAGAGCTGCTTCAGCGGCTGCAGCCCGACGCGGGCGATCCAGTAGCCGAGCGCCATCACCAGCAGCATCGCGCCGACGGCGACGCCCGCGAGCGCGATCAGGAAGGCGCGCAGGGTGTGGCCGAACGGCGCGACGTCGACGCCGACGATCAGGCGCACCGGCGGGCGGTCGCCCAGCGCGGCGATGTGGCGCGAGATCGTGCGCAGGGTCGGGCCGCCCTGCGGCAGGCTGACGGTGCCGCGGCCGCTGGTGTCCTGGGTGATGCGCTCGAACGCGTCCAGGCCCTTGCCGTACTGGAAGCGCGGGTCGTCGCACAGGACCCAGAAGCGGATCCGCCCGTCGGCCGGCGTCAGCGTGTCCATCTTCGTGCGCATCCGGCCCCAGCGGTCGAAATCGCCGGTGCGCTCGATCGAGTAGCCCATGTTCTGCAGGTTGGTGTTCAGGTCGTCGTCCTGGTGGCGCGAGAGTTCGCGCTCGAGCACGCCATAGAGCACCGCGCCGATCAGCGAGAAGCTCGCGAGCGCGGCGAGCGCGAACATCGCGACCAATCGATGGGTGATCGAACGGGTCAGCATCGGATCGGGTCAGGCGGCGGCCGGGTCGTCCTCGCGGAGTTCCATCACATAGCCCATGCCGCGGATCGTGTGCAGCAGCTTCGGCGTGAAGGCCGCGTCGACCTTCGCGCGCAGCCGCTTGATCGCGACCTCGACGACGTTGGTGTGGCTGTCGAAGTTCATGTCCCAGACCAGCTCGGCGATCGCCGTCTTCGACAGGATCTCGCCCTGGCGCCGTGCCAGCACCGCGAGCAGTGCGAATTCCTTGGCCGTCAGGTCGATGCGGGTGCCCCCGCGCCAGGCCTTGCGCGCGATCAGGTCGATCTGCAGGTTCGCGATCTTCAGCAGCGAAGGCTCCTGGCTGCGGCCGCGCCGCTGCAGCGCCTGCAGCCGCGCGAGCAGCTCCAGGAACGAGAAGGGCTTCACGAGGTAGTCGTCGGCGCCGTCCTGCAGCCCGCGCACGCGGTCCTCGATGCGGTCGCGCGCCGTCAGCATGATGACGGGCGTCTGCTTGACCAGGCGCAGCGCGCGCAGCAGCTCGAAACCGTCGATGCCGGGCAGCATCGCGTCGAGCACGATCACGTCGTAGTCGTGGACCAGCGCGAGGTGCTGGCCGTCGATGCCGTTGTGCGCGACGTCGACCGCGCAGCCCTGCTCCGACAGGCCCTTTTGCAGGTACTCGGCGGCCTTCGGTTCGTCCTCGACGATCAGCAGCTTCATGTTGGCGTGGGTGCGTGAGCCGGTCAATGCGCGTCGGGGGCCGTTGCCGCGGGCGGCGGCTGCTCGCCGGCCTTCGCCGCCTTGCGCGCCTGGCGGGCCTTCTTGCGCTTCTCGTACCAGTAGTGTGCCCGGTCGAGATAGAGGTAGACGACCGGCGTCGTGAACAGCGTCAGCATCTGCGACAGGATCAGCCCGCCGACCATCGCGTAGCCGAGCGGCCGGCGCAGCTCGGAGCCCGAGCCGTGGCCCAGCATCAGCGGCAGGCCGGACAGCAGCGCGCACATCGTCGTCATCATGATCGGTCGAAAGCGCAGCAGGCAGGCCTGGTAGATCGCCTCCTGGGGCGCCATGCCCTTCTCGCGCTCGGCCGTGAGCGCGAAGTCGATCATCATGATGCCGTTCTTCTTCACGATGCCGATCAGCAGGATGATGCCGATCAGCGCGATCACCGTCAGCTCGTAGCCGCCGGCCATCAGGATCAGGAGCGCGCCGACACCGGCCGACGGCAGCGTCGAGAGAATCGTCAGCGGGTGGATGTAGCTCTCGTACAGCAGCCCGAGCACGATGTAGACGGCGATCAGCGCCGCGGCGATCAGGTAGGGCTGGCTCGACAGCGAGGCCTGGAAGGCCTGCGCCGTGCCCTGGAACGAACCGGTCAGCGACTGTGGCAGCGCCATCTCGGCCTGCGCCTTGTTGATCGCGTCGACCGCGTCGCCGAGCGCCACGCCCTGCGCGAGGTTGAACGAGATCGTCACGGCCGGGAACTGGCCCTGGTGGCTGATCGACAGGTAGGCCGTCTTGTTGGTGTCGATCTTCACGAAGGTCGACAGCGGCACCTGCTGGCCGGTGATCGGCGAGGTCAGGTAGAGCTTGCTGAACAGCGCCGGGTCCTGCTGCAGCGCCGGCGTGACCTCGAGCACGACGTGGTAGCTGTTGATCTGCGTGAAGTACTGGGCGACCTGGCGCTGGCCGATCGCGTCGTAGATCGTCGAGTCGATCAGGGCCGGCGAGATGCCCATGCTGGACGCGCGGTCGCGGTCGATCGTCAGCGTCGCGGTCGCCGCCGAGTTCTGCAGGTCGGTGGCGAGGTCGCGCAGCTGTGGCAACTCCCGCAGGCGTGCGAGCAGCTTGGGCGCCCACTCGTTGAGCTCGTCCAGATTCGAATCGGTGAGGGTGTATTGGTACTGCGTGCGCGACAGCCGGCCGCCGACACGGATGTCCTGGCCGGCCTGCAGGAACAGGTTCGCGCCTTCGACCTTCGCGATCTTCTGGCGCAGCCGCGCGATGATCTGGTCGGCGGTCGCGGTGCGGCCTTCGTCGAGCGGCTTCAGGCTGATGAAGAAGTTGCCGGTGTTGTAGGTCGACGAACTGCCGTTCATCGCGAAGCTGGCGACATCGGGGTCCGCGCGCACGATATCGGCGAGCTCCAGCATGCGCCGGTTCATCGACGCGAACGACGAATCCTGCGCCGATTCGGCGATGCCGGCGATGATGCCGGTGTCCTGCTGCGGGAAGAACCCCTTCGGAATGATCACGAACAGCACGCCGGTCAGCGCCAAGGTCGCGAAGAACACCATCAGCGTGATGAACTGGTGGTCGAGCACGACATGCAGGCCGCGCTTGTAGCCGTTCAGCATCTTGTCGAAGCCGCGCTCGAACAGCTGGTACAGCTTGCCGTGCTTGGACGCGTGCTCGTTCTTCAGGAAGCGCGAGCACAGCATCGGCGTCAAGGTCAGCGAGATGATCACCGAGACGAAGATCGTCAGCGTCACCGTGATCGCGAACTCGCGGAACAACCGGCCGACGATGCCGCCCATCAGCAGCAGCGGGATGAACACCGCGACCAGCGAGACCGAGATCGAGATGATCGTGAAGCCGATCTCGCCGGCGCCCTTGAGCGCGGCCTCCATCGGCGTCATTCCCTCTTCGACATACCGGTAGATGTTCTCCAGCATCACGATCGCGTCGTCGACGACGAAGCCCACGGCAATGGTCAGCGCCATCAGCGACAGGTTGTCCAGGCTGTAGTCGAGCAGGTACATCACCGCCACCGTGCCCATCAGCGCGAGCGGCACCGTGACGCTGGGGATCAGCGTGGCGGCGACGTTGCGCAGGAACACGAAGATGACCATCACCACCAGCGCGATGGTGAGCGCCAGCGTCATCTCGACGTCGTGCACCGAGGCGCGGATCGTCTGCGTGCGGTCGACCAGCGTGTTGACCTCGACGGTCGGCTGGATCGACGCCTCCAGGCGCGGCAGCGCGGCCTTGATCGCCTTGACGGTCTCGATCACGTTGGCGCCCGGCTGCTTGGTGATCACCAGGATCATGCCGCGGCCGTTCTGGATCTTGCTGTTCGGGTCGCCGGCGCCGCCGAACGCCCAGGCGTGCACCTTGTCGTCCTCGGGCGCGTCGATGGCCACGCCGATGTCGCGCACGCGGATCGGCGCGCCGTTGCGGTAGGCCAGCACGACGTCGTTCCACGGCTTGGCGGCGAGCAGCTGGTCGTTGGTGTAGACGGTGAAGCTCTGCGTGGGCCCGCCGATCGTG
>DASYCA010000023.1:0-17337 GCA_036500445.1 Burkholderiaceae bacterium | reverse complement strand
GTGCGCTGCTCGCCTGCGACCACGAAGGCATCCGCCCCGACGGCCTCGTCCTCGGCAAGGCGCTCGGTGGCGGCTTGCTGCCGGTGAGCGCATTCCTCGCCAGCGAGGAAGTGATGGCGCAATTCACGCCCGGCGACCACGGCAGCACGTTCGGCGGCAATCCGCTTGCCGCCGCAGTCGGCGAAGCCGCGCTCGATCTGCTTGTGCGCGACCGGCTCTCCGAGCGCGCCCGCATGCGCGGCGACGAGCTGATCGCCAAGCTGCGTGCCATCGACGACCCGGCGATCGCCGAGGTGCGCGGCAAGGGCCTTCTGATCGGCGTCGAGATCGACCGCGCCGCAGCGAGCGCGCGCCAGGTCTGCGAGGGGCTGCTCGAGCGCGGCGTCCTGAGCAAGGATACCCATGGCACGGTGGTGCGCTTCGCGCCGCCGCTCGTCGTCGAGAGCGCGCACATCGACCTCGCAGTCGAGGCGCTCGCCGACACCTTGCGCTCGCTGCCGCGCCGCCGCGGCTGAGCGGCGCGGACAGCGTCGTCAGCGCAGTGCGAGCTGCGCGACGACGCCGATGAATGTCGCGAAGCCGAGCCAGTGGTTGAGCCGGAAGGCGCGAAAGCAGCCGTCGCGCGAGCGGTCGCGGATCAACGTGAAATGCCAGAGCGCGAGCGCGGCCGCCGCTGCGATGCCGGCAAAGTACGCGGGGCCGGCGCCCAGGCGTGCGCCGAGCACGCCCCAGATCGCAATGAACGCGGCATAGAACGCCATCACGCCGGCCACGTCGAAGCGACCGAGCGTGATCGCCGAGGTCTGGACGCCGATTTTCAAATCGTCGTCGCGATCGACCATCGCGTACTCGGTGTCGTAGGCCAGCACCCAGAACAGGTTGCCGACCAGCAGCCCCCACGCGAGCGCCGGCACCCGGCCCTGCACCGCCGCGAACGCCATCGGGATGCCGAAGCTGAACGCGACGCCGAGGACGGCCTGCGGCATCGAGAAAAAGCGCTTCGTGAACGGGTAGGCGATGCTGACCGCGAGCGCCGCGACGCTCCAGGCGATCGTCGCGGCGTTGGTCGTCAGCACCAGCCCGAACGCGGCGAGCGCGAGCAGCGCGCCCAGCAGCAGCGCCTCGCGCACGCCCACCGCGCCGCTCGTCACCGGCCGCGCCGCGGTGCGTTTCACATGCTTGTCGAAATCGCGGTCGGCGACGTCGTTGAGCGCGCAGCCCGCGCTGCGCATCAGGAAGGTGCCGAGCACGAACACCAGCATCAAATGCCAGCCGGGCCACCCGCCCGCGGCGATCCACAGCGCGGACAAGGTCGGCCACAGCAGCAGGTAGCTGCCGGCCGGGCGGCTCCAGCGGATCAGGTCCAGGTAGAGCGCGAGGCGCGAGCGAGGGAGGGTGGCGGCGGTGTTCATCATCATCGGGGCCGCCGATTATCCGGCGCGGCCTTTCTCAATGCGGCATGATGCGCGCATGGACCGATCGCAGACCCTGGCCTTGTTGGGCGCGCACAAACCTGTTCTCGCCCAGCGTTTCGGTGTGACCGGGCTCGCCTTGTTCGGCAGCGTCGCCCGCGGGACGGCCGGTGAAGGGAGTGATGTCGATCTGCTGGTCGAATTCGACGGACCGGCGACTTCGAGCCGCTATTTCGGCGTCCAGTTCTACCTGGAGGACCTGCTCGGTAGCCCCGTCGACCTGGTCACGGGCAAGGCCTTGCGGCCACGGCTTCGGCCCTATGTCGAGCGCGATGCCGTCAGCATCTGAACGCGATCCCCGGCTCTACGTCGAGGACATGATCGAGTTCTGCGGCCGCGCGCTGGCCTACACGCAAGGCATGAACCAACAGGCGTTCGCCGCAGACCGCATGCGGTACGACGCGGCGCTTCGCAACCTCGAACTCATGGGCGAGACGGCCACTCGCGTCGCCAGGAGGTCCGGGACCGGGCGCCGACGGTTTCGTGGCGCCAGGTGATCACGACCCGCAATCGCCTCATTCACGCGTACCTGGGAATCGATGACGACATCATCTGGAGCATCGTCACCGACGACCTCCCAGAACTGCGCCGGAGCCTCGCCAAGTTACTGGCGCTGATGTAGCGTGTCGATTGCAACTCAGCCGTCGAGCTGCTTCTGGAACACCAGCCCGGCGTGTTCGCGCAGGGCATGGAACCGGATCTTCGGCCAGTTCGCCTCGATCGCCCGCAGTTCGGGCGCGTACTCCACCAGCACGGTGGGAGCGTCGACCGCGTCATAGGCGACGCGGTGGGCGTTGCCGTCGATGAAGCGCTGCAGCTCCTTCGCGCCGCCGTCCTCATCGCGGCAGGTGACCCAGCGCGCCACTTGAAACCGGCTCGGCGCGATGCGCGCCTTCACGCCGTATTCATGCTCGAGCCGGTGCGCGACGACCTCGAACTGCAGCTGGCCGACCGCGCCGAGCAGCAGCAGCGACGCGGCGACCGGCCGGAACACCTGGATCGCGCCCTCCTCGCCGAGCTGGATCAACCCGGCTTTCAGCTGCTTGGTGCGCAGCGGGTCGGCGACCTCGACCGAGCGGAACATCTCGGGCGCGAAGAACGGCAGCCCCGTGTATTGCAAGGTCTCGCCTTCGGTCAGCGTGTCGCCGAGCTGCAGCACGCCGTGGTTCGGGATGCCGATGATGTCGCCGGCGAAGGCCTCGTCCAGCAGCTCGCGGCGCTGGCTCAGGAAACTGACGACCGTGTTCGGCCGCATCTCCTTGCCCGAGCGCGAGACCTTGATGCGCATGCCACGCTTGAAATGGCCGCTGGCGACGCGCACGAACGCGATCCGGTCGCGGTGCGCCGGGTCCATGTTGGCCTGGATCTTGAAGACGACGCCGGTCAGCTTGGGCTCGTCGGGTTGCACGACGCGCTGGATCGCGGCGCGCGAGCCGGGTGCCGGCGCGAGATCGACGAGCGCGTCGAGCACCTCCTGCACGCCGAAGTTATTCACCGCCGAGCCGAAGAACATCGGCGTCTGCCGGCCGCTGAGAAAAGCCTCGCGGTCGAACGGCGGCGCCGCGTCGCGCAGCAGCTCGATCTCGTCTTTCGACTGGGCGTACTGCATGCCGAAGCGCTCGGGATACAACGGGTTGTCCAGGCCGTCGAGGAACTCCCCGCTGTCCTCGGTGCCGCCGAACACGCGCATGCGCTTCTCGCGCAAGTCCATCACACCGTGGAAGGCCTTGCCCATGCCGACCGGCCAGGTGAACGGGACGACCTCCATGCCGAGCTCGCGCTCGATCTCGTCCATCAAGGCCATCGGCTCCTGGACCTCGCGGTCCATCTTGTTGACGAAGGTCAGGATCGGCGTGTTGCGGGCGCGGCAGACCTGCAGCAGCCGGCGCGTCTGCGGCTCCACGCCGTTGGCCGCGTCGATCACCATCAGCGCCGCGTCGACGGCCGTCAGCACGCGGTAGGTGTCTTCGGAAAAGTCCTGGTGGCCGGGCGTGTCGAGCAGGTTGATGACGCAGTCGCGGTACTCCATCTGCATCACCGAGGAGGCGACCGAGATGCCGCGCTGCTTTTCGATCTCCATCCAGTCGGAGGTCGCGTGGCGCGTCGCCTTGCGCGCTTTCACCGAGCCGGCGATCTGGATCGCGCCGGAGAACAACAATAACTTTTCGGTCAGCGTCGTCTTGCCGGCGTCGGGGTGGCTGATGATCGCGAAGGTGCGGCGGCGCTTGACTTGAGGGGTGAGATCGGACATCCGCCGATTATCGGCTGCACCACCATTCTCGTGACTCGCCCTGTCACTTGCTGCGCTCGAGCAGCAGGTCGGCGATCACCGGCCGGTGCTCCGAGGCCTGCTTGCCGCCCGGGAAGGCGTCGGCGACGCCGATCTCGGGGCTGACCAGGACGTGGTCGATGCGCAGGAACGAAAAGCCCAGGCGCAGCGCATGGCCGAGCGTGTAGCCGTAGCCCCAGCCGGCGCTGGAGAACGCGTCGCGCAGGCCGGTCGCGAGCAGCGTGCGGATCACCGGCGACGGCTCGGAGGCGTTCAGGTCGCCGGCCAGGATCATCGGCCGGCCGCGCGCCGCGATGTCGGCGGCGAGCTTGTGCGACTGCTCCAGCCGGTCGGCGAAGTTCTGCTGCCAGTCGTCGACGCCGTCGACGCGCTCGTAGCGCGCCGCGTTCAGGCCGCGGCGCGGCGAGATCAGGTGCGCGGTGTAAAGATCGATGTCCCGGCCGTCGACGGTGACGATGCAGTGCACGTAGTCGCCATGGCGGTTGCGGTAGGACATGTCGTGCAGCGCGCAATCGCGCAGCGGAAAACGCGTCGCGACGATGTACTGGCTCTGGGCGAAGACATGGCGGCCTTCGAAGATGCTCGCGCCGAGCTCGGGGTGCTGAACGCGCGCCTCGGTGAGGTCGCCAGAATCCTGCATCACCAGGATATCCGGGTGGTGCGACGCGATCTCCTGCTCCAGGTTCTCGATGCCCTGGGGGCGCCACAGCGCGTGGTAGGCCTTGGCGTTGTACGTCATCATCCGCACCGGGCTCGATCCGCTGTCGGCGTGGCCCAGCACCAGGCCCATGATCACGGTCGCGATCAGGCCGACGCTGAGCAGCGCGACGGCGCGCCAGCGCCAGCCCAGCGTGAACGACAGCCCGAGCGCGATCAGCGCCGGCACCAGGTGCGCCGGGTAAGGCACGTACTGGAGCAGCTCGATCCACCAGGTGCTGATCGCCCCGCTGGAATACGCAATGCTCAGCAGCGTGGTCGGGACGATCGAGGCGATCACCGCGATCCGCGCGATCACCCGGGCCGTTGCACGCCATCGGCTGGCGAATACGTCAGGCCCCATCGGGACTCAGGTCGAGGGATCCGGGATGAAGGGCCGCACGACCGCGAGCAGGCGCGCCACGTAGGTGTCCTTCTCGCCGACCGGTGCGGCGTAGTGCAGGGCCTGCGCGGCCGCCTCGAAGCCGGCGCCGCGCGCCATCATCCAGGCCGCGAGGTATTGGGCCGACAGGCAGCCGCCGGCCGTCGCGATCGGGCCGCGCGCGTGGAACGGCGCGTCCTCGACCCGCACGCCGGCCTCGACGAGCCAGGGCTTGGTCGTCAGGTCGGTGCAGGCCGGCATGTCGGCGAGCAGCCCGAGGCGGGCGAGCAGCAGCGCGCCGGAGCACTGGGCGCCGATCAGCTGGCGCAGCGGGTCGAGCTGGAGGCGGTCCAGCAGCGCGCCGCGCTTGCCGACGTCCTCGGCGATCGCGCGGGTGTAGATGCCGCTGCCGAAGATCACGCCGTCGGCCTCGTTCGCGAACTCCAGCGGCTGCTGGGCCTGGATCGTGACGCCGTTCATCGACGTGACGTGGCGGCTCGGCGCGGCGATCTCCGCCTTCCAGCCCGCCGCGCCGAGGCGGTTCAGCAGGCCGAGGGCGATGAACGAGTCGAGCTCGTTGAAGCCGTCGAAGGTCAGGATGGCGATGCGCATGGGGCGAAGGCGGTGAAGCGCAGAATGTAGCGCAGCACGGCGACAGCCGTCAGGGCGTCACGCCGAGCCCCCGCGGGGCGGCGTGGCGGCCGTCACGACAGGCGCTTGACGCCCGGCAGCGCGCAGGCATAGATCGCGTTGCGCAGCGCCGCGATCGCCTCGTAGCGGGTGAAGGTGCGCCGCCACACCAGCACCACGCGGCGCGTCGGCGCGGGCTTCGTGAACGGGATGTACTTGATGTGCGGCTGCGCGTCCTTCGGCACGCTGAGCTGCGGCACCACCGTGACGCCCATGCCGGAGGCGACCATGTACTTGATCGTCTCGAGCGACGAGCCCTCGAAGCTCTTGCGGATGCCGTCGGCCTCGCCGCTGCCGAAGCGCGCGTATTCGGGGCAGACCTCCAGCACGTGGTCGCGAAAGCAGTGGCCGGTGCCCAGCAGCAGCATCGTCTCGTTTTTCAATTCCTCGGTGCTGAGGCTTTTTCGCTTCGCCAGCGCGTGGGACTTGGGCACCGCCGCCATGAACGGCTCGTCGTAGAGCGGGGCGACCGCCAGCCCGGTGTCCGGGAACGGCTCGGCCATGATCGCGCAATCGAGCTCGCCGGTGCGCAGCATCTCGAGCAGCTTCGCGGTGAAGTTCTCCTGCAGCATCAGCGGCATCTGCGGCACCAGCTCGATCGCCTGGCGCACCAGGTCGGGCAGCAGGTAGGGGCCGATCGTGTAGATCACGCCCAGGCGCAGCGGGCCGGAGACCGGGTCCTTGCCGCGCCGCGCGATGTCCTTGATCGCGGCGGCCTGCTCGATCACCATCTGGGCCTGGCGCACGATCTCCTCGCCGAGCGGCGTGACGCTGATCTCGTTCGCGCCGCGCTCGAAGATCTTGACGTCCAGCTCTTCCTCGAGCTTCTTGATGGACACGCTCAAGGTCGGCTGCGAGACGAAGCACGCCTCGGCCGCCCGCCCGAAATGCCGCTCGCGGGCGACGGCGACGATGTAGCGGAGTTCGGTCAGCGTCATGGCTCATGATAGCCCAGCGCTATGCCGATCCGCTAAGCCTTTAGGAATTCCGAACGTGCGCCGAGCCAGCGCTCGACGTGGGCGAGCGCGGCCTGCGGGTGCTTCGCGAGCATCTCGGCCGCCGCCGCACGCGCCTGATGGACCAGCGCCTCGTCCAGCGTCAGGTCGGCGAAGCGCAGCAGCGGCGCGCCCGACTGGCGCGCGCCGAGAAACTCGCCGGGGCCGCGGATCTCCAGGTCGCGGCGCGCGATCTCGAAGCCGTCGGCCGTCTCGAGCATCGCTTTCAAACGCGCCTTGCCGGTGTCCGACAGCGGGGTCGTGTACAGCAGCACGCAGACGCTCGCGACGGCACCGCGGCCGACCCGGCCGCGCAGCTGGTGCAGCTGCGACAGCCCGAAGCGCTCGGCGTGCTCGATCACCATCAGCGAGGCGTTCGGCACGTCGACGCCGACCTCGATCACCGTCGTCGCGACCAGCACGCTCAGGCGCCCGGCGCTGAACTCGGCCATCACCGCGGCCTTTTCACTCGCACGCATCCGCCCGTGCAGCAGCCCGACGGCGTGGTCGGGCAACGCGGCGCTGAGCTGGGCGTGGGCCTCGGTCGCGTTTTGCAGATCGAGCGTCTCCGATTCCTCGATCAGCGGGCAGACCCAATAGACCTGCTGGCCCTGCGCGACCGCTTCGCGAATGCGCGCGATCACGGCCTCGCGCTTGCCCTCCGAAAACAGCTTCGTGACGACCGGCGTGCGCCCGGGCGGCAACTCGTCGATCGTGCTGACGTCCAGGTCGGCGAACAAGGTCATCGCGAGCGTGCGCGGGATCGGCGTCGCGCTCATCATCAGCGTGTGCGGCTCGACCGGCCCCGCCGCCAGCTTCTCCCGCAGCGCGAGGCGCTGCTGCACGCCGAAGCGATGCTGCTCGTCGATGATCGCCAGGCCGAGCTTCGAAAAATGAACCTGGTCCTGGATCACCGCGTGCGTGCCGACGACGAGCGTGGCCTCGCCGGAGGCGACCTGCGCCAGCATCGTCGCGCGCGCCTTGCCCTTGCGGCTGCCGGTCAGCCACGCGACGGTGATCCCGAGCGGCGCGAGCCAGCCGACCAGCTTGCGCAAATGCTGCTCGGCCAGGATCTCGGTCGGCGCCATCAGCGCGCACTGCCAGCCGGCCTGGATCGCGACCGCCGCCGCGAGCGCCGCGACGACCGTCTTGCCCGAGCCGACGTCGCCCTGCAGCAGCCGGTGCATCGGCACCTCGCGCCCGAGGTCGCGCGCGATCTCCTCGACGACGCGGCGCTGCGCCGCGGTCAGCGCGAACGGCAACTCGGCCAGCAGCTTCTCCTGCAGGCCGCCGGCGACGAGTCGAAACCGAGGCGCGCGCTGCCGCTCGCGCTCGCGCTGGGCCTGCAATTGAGACAGCTGCTGCGCCAGCAGCTCCTCGAACTTGAGCCGCTGCCAGGCCGGGTGGCTGCGGTCCTCGATCGCGGCCAGGCCCGGGCCCGGCGGCGGGTGGTGCAGCAGTTCCAACGCGTCGCGCAAGCCCGTCATGCCGGGCGGCACGAGGGCCGGCGGCACCAGCTCGGACAGGTCGGCACGTGCGAGCGAGGCCGCCACCGCCTTGCGCAGATAGGCCTGCGGCAGCTGGGCGCTGGTCGGGTAGACGGGCGTCAGCGAGCTCGCCAGCGGCGCGCCCTCGTCGACCGCGCGAAAACCCGGGTGGACCATCTCCAGCCCGATGAAGCCGCCGCGCGCCTCGCCGCGCACGCGCACCCGGCGGCCGACCGCGAGCGCCTTCTGGTGCGAGGGATAGAAGTGCAGGAAGCGCAGCAACAGATCGTCGCGCCCGTCGTTCACGCGCACGACGAGCTGGCGCCGGCCGCGCAACTGGACCTCGCTGTCGACGACGACACCCTCGACCTGCGCGAGGTCGCCATCGCGCAATGCGCCGATCGGCGTCAGCCGGGTCTCGTCCTCGTAGCGGATCGGCAGGTGCAGCGCGAGGTCGATCGGCCGGCGCAGCCCGAGCTTGTCCAGCGCGCGCTGCGGGCCGGACAACGGCGACGCACGCGTAACAGAAGGTTGATCGGTCTCGGCCATCGCGAGATGAATTCTCGCCGCTGGCGATGTGACTTTTTCCCGTGATCGCAACCTTGCAGCAACCCGCCCTTTTCGACGACCCGGATTGGCCCGACACTTCGGGCTGTCCCCGACATCAACTGCCTCGACGCCATGAAGCTCTTTCTGCGATTCACCGCCTGCGCCCTCACGATCCTGATCGTCAGCTCGGCGGCCGCGCTGGCCTGGGACCGCGCCGATCGCGCCGCCGGAACGCAGAGCAGCAGCGGGCACTGACCGCGCTCCGTCGGGCGTGGAACAATGCCGGCCTCACAGGCCGGTACAGCCTTCACGATGCCCGACACTTCCGAACGCGCCCCTTCGCGCGCCTTCACCCTCAGCGATTTCGATTTCGCGCTCCCGCCCGAGCTGATCGCCCAGCAGCCCGCCGCCGAGCGCAGCGGCTCGCGGCTGCTCGACGCCCGTGGCGAGCTGCCGATCGATCGCGTCTTCCGCGAACTCCCCGAACTGCTCGCGCCCGGCGACCTGCTGGTGTTCAACGACACGCGCGTGATCAAGGCGCGCCTGCTCGGCGCCAAGGCGAGCGGCGGCGGCGTCGAGGCGCTGGTCGAGCGCTTGTTGCCGAACCAGGAGGTGCTGATGCACCTGCGCGCCAGCAAGTCGCCGAAGCCCGGCAGCACGGTGCGCTTCGCCGACGCGTTCGACGCCGAGGTGCTGGGCCGCGCCGGCCCGGAGAACGCGCTGTTTCACCTGCGCTTTCCGGATGAGCCGCTGACCCTGCTCGAACGCCACGGCCACGTGCCGCTGCCGCCCTACATCACGCACGCCGACACGGCCGACGACGAGCGCCGCTACCAGACCGTGTTCGCCGCGAACCCCGGCGCGGTCGCGGCGCCGACGGCGGCGCTGCATTTCGATGCCCCGCTGCTCGCCGCGCTGGACGCGCGCGGCGTGGCGCGTGCGAGCGTCACCTTGCACGTCGGCGCCGGCACCTTCCAGCCGGTGCGCACCGAGTCGCTCGCCGAGCACCGCATGCACAGCGAGTGGTTCGACGTGCCCGAGACGACAGTGCAGGCGATCGCGCAGACGCAGGCGAACGGCGGCCGCGTCGTCGCGGTCGGCACGACGACGCTGCGCGCGCTCGAATCGGCCGCACTGGGCGGCACATTGAAAGCCGGCAGCCGCGACACCGACATCTTCATCACGCCCGGCTTCACGTTCCGCGTCGTCGACCAGCTCATCACCAATTTCCACTTGCCGAAGAGCACGCTGCTGATGCTGGTCAGCGCGTTCGCCGGCTTCGAGCACATGCACGCGCTCTACGCCCACGCGATCGAACAGCGCTACCGCTTCTTCAGCTATGGAGATGCGATGCTGCTGCAACGCACGCCGGCCGCGCCGCGCTGAAGTTCTGACGTCCGCCGCCACCATGCCGCTTTTCGACTCCCGCTCCGGCCACTGGCTCCGACGCTGGCTGCTCGGCCTGGCGCTGCTCGCGGTCTTGGCGCCCGCCGCGGCCGAGCCGGTCGCGATCACGCTGCAGCAGGCCGAGGTCATGAGCGTCGGCCTGGAGGGCGACCTGGGGGCGCCGACCCCGGTCGCGCTGCCCGACAGCTGGGGCCTGCGCGGCCTGCGGCCGCAGGGGCTGGCGCGCTACCGGCTGGCGTTCACGCTCGCCGAGGTGCCCGTGCTGCCGTGGGCGCTCTCCTTCACGCGCGTCAGCTCCTCGAGGCGCGTGTTCCTGAACGGCACGCTGGTCGAGGACGAAAGCGAGACCGGCCGGCGCCTGCCCGAATCCGACGTGATCGAGCTGCCGACCGCGTTGCTGCGCCCGGGCGGCAACCAGATCGAGCTCGAGGTCGACTACCGCGCACGCGCCGGCCTGTCCGAGGCCGCGCTCGGCCCGGCGGCGGCGCTGCACGCGCAGGCCGACCGCCACGCGCTGTGGGAGCGCGAGCTGCCGCGTGCGCTGAACACCGGCATCGCGATCGTCGCCGCGCTGATGCTGCTGATCCGCTGGCGGCGGCCGAGCGAGACGACGATCGCGTTGTTCGGGGCGCTCGCGCTGCTCGGCTCGCTGCGCAACTACGCCTACTTTGCCGACGTCAGCCTGCTGCAATCCGGCCTGACCGACTGGCTGTTCTACTCGGTGCAGGTCTGGACCGCCGCGCTGTTCGTCACGTTCGCGCGCAGCGTCGGCGTGCCGCGCGAGCGGCCCTGGTTCAGGCCGCTGCTGCTGGGGGCCAGCGTCGCGCTGCCGCTGCTCGCCGCGCTGACGATCCCGCTCGGGGGGCTGCCGGAGCTGCGCGCGCTGAGCTACCCGCTGCTGCTCGTGCTCGGGGCGACCGGCGTGGTGCTGATCCGGCGCGGCGCGCGCCGCCACGGCCGGCTTGCGAACCGCGCGCTGGTCGCGTGCTTCTCGGCCGTCGTCGCGGCCGGCGCCCACGATTACGTGTTCCAGCAAGGCCACCTGCCCATCACCAGCACGTTCTGGATGCCGTTCGCGATGCCGTTCGCGCTCGGCCTGTACGCGATGGTGCTGCTGAACCGCTTCGTCGGCGCGATCGGCGAGGTCGAGGCGCTGCGCGACACGCTGGAAGCGCAGGTCGAGCAGCGCACCCGGGCGCTCGCGACCGCGGTCGCCGCGAAGACGCGCTTTCTCGCCGCCGCGAGCCACGACCTGCGCCAGCCGGCGGTGGCGATCGGGCTGATGATCGGCCTGGTGCGCGAGCGCGCGCTCGCGCCCGATGTGCGCCGGATGATCGACCGCGCGCACCAGGCCGTCGGCGCGCTGGAAGCCCTGCTGCAAGGCCTGCTCGACCTGTCGCGGCTGGATTCCGGCACCGTCCGCCCGCGGTTGACGGCGCTGCCGCTGCAGGCGGCGTTCGACGCGATCCAGAGCCACGAGGCCGAGGTGGCTGCCGCCAAGGGCCTGCGGCTGCGCTTTCGCGCCCACGGCCTCGCGGTGCACTGCGATGCGCAGCTGCTCGATCAGCTGCTGCGCAACCTGGTCGCGAACGCGCTGCGCTACACCGAGCGTGGCGGCGTGCTCGTGGTGGCGCGCGCGCGGGGCCCCGAGCGCGTGCTGGTCCAGGTCTGGGACAGCGGCGTCGGCATCGCGCCCGAGCACCAGGCCGAGGTCTTCGACGAATTCGTCCAGGTCGACAACCCGGGACGCGACAGCGCGCACGGCCTGGGCCTGGGCCTCGCGCTCGTGAAACGCTGCGCCGCGCTGCTCGGCACGCGGGTCCAGCTGCACTCGCGGCCGGGCCGGGGCTCGTGCTTCAGCCTGCTGCTGCCGCGGCTCGAACGACGCGGCGTGGCGCGTCCGGCGTTGCCGGTGCCGGTCGCCGCGCCGCTGGCCGGCCGGTACCTGCTGGTCATCGACGACGATGCCGCGGTGCGCGAGGCGCTGCGCGCGCGGCTCGAGGCCTGGGGTGCACGGGTCGATGCGTTCGACGGGCTGCCCGCGCTGCACGGCTGGCTCGCCGCCGGGCCGGCGCGCCCCGACATGCTGCTGACCGATCAACAGCTCGGCGCCGGCACCGGGCTGCAGGTGGTCGAGGCGGTGCGCGCGCGGTTCGGGGCCTTGCCGGCGCTGCTCGTGACCGGCAACACCGCGCCGGAGGAGATCGCGCGGCTCGCAGCCAGCGGCGTGCCGCTGCTGCACAAGCCGTTTCGCGCGGAGGTCCTGCTCGCGGCGATCGAGAAGGCGAGCGGCGGGTTCTCGAACAGGCCCTCAGCCGGGCGCGACCGGCCCGAGCCGCAACCCGAGGCGCGCGGCGGCCACGACGGCCTGCGTGCGTGAGCTCGCGCCGAGGCGCCGGAAGATCGAGCCCAGGTGGGTCTTGACGGTCGATTCCGAGAGCTCGAGTTCGCGACAGATCAGTTTGTTCGGCTTGCCCTCGATCAGCAGCCTCAGCACGTCGCACTGGCGCGGCGTCAGGCCGGTGACGGCATCGGCGTCCGGCGCGGGCGCGATGAAGGCCGCGGAGACGTCGGCGTCGCGTTCGTCATGGATCGCCAGGCCGCCGTCCAGCAGCACGGCCGGCGGCAGGTAGACGCCGCCGGCGAGCACGGTCTGCAGCGCCTGCTGCATCACGCCGCTGCGCGCGGTCTTCGGGATGAAGCCGGCCGCGCCGGCGTCGATCGCGGCGAGCACCGTCTCGGGCGTTTCGTCGGCCGACAGCACGACGATGGTCACCTGCGGCGCATGGCCATGCAGGTGGATCAGGCCGCTGGTGCCCGCGCTGTCGGGCAGCGCCAGGTCGAGCAGCAACAGCTCGATGTCGGGGTGCGCTTCGAGCTGCCGCATCGCCTGCGCGATGTCGCCGGCCTGCAGCAACTGGAGCTGGGGGAAGCCTTGCGTGATCAGCAGCGCGAGGCCTTCGCGAAACAGCGTGTGGTCGTCGACGAGCAGTGTCTTCATCCGGGGAGCAGGGCGCCTGTGACATCGCGGCCGGGGTGGCGCACGCACGGCCATTCTTGCATCAGCGGGCCGGCCAGCGGCGCTGCGACAATCCGGCCCATGCTCAATTTCGAAGTCCTCACGACCGACGGCCACGCGCGCCGCGGCCGCCTCACGCTCAACCACGGCATCGTCCAGACGCCGATCTTCATGCCGGTCGGCACCTACGGCACCGTGAAGGGCGTGATGCCTTCGTCGCTGGAAGCGATGGGCGCGCAGATCATCCTCGGCAACACCTTTCACCTGTGGCTGCGGCCGGGCATCGAGGTGCTGAACCAGTTCGGCGGGCTGCACCGCTTCGAGGCCTGGAACAAGCCGATCCTGACCGACAGCGGCGGTTTCCAGGTCTGGTCGCTCGGCGAGATGCGCAAGATCAGCGAGGAGGGCGTGAAGTTCGCGTCCCCGGTCAACGGCGACAAGCTCTTCCTGACGCCCGAGATCAGCATGCAGATCCAGCGCGCGCTGAACAGCGACATCGTGATGCAGTTCGACGAGTGCACGCCGTACGAGACCAAGGGCCGCATCACGACCGAGCGCGAGGCGCGCGTCTCGATGGAGCTGAGCCTGCGCTGGGCCCGGCGCTGCCTGGCCGAGCACGCGAAGCTCGAGAACCCGAACGCGCTGTTCGGCATCGTGCAGGGCGGGATGTTCGAGAACCTGCGCGAGGAATCGCTCGCCTCGCTGGTCGAGCTCGACCTGCCCGGCTACGCGATCGGCGGCGTCAGCGTCGGCGAGCCGAAGGGGGAGATGCAGCGCATCGTCGCGCACACCCCGCACCGGCTGCCGGCGAATAAACCGCGCTACCTGATGGGCGTGGGCACGCCGGAGGACCTGGTCGAGGGCGTGGCCGCCGGCGTCGACATGTTCGACTGCGTGATGCCGACGCGCAATGCACGCAACGGCCACCTGTTCACCCGCTTCGGCGATCTCAAAATCCGCAACGCGCGCCACAAGACCGACGAGGCCCCGCTCGATCCGACTTGCAGTTGCCACACCTGCGCGAATTTCTCGCGCGCCTACCTGCACCACCTGGACCGCTGCGGCGAGATGCTCGGGCCGATGCTGGCGAGCATCCACAACCTGCACTACTACGTGAACCTGATGCGCGAGGTGCGCGAGGCGCTGGACGTCGGGACCTTCGCCGCGTTCGCGCAGCGGTTTCGAGAGGACCGGGGGCGCGGGGTCTAGAGCGGAGTCATGTTCTGACGCACCCAATCGGCGAAATCGGGCTCGGCCATGTGGCCGGCCGCCACGTCGAGCATGGTCAGTACGCAGCCCGCGTCGGTGGCGTGCGGTTCATGACCGTTGAGCATCAGGAACAACTCGACCGCGACAAACGCCGTGCGCTTGTTGCCATCGACGAACGGGTGGTTGCGCGCGAGCCCGTAACCATAGGTGGCCGCGAGCGCGGCCACGTCGGGCTCGCCATAGGCCGCGAGTTGCAGCGGGCGCGCGAGCGCCGATTCGAGCAGTGTCTCGTCGCGAAGTCCTTGCGCCCCTCCATGCTCGGCGAGCTGCTCTTCGTGAACCGCACGGATGACGGCTGGGTCAAGCCACACCCAGCGACTCATCACGCCACTCACTTCGCGAGTTCGTGCAGCACGTTGCGCCGCTTGCGCATCACCGTCCGCGCCGCCGTCATCTGCGCCTCGAAGATGGGGTCGTGCGGCGTCAGACGCAACCCGTCGGGCGTCTCGGTCACATGCAGCAGATCACCCTTCTCGAGCTTCAGGCGCGCCAACACTTCCTTGGGCAGGATCACGCCAACGGAATTGCCGATCTGGGTGAGTTTGAGCGCGTGCATGGCGGGCCCCGAAGTTATAACCGTCGTTATATTAACGCGTGACATCCGATTCCGCAAGCCGGTCACGCCTCACGACGCCAGCAACCCGGCCACCCGCTCCCGCAACGACGCCGGCGTCACCCCCTCCGCCGGCACCGCATCACCCGCCACCAGGCCGACGCGGCTGAACCAGCCGCGCCGAAACGGCTTGCTCATCGCCTTGCCGTCCTTGCGCGAGAAGAACGAGCCCCAGAGGTTCTGCAGCGCGAGCGGCACGACCGGCACCGGGTTCGTCTCCAGCAGCTTCATCACGCCGCCCTTGAACTCGGCGATCTCGCCGTCGCGCGTGATCGACCCCTCCGGGAAGATGCACAGCAGCTCGCCGTCGTCCAGCACCTCGCGCGCCATCGCGAACGCTCGTTCATAGGCGACCGGGTCTTCGCGCTGCGGCGCGATCGGGATCGCCTTGACCAGTTTGAAGAACCAGCCGAGCACCGGCATCCTGAAGATCTGGTGGTCCATGATGAAGTGGATCGGCCGCGGGCTCGCGGCCATCAGCAGCACCGGGTCGACGAAGCTGACGTGGTTGCAGACCAGCAGCGCGGCGCCCGCGGTCGGGATGTGCTCGTCGCCGCGCACCTCGAAGCGGTAGACGAGCCGGGTCACGATCAGTGCGACGAAGCGCAGCAGGTACTCGGGCACCAGCAGGAAGATGTAGCCGGCGACGAGCGCGTTCAGCAGCCCGACGACCAGGAACACCTGCGGGATCGTGAAGTGCGCCGCCAGCAGCGCGCCGACGCCGATCGAGCTGACGATCATGAACAGCGCGTTCAGGATGTTGTTCGCCGCGATGATGCGGGCGCGGTGGCTCGGCTGCGAGCGCATCTGGATCAGCGCGTACATCGGCACGCTGTACAGCCCGGCGAACAGCGACAGCAGCGCCAGGTCGACCATCACGCGCCAGTGCGCCGACATCGAAACGAACGCGCCCAGGCCCAGCTCGCCCGACGGCGCCAGGCCGCGGGAGGCAAAATACAGATCGATCGCGAACACGCTCATCCCGATCGCGCCCAGCGGCACCAGGCCGATCTCGACGTGGCGCTTGCTCAGCATCTCGCACAGCAGCGAGCCGGTGCCGATGCCGACCGAAAAGACGACCAGCAGCAACGAGGCGACCTGCTCGTCGCCGTGCAGCACGTCCTTCGCGAAGGCCGGGAAGAGCGAAAGAAACACCGCGCCGAAGAACCACATCCACGAGATCCCGAGCAGCGAGCGGAACACGACGACGTTCTCGCGCGCCAGCCGCAAGTTGCGCCAGGTCTCGGTGACCGGGTTCCAGTTGATGCGCAGGCCCGGGTCGCTGGACGGCGAGCCCGGCACCGCCTGCGCCGTCGCCCGCCCGAGCAGCGCGATCGCGATGCAGCCGAACGCGACGAGATGGCGCCCGATCCCGGGGATCGCGACCAGCAGCCCGCCGGCGACCTGGCCGAGCAGGATCGCGACGAACGTGCCCATCTCGACCATGCCGTTGCCGCCGGTCAGCTCGCGCTCGTTCAGGTGCTGCGGCAGGTAGGCGAACTTGACCGGGCCGAAGATCGTCGAATGCAGGCCCATCAGCAGCACGCAGGCCAGCAGCACGAACACGTTGCTGGTCCAGAAGCCGTAGGCCGCGAGCGCCATGATGCCGATCTCGAGGTTCTTCACGAAGCGGATCACGCGCGTCTTGTCGAACTTGTCGGTCATCTGCCCGGCCGTCGCCGAGAACAGCAGGAACGGCAGGATGAACAGCGCGCCGATCACGAGGCCCGCCTTGTCGGCCGGCAGCCAGCCGAGCTGCAGCTGGTAGGTGACCATGATCGTGAACGCGAACTTGAACAGGTTGTCGTTGCCGGCGCCCAGGAACTGGGTCCAGAAGAACGGCGCGAAGCGCCGCTGCGTCAGCAGCGCGAACTGGTTCGGGTGCGTGGGGTCGATCGGCTGGCTCATGAACGGGGGCCCTCCTGTCGGTTTGCCGCGATCGTGCGGCCGCGCAGCAGCTCGGCGTCGTGCTCGCCCAGCGTCGGCGCGCGCTGCGTGATCGCGCCCGGCGTCAGGCTCAGCTTCGGCACGATGCCGGGCACCTCGACGCTCAGGCCCTCGGCCGTCGTGATGCGCTGGATCATGCCGCGGGCGCGGTAGTGCGGGTCCTCGGCGATGTCCTTCGCGGTGTAGATGCGGCCGGCCGGCACGGCCGCGGCGTTCAGTGCGTCCAGCACGGCAACGACGGTGCGCGGTGCGGTCCACGCACCGATCGCCGCATCGATCTCGGCGACGCGCACGACGCGGCCGGCGTTGCCCGCGAGCGCCGGGTCGCCGCCCAGGTCCTCGCGCCCGATCGCCTTCATCAGTCGCTTGAAGATCGAGTCGCCATTGCCCGCGACCAGCACCCAGCCGTCGGCGCACGGGTAGGCGTTGCTCGGTGCGATGCCGGGCAGCGCCGAGCCCGCCGGTTCGCGCACTGCGCCGAACGCGTTGTACTCGGGCAGCAGGCTTTCCATGCAGTTGAA
>DASYCA010000022.1:0-15071 GCA_036500445.1 Burkholderiaceae bacterium | reverse complement strand
ACGCGGTAGGCAGCAGCCGGCCGCCGTGGTTGCAGCAGTCGCACAACTCGCCGTGGCCGATCGCGAGCTGGTCGAAGTTCACCCCGTTTTTACCAGCATGGTGCTTGCGCAGCATCGTCTCGATGCCGCGGTCGTAGTCGGGCGCGACGAAGTGCGTGCCGCCGACCGGCACAGCCGTGATACGGCCGGCGCGCGCGACCAGCGTGCCGTCCTTGAAGACATAAGCGGGCGTCGTGAACATCGCCTCGCGGTCCGCGTCCTCGCGGTAGACGGCGATGTCGGCCGCCGCGCCCACGCCGAGATGGCCGCGATCGCTCAGGCCGAGCAGGCGCGCCGGCGCGGCGCGCGTCATGATCGCGATCTCGTAGAGCGAGAGCTCGCGCGTGATGGAATTCAGCGCCGCATTCGCCGCGACGTCGGGATGGAGCTTGGCCAATTGCTCGGCGCGGAAGCTGCGGTCCATCAGCAGCCGGATCAAATGCGGGTAGCTCGTGAACGGCCCGCCGTTCGGGTGGTCGGTCGTCAGCACCACGCGCCACGGATCGTCGACGAGCAAAAAGATCTCCAGCCCGATCGCCCACTGCAGCGCGTTCACGAAACTCTGGTCGCGGTAGCGGAACGGCACAACGCCGCAGCCGGCTTCGCATTCGATATCGGCACCGATCCACTTGCGCGGGCTCGCGAAACCGGATTGCGCGTGCTGGCGCATCGTGTCGCCCGACGCGGTGACGGTCTGGCCGAACATGATCTGGCCGACGTCGATGCTGACGTTCGGGTGCGCGTTGACGGCCTCGGCCAGTTGCAGCGCGGCCGACGAGAACTTCTTCGGGCCTTCGGTGCCATAGGCGTGGAACTGCACGTGCGTCAGGTGCGCCGGCAACCCTTCGAGCGCGGCGATCGTCTCGAGCGTGGACTGGATGTTGCCCGCCACGCCGAGGTTGCTGCCGTGGATGTGCAGCGGGTGCGGCACGCCCAGCTCGCGCAAGGCCTTTGCCAGCGTGTGCACGACCTGGCGCGGCGTGACCTGCCAATGCACGTGGTTCTCGTCGACGTCGAGGCTGCGCTGGTTGAATTTGAAGGCCGAGATGCCGCCCGGGTTGACGACCTTCACGCCCATCGCCTTCGCGGCGTTCATGGTCCAGCCGACGTAGTCGCGGATGCGCTGGAAATCCGCCCCGCGGCTCAGCATCTCCAGGAACAGCTCGTCGTTGCCGAGCATCACGTAGGCGCCGTGGTCGAGGATCGGCGTGTCGCCCATCTCCATGTGCGTGTGGCGGGCGTTGCACGCCATCATCGCGGGCTCGAAGGCTGCCGTGTAGCCCATCTCGACATAGCGGTAGCCGGTCGCGAGCGTGCCCGGCGCGCAGCCGCCGCAGGACGCGAGCTCGAGCGGGTTCTCCGGCAGCGCGATCGGGTTCGGGCCGATGCGTTGCAGCTCCGGCAGCAGCAAGCGCGCGAGGTTGACCTTGCCGCCCCCGATGTGGGTGTGCATGTCGATGCCGCCGGCCATCACGACGCAGCCGCCGAGGTCGATTTCTTCGGCGGCGACCTCGCCGGGGGCCGGCTCGACGATGCGGCCATCGCGAACGAACAGGTCGCGCTGCTCGCCGTCGACGCCGTTCGTCGGATCGATGACGCGGCCGCCGCGCAGTCGCAAGGTCGTCGTCATGCGGTGGCTCCGTCCAGCGCTTGCGTCAGGCGCCTGAGCACCTCGTCGACGCGGGGCAGCCCATCGTCGCGCAGCGCCCGCAGCGGCATCAGCACCGAGCCGTCGGTGCGGAACAGATGGCCGCGCGAACCGATGCCCGGTGTCGACACCGGGATGAAGACGGTGTCTTTCACTGGCACGCCGGTGGCGAAGTGCGGGTGGCCGAGCACGATGCGCGGCACGTCCGTCGCCGGTGCCGCCGGCTCGGTGCCGTAGCTGGCGATCCACAGCAGCAGGTCGACGGCGCCATCGGCGAGCAGGCGCCGGGCATCGAAGCGCAGCGGCTCGTGCTCCAGCCCGCCGGGCGCGGCGCGGGTGCGCAGCGGCAGGCCCGAGAGCCAGGTGAACACCGCATTCACGGTGGCCGCACCATCGCCGCCGCCGAGCGGCAACGCGGCGGCGCGGCTGCGTTGATTGAGCGTCCCGACGGCCCGGTTGACCGCTTCGACGATCAAGGCCCCTTGTGCCGGCAGCTGCGCGGTTTCATACGCCAGCACGGCGTAGCGCGCCGCGTGCAGGCGCGCGGCGAGCGGCGCGAGCGCGTCGCCGGCGGCGCCGACCGCGCGCCCGGCCACGCAGGCGGCGAGCATCGAGGCGGCATCGAACAGATCGCCTTCGAAACGCACGAGCTCCACCCCTTCGACGCGCGCCTCCGCAGACGGCGCCGCCGTGGGCTGCAGCAGCACGACGGCGGCCGCGCCGGCCTCGCCGAAGCCGCAACGGCGCAGGAACTCCGGGAAACGCGCGTTCGGCATCGAGCCGACGCAAACGATCAGATCGGCCCGGGTGCGGACCTCCGCCAGCGTGGTCGTGAACCCGCCGCGGTCCTGCAGCGCGCGCAGGCCGTGCAGCCACGAGGCGCCGCCCACAGGATCGCCGATCGCGCCGGTGCGGCAGGCCAGCGGATAGAGCGCGCGCGCGCCGGCGACGTCGGTGCCGAGGCCGCCGAACAGCGGCTGCCGGCTGGCCGCGAGCCGCCGCGCCGCGGCCGCGATCGCCGTTTTCATGTCGCAGGCCACGCCGTCGACAAGCGGCGATGCCACTGGCGCCCCCACCGGGCCGAACCGCGCCAGCCCGGCCCGCGCGCGCGCGCACTCGCTGCCGCGCAGCGCCCACCCGCCGGCCTCGGCATCGACCGAAAAGCTGTCGCACAGCAACGGGCAGAACGGGCAGGTCCAGGGTGTCGCGACCGGGTCACACGACGGTTCGAGGGCATTCATCGACGCGCCAGCACGCAAGCGATGTGCCATTGGGCTGGCACGATTCGTGATCCGGCAAGCGCATGACCGAACCAGGTTTTCCGCGGCACCGGCTCCTTGCTCAGTTTGCTGCTCCAGGTTGCCGGCGCGGCAGCTGCCGGTCGTGCAGCGCGCTGGCGACCAGCCAGGCGCCGGCCCCGGCGGCCCGGGCGTGCACCAGATCCTCGGGGCTGCGCACGCCGCCGGCACCGATCAGCGTCGTCGCGGGGGCCTGGCGGTGCAGCGCGGCCAGCGTGTCCAGGTCCGGCCCGGCGCCGGAGCCGACGCGCTCGAGCGTCATCACGATGACGCGCTGCGGCCACAGCGACACGGCCTCCCAGCAGCCGGCCGGATCGAGGCGCTGGCCGTCGCGCCGGTCGAGCGACAGCACCGCGCCGGCGGCGCCGAAACGGCGCCGGCACTCCTCCAGCGCGGCACGCGAGCGCAGCGATTCGCTGGCGAAGACCGGCACGATGCGTTCCGAATGCGGCGCAAGTTGTCCCCCCAGCGCGGCGGCCGCGTCGGCATCCGCAAAGCCGGCGTCCAGCCACAGTTCGACGCCGTCGAGCGCGAGCAGCAGCTCGCGCAACACCTGCTGCTGCGGCGCACCGCCCATCAGCGCGTCCAGGTCGGCGACGTACAGTTGGCGCGCGGCGCAGTGGTCGACCAGGATTCGGGCCACCGTCACCGGGTCGCTGCTGCCGCACAGGGCCGATTCGATCGGCCGGTAGGCCTGTCGATCGCCCTTCACGCCGCGCACCACCTGCCCTTTCAACAGATCGATCACCGGAATCAGGGTCATGCCGTCGCTCATTTTCATCAAGCCTGTCGTCGAGGGGGTCGCCGCCGCCGGTGACTGCAAGGCGCGGGCCGCACGATGATGCACGTGTTCGTCTACGAGCACCTGAGCGGCGGCGCGGTCGAGGCGCCGGGCGAGGAGCTGCTCGCGCTCGGCCGCGCGATGCGCGATGCGGTGGCGCGCGACCTGCTGCAGCTGCACGATTGTGCCGTCACGGTCGCGGCCGGCGCCTGCGCGCCGGCGGTCCCGGCCGGGGCGCGGGCCGTGCAGCCGGCGCCGGGCCTCGCCGCCGCCGAATTCGTCGCGCAGCAGGCGCGGGGTCACGACCGCACCTGGGTCATCGCGCCCGAAACCGACGGCGTGCTGGCGCAGTTGCAGCGCAGCGTCGAGCCGGCGCGCTGGATCGGCTGCGACGCTGCCGCGATCGCGCTGGCCTCGAGCAAGCGCGCGACGCTGGCGCAGGCCGCCGCGCACGGCATCGCCACGCCGCTGGACTTCGCGGCCTCGCCGGCCACCCGCCGCTGGGTCGTCAAGCCCGATGACGGCGCCGGCGCGATGGCGACCCGGGTTCACTCCACGCGCGCCGCCGCGCAAGACGATCTGGAGGCGCGGCGCGAGCGTGGCGAGGCGGCCGTGCTGGAGGCCTGGGTCGCGGGCGAGCCGCTCAGCGTGTCGCTGTCGTGCGGTGCCGGCGGGGTCGAGTTGCTCAGCGTGAACCGGCAACAGCTCAGCGTCGACGCGCTGGGCGTGCTGAGCTTCGCCGGCGTCCAGGTGAACGCGCTGCCGGCCGACGACGCCCGCGTGCCCGCCCTGCGCAGCTGGGCCCAGGCGCTGATGCGGGCCGTGCCGGGCTTGCAGGGCTTCGTCGGCTTCGACCTGGTCTGGCATCCGCGCCGCGGGCCGGTGCTGATCGAGATCAACCCGCGCGTGACGATGGCGTATGTCGGCCTGTCGGCCGCGCTGGCGCGCAACCTGGCCGGCGCCGTGCTGGCGCAGCATTGTCCGGAGCCCGCCCGTGCGGCCGCCTGATCCTTCCCTCGTGATCGGCTGGGACATCGGCGGCGCGCACGTCAAGGCGGCGCTGCTGCGCGAGGGCCGCGTGGCCGAGGTCGCGCAATGGGCCTGCCCGCTCTGGCAGGGCATCGAGCACCTGCAGCGCGTGCTGCGGTCGGCCTGCGCGCGCTGGCCGCAACTCGGCGCGGCAGACCACGCGGTCACGATGACGGGCGAGATGACCGACCTGTTCGAGCACCGCGAGGACGGCGTCCAGCGCATCGCCGCGGTGTTGGGCAGCACGCTCGCACCGACCCGCCCCGACGCGCTGCACTTCTTCGCCGGCGTGGCGGGCGCGGAAGCGATCGGCGCCGAAGCGCGCTGGTGCCGCGCCGCCGAGGTCGGCGCCCACTGGGCCGGGATCGCGTCGGCCAACTGGCTCGCCACGGCCTTGCACGCGGCGCAGCGCCTCGACGAAGGCGTGCTGATCGACATCGGCAGCACGACCACCGACCTGATCGCCTTCCGCGCCGGCCGCGTGCTCGGCGCGAGCCGCAGCGACGTCGAGCGGCTTGCCAGCGGCGAGCTCGTCTACCACGGCGTCGTGCGCACGCCGCTGTGCGCGCTCGGGCCGCGCGTCGAGTGGCGCGGCGCCGAGCTGAACGTGATGAACGAGTTCTTCGCGACCACGGCCGACGTCTACCGCCTCACCGGCGAGCTCGATCCCGCGCACGACCTGCATCCGAGCGCCGACGGCGCGCCCAAGGATCTACCCGCGACGCGCCGCCGCCTGGCCCGCATGATCGGCCTGGATGCGCGCGACGCGAGCGCGGACGACTGGCTCGCGTTCGCGCGGACCTGGCGCCACCGCCAGCTCGACGAGCTCGCCGGCCAGCTGCGCCGCGTCGCGGCCGCGCACGGCTTGTCGGGCGCGGCGGTCGCGGTCAGTGCCGGCTGCGGCGATTTTCTCGTCGCCGACATCCTCGCTCGAGCAGGCGCGCCGCAGCGCGGGCTGCGCTACGGCCGCGACATCGCCCGCATCGCCGAGGGCGCGCAGCCGAGCAGCGACGCCGCCGCGCGCTGGGCCCAGGTGTGCGCGCCGGCGGTGGCCGTCGCCACGCTGCTGGACACCGGGCGGCGCTGATGTGGGTCGTCAAGCTCGGGGGCAGCCTCTGCGCCGATCCGGCGCTGCCGCTGTGGCTCGACCTGCTCGCGCAGCTCGGCGGCGGCCGCGTCACGATCGTCTGCGGCGGCGGCGCGCTCGCCGACGAGGTCCGCCGCGCACAGGCCTTGTGGCAGTTCAACGACCTCGCCGCCCACAACATGGCGGTGCTGGCGATGGCCCAGGTCGGCTACCAACTGCATGCGATGAACCCGGCGCTGCAATTGGCCAATCGTCAATCCGAGATCGCCGCGGTGCTGCACAAGGGCCGCGCGGCGATCTGGCTGCCGTTCGACTTGCAGCGCGACGCGCCGGACAGGCGCACGCACTGGGGCGTCACCGCCGACTCGATCGCGCTCGACCTCGCGCGCGACCTGAACGCGGAGCGCCTGATCGTCGTCAAGTCGTGCAGCATCGATCCGACCCACACCCTCGCCCAGCTCGGCACGGCCGGGGTGCTGGACGAGGGCTTCGGCGAACGCGCCCAGGGTGCGGCGTTCCCGATCGAGATCATGGACAAGAGCGAGCTGCCGCGCATGCGCGCGCTGCTGCTCGGCGAGCCGCGGCGCGTCTAGCGAACCGCGCCGGTCAGGCCGGCGCCAGCGTGCAAGGCCGCGGCGAGCGCATGCAGGCGCTCGGGATCGAGTTCGCCGGTGCGGTCGCCGGCGCAGACCGCGCTGCGAAAGCCCGCGAAGTCGGGGCCGAGCGCGCGCAGGGCCGCCAGTTGCGGCAGCCGCAGCGCGCCGGCCAGGCCGGCGATCGCGCCGCTCGCCCGGGCGAGCGCGACGAAGCGCCGCAGTTCGGTGGCGGCCATCAGCTCGAACAGGCTGCCCGCGCGCTTGTCGGCGGTGTCGACCATCAGCCCCGGGAATTTCAACGCGCAGGCCTGCGCCACGTGCTCGAAATCAAGGCCCCGGTCGGCGATGAAGACGGGGATGACCGGGTGGCCGCAAGCGGCCAACGCGTCCAGCACCGCGGGCGCCGACGGCGTTCGTTCGATGCCGACCTTCACGTAGTCGACGCCACCGCCGGCGACCGCCGCGACCCGCGCGAGGATCGCCCCGCGATCGTTCATCGGCAGGTCGCCGATCGTCGCGCTGATCGGCGGGCCGCCGCGCTCGCGCAGCGCCGACACGATCGCCGCGATCGTCGCGACGGGCAAGCCACCGAGGGCGCCGTCGCGCGGCTCCTTCAGGTCGATGAAATCGGCGCCGCCCTGCGCGGCGACGCGCGCCTCCGCGACATCGCGGACACTGACGAGCATGCGCATCATCCCGGCTTCCCTCGTGTCGATCCGTCGGCCGCGGCGCGGTGCGCGGCCACCGCGGCGCTGAGCCAGCCCCAGGCTTCGTGCTCCTCGGGGCCGGCGGTCTTGTCGATCGCGATCTGCAGATAGGCCATCTCGGCATTCACCTTGTCCGGCGGCAGCATGTGCAGCCGGCTCACCAGCACCGCCGCTTCGACCACCGCCGCCTGCGCGCGGTTGAAGCCGATGTAGGGCGCGTGGCTCGCCTCGAACACGCGCGCCATGCGCAGCACCGGGCGCTGCGGGTTGTCTTCGAGCTCGGCGAGCGCGAGCTCGACGTGGTTCAGCGCGCACGCCAGGCGCACGCCATCGATTCGTTCGGCCGGCAGCACCGGCCACGCACGGCGGCCCGTGACCGAGCCGGCGAAGACGCGCGTGTCGGTCACGATGTTGAGCACCGCTCCGCCGCCGGCGACGATGTTGGCGAGCGTCGTCGAAGGTTTGAACGGCATCAGGATCACGTCCGCGCCGCGATAACGCACGCCCATCGGCGCGACGTGCGGCGTGCCGTCGGCGGCGACCGTGCTGATGACGGTCTCGTAGATCACGTCATTCGTCATCGTTCGACTCCGTGCTTCGCGGCGCCGCGGGCGAGCCGGCCGCGGTGAGCGTCGCACCCGCGGTCGCACGGGCCCGGCCGGTCGTCATCGTGCTGCCGGGGGCGCACCAGGCGTTCAGGTCGGCGACGTCGGTGGCGACCGCGCAGCCCCAGTCCAGCGGCTGGTCCTGCACATAGCGTTTACCCAGGCGCCACGCGATCTCGGCGTGGGCGAGTTCGACGCCCATGTAGAACGCGTGGTTCGCATCGTGCGCCAACTCGAGCTGAGGCCAGAGCTCGAACGCGCCCTGCCCGGTGCGCAGCCCGTCCCGGTTGTAGACGTGCAGCCCGCGCGCCGAGACCTGGACCCGAAAATTCGGATCGCGGACTTGCGCTGCGACCTGTTCGATTTCTTCGGGCGTGTCGGGAAACGGGTGTTTCGAATGCACCGTCATCAGCGCGCCGCTCAGGCCCTTGGGCAAGGTCTGGTGGCGCGCGGCGGCGTGCATGATGCGGCGTGCCCAGTCGGCCTCGCGCACCGCGCGGCGCGCGTGGGCGCTGACCTGGGTCGTCAGCACCGCGGCCACGTTCAGCTCGGCCGCGATGCCGAACAGCAGCGCGTTGATGCCGCTGGTGTCGGCCTCGGTGAGCTCGGTCAGGTTGCCCACGCCCATCATGATGGCGACCTCGGGGAAGCGCTCGCGCAGGCGGTGGTAGCGCACGATGGACGCCGTGAATCCGAACGGGATCGGGTCGAGGATGGAGTCGGCCAGAAAGCGCCGGCCGCGGCGCTGCATCGTCTCGACCGCCTCGAACAGCGAGGCCTCGTCGGCCGGCACGCGCGGGATCAGCACCGGTGTCGCGGCGACCTCGTCGGCGACCCACAGCGTGTCGAGAGTCAGGCTCAGCAGGTAGTCGGCGCCGGCACGCCCGCCGCGCAGCAGTTCGTCTGGGTCGATCGAATCGACGCTGACGGCGTGGCCTGCCGCCTTCAGCGCCTGCACGCTCTCGGCGAGGTGGTCGAAGCGCGTCTCGGGCAGGCAGCCGACGTCGATCACGTCGGCGCCGTCGGCCGCGAGCACGCGCGCCCGCTCGACGATCTGCGCGACGCTGAGCCGCGGCGCATCGACGATCTCGGCGAAGATCGCGGTCTCGACCTCGTTCAGGTCGATCGCCTTCGCGGCGCGATTGAAATGGCCGGGCAAATCCTTCAGTTCCTCGGGGCCGCGCTCGACCGGGATGCCGTAGTGCCGCGTGAGCGCGTCGAGGTCGCCGCGGCAACGGCCCGGCACCATGATGCGGTCGGCCCGCACCGGCGCGGGCACGCGGCGCTGGATCATCTCGGCCGTCATCAGCGCGGCAACTTGAACGCCGATCTCGCGCACCTCCCAGCTGAACGGCGCCTCGGTGATCCCGCCCAGCACCCGCGCGAGGCTGGCCTCGGCGAGGCGTCCGGTCAGGAAGACGATGTGTTCCATGCGAGCGAAAGTTCTTTCAAGCGAGTGTCCAGCGCCGCTTCGAGCTCGGCCGGCGAGGCCACGACCCGGCAGAAGTCGATGCCGCGCAAGCGTTCGACGTTCTCGAACTCGATGCGCCGCGGGCGCAGCGTGACCCAGTCGTGCGGCGAGCGCGTCACCACCACCGGCTCGGTGTCGCATGCAAACACGATGCCCGGGATGCCGAGTTTCCCCGCCTGCGCGAACATGTTGGTCGGCAGCGAGTCGCTGATGCCGAACGCGCACTTGGCCACGGTGTTGCTCGTCGCCGGCGCGACGACGACGGTGTGGTAGGTCTCCTCGTACAGCGTGCCCACCGGCACGGCGCTCGCGGTCTTGTCGCGAAAGATCCGGAAATCGGGTCTCAAATCGTCGAGGCCGATCTTGTAGATCGGCAGCACCTCTTCGGCGGCGGCCGACAGGAACAGGTCGACCGCCGGCAAGCGCGCCGCGATCGCGAGCGACTCTTCGAGGAAATGGCCGGAGCCGGTGATGCACCACGCGAAGCGGGAACGCGGCGCGTGCACGGCAGCGTCCCCCGTCAACGCATCAGGCTCACTCGGGATGGGAGACCTCGATGTGGAGGCGGTGGAGTTTTCGATAAAGCGTGTTGCGGCTGACATCGAGCGCCTTGGCGACATTGCTCACGTTCCAACGGTGCTGCTCCAACATCTGCAGCAACACTTGTCGCTCGTTGGCTTGAATGGGGTTGAGTTTGACGGGCCACGGCGCTTCTTCCTCGGCACCGTCCGCCGGCTCGGTCGACGCGCCCGTCGACCGTGGCTCCGGCTGCAGCGGCACCGGACGCAGGATCAAGGCCGGCAGGTGCTCGCGCGTGATGGTCTGGCCGTCGGCCAGCGCCGCCGCGCTGCGCAGCACGTGGCGCAGCTGGCGGATGTTGCCCGGCCATGGGTAGTCCATCAGCAGCCGCTCGACCTCGGGCGTCAGGCTGCCCGCGCCGCCGGCCTCGGCCTTCAGCATGTCGTGGATCAGCTCGCGCCGGTCGCTGCGGTCGCGCAGCGCCGGCAGCTCGAGTTCGATGCCGGCGAGCCGGTAGTACAGGTCCTCGCGGAAGCGCCCCTGGCGCACCAGCTCCGGCAGGTTCTGGTGGCTGCCGCTGATCAGTTGGAAATCCACCGGGTGGACGTCCTCGGTGCCCAGCGGCGTGACCTGGCGTTCGTCGAGCACGCGCAACAGGCGCGCCTGCAGATCGAGCGGCATGTCGGCGATCTCGTCGAGGAACAGCGTGCCGCCGTCGGCCTTCAGGATCTTGCCGCGCCGGCCGGTCCGCTGCGCGCCGGTGAACGCGCCGGCGCGGTAGCCGAAGAGTTCGGATTCGATCAGCGTCTCGGGCAGGCTCGCGCAGTTGACGGCGACGAAGGCGCCGTCCGCATGCGGGCTCGCGTCGTGCGTGGCGCGGGCGAAGACCTCCTTGCCGGAGCCGGTCTCGCCCCACAGCAGCACCGGCGTCTGGCGCGCGATCACGCGGCGGGCGGTCTCGAGGCGGGCGAGCAGGCGCGGGTCCTTGAAGGTCGCGCTGCTGGGGCCGGCGGCCGCGCGCGGGCCCGCCAGCCGGGACGCGGTGGGGTGCGCGTGACCCTGCGCCAGGCCGGCCAGCGCGGCCATCGGCACCAGCGCGGCCGCCGGGCTGGACGCGGGGCGGCGCGCGACCGCGAAGAAGCGCGACGCCGCGTTCGCGCGGTAGGTGACGACCGGGTGGAACGAGGCCGAGGTGCTGCGTTGCAGCATGTCTTCCAGCGAGGTCTGGAACAGGTCCTCGATGCGGTGCGAGCGGATCTCGTCCATCGTCTGCAGCCCGAGCTGGAACAAGGCGCTGCGGTTGGCCGCGAGGATGTAGCCGTCGTCGCGGACCGCCAGGCGCCCCTCGTGCAGCGTGTAGACGAACTCCGGCCGGCTGTGGAAGTGCAGCGGGTGCGCGTTGCGAAAGCGCTGGTCGATCAGGCGGTTCTCGATCATGCGCGCGGTCATGCCCAGCAGCACCAGCAGGTGTTGCTGCATCTGGTTCGAGCGGCTCGAGACGTCGAGCACCGCGGCGATCTCGCCGGAGGGGTCGTAGACCGGCACGGCCGAGCAGGTCAATTGCGAGAACTGCGTGAAGAAATGGTCCTCGCGCCGGATCGCGACCGGCGCGGCCGCGGCGATGCAGGTGCCCATGCCGTTGGTGCCGGCCTCGGCCTCGCTCCACATGCCGCCGCTGCGCAGCCCGAGCGGGGCGACGTCGGCCGCGAAGGCCGGCGAGGACACCATGTGGATGATCACGCCGTCGGTGTCGGTCAGCACCACGGCGGAGTCTTCGTCGGCGAGCTGCTGGAACAGCGTCGTCATCTCGTAGCGCGCGCAGTCGATCACGTCGGCCTTGCGCTCGCGGCGGCTCTCCAGCGCCGCGCGCTCGATGATCGCCGGCTTGCGCGGCTGGTCGGGGTGCAGCCGGTACTCGTTCAGGCAGCGGCTCCACGAACGCGTGATCGCGTCGTTGCCTTCGTCATGCGCGCCGCTCTGGACCATCACCATGATGCGCTCGGCGTGACGCGCGCTTTCCTGCAACAGCGTTCCCATCTCTCTGTCTCCCGGTACGAAGGCCCTCTGGGCTCTGATCCCGATATTTATGCCAAGCGCCGGTCCAGCACAACCGGCAAAACACGGGGTTGCCCCGACGCAGAACGCAGCCTCATTCGATTGGCATGCGGATTGCAGTTTTGTGCGCCATGAACCCTCCTAAAACCCTGACCGCGATGCGGGCACCGATGAGCCAGGACGCCGCGCTGCCGGCGATGGACCTGATCTTCGTCGAAGGCTTCGTCGGCGAGACCGTGATCGGCATCCACGACTCCGAGCTCGAGCGCCCGCAGCCGCTCGTGATCGACGTCCACGCCGGCCTGCCGCACGCGCGGGCCTGCGACACCGATCGCATCAACGACACGATCGACTACGGCGTCGTCACCGAGCGGCTGCGGCGTTTGCTCGTCGAGCATCGCCTGACGCTGCTGGAGGCCTTTGCCGAGGCCATCGCGGAGATCCTGATCAACGAGTTCGGCGCGCATTGGGTCCGCGTGAAGGTCGTCAAGCCACGCAAGTTCGCCGACGTCGGCGCGGTCGGCGTGCAGATCGAGCGCTTTGCGCCCGAGCCGGAACCTGCTCGCCCGGGTCACAGCGCCGCCATCGTCCAGCTGCTGGCGAGCGGGATGCTCCCCGGCAAGCGCTGAGCCTGCCGAGGAGCGAGGCCCCCGGGGAAAAAAGCGCGAGCCACGAACGGCCCGCGCGAACCTTGCATCAGAGGTGAGCAGCGAACGGATGGGCCGCGGTGCCCTTCTTGGCCACCACTTCGGCCGCCGTCGGCGAGCCGGCCACGGCGCGCTGGATCGACTCGCGCACGGCCTTGTAGTTGTAGTCCTGGATCTTCTTGTCGTCTTCGGCGAGCCAGTGGATGAACACGCCGACGCAGATGAACAGGTTGTCGGCCTCGGCGGCCGGGATCGTGCCGTCCTCGACCGAATCGGCGACCGCCATCGCCACGCCGCGCTGCGCCGGCCCGAACATCTGCACCGCCTGCTTCGCGCCCTTGATGGTGACCTTGTTGAACATCACGGTCGCCGGTTTCGTCAGCAGGTTGGGCGCCACCACCGCGAGCAGCGAGGTGAAGCCATCCTTGTTGTTCGTCAACGCGTTGGCAAAGGCCGATTCCGCCGGGCTGCCGCGCGGCCCGATGATCAGGTCGATGTGCGCCACTTCGTTGCCGTCCCCGACGAGCGACTCGCCGACCATCATGCGATCAATTTTTGCCATGTTTTTCATCTCCTGTGTTCGGTTCTGGAAGGTTCACGACAGCGGCCAGAACAGCCGGCGTGCCCCAGCACATATCACGATCCATGCCATCGGCCGAGGCCTGCTGCCGCAACGTGGGCCCGAGCCGGTGCGAGGCGCTCAGCGCGTAGCGACGAGGCCGGCGATGAACAGCGCCGCGACGGTGAAATCGGCGCTGGTCCCCGGGTTCAGGCCGGATTTCTTCAGTTCGAGGTCCCAGGCCGCGAAACCGGGATCGGCGTCGACGCGCTCGCCGGCCGCGGCACGGGCCTGCCACGGCTTCGCCGCGCTCATGACACTGTGTGCCAGCGCCGCGCCGTGTTTCCGAACAATGTGTGAATCGGGGCGGCCGGCCAGAAACTGCAGGTAAACCCGCTGCACGGCATCGGTGAGGTCCGCGGGCGCCGGCCCGTCGTGCCGCGCCGCAGACCCGGACAACGCCGCGGCCAGCGCCGCCAGATCGAGCGCGAAGAAATCCGCGAAGCCGTCGCGGTACTGGCGGGCGATGTCGTCGCGATCCGCGGCCAGCGCCATCGCGGCCCGCAGATCGACGCTCGGCGTGTCGCGCACGTCCTCGGCGGCCGCCGAGCCGAGGCCGCCGGGGCGGGCCTGCGCGATCGCGCGGTAGGCGCCGCGCGCATCGGCCACGTCCAGATCGGCCAGCACCGCCTCGACCGCGGCGCGCAACGCGGCCGGCTCCGCAGCCTCGGGATGCAGCTCGACGGCCCGCGCGACCGGGGCGCACAGCAGCACGATGCCCAGGTTGGTGTTGCAGCCGGCCGCGCGTGCGGTCGCGGCGACCGCGCCTTCGATGCGCGCGCCGACGCGCGCGCCCGGCTCGATGAGCGGCCCGACCGAGGCGCGCGCGCTGGCGCTGAACAGCGCGGCCTGCATGCCGTGGCCGCCGGACGCGCGGCTGACGTTGCCGGGCTTGCGCACCGCGACATCGAGCTCGCAGGCAGCGAGGTAGGCGGCCCGTGCGCGCTCCCGCGCAACGCGCCGTGCCGCGCCGGAGCCGGCCATCACGCGCGCAGGCCGGCGCGTGCCGCGGCCAGCTTGCGATCGAACAAATCGTCGACGAGCGCACGGGCGATATTGAAACCGGTCACGCGCTGCAACCCGCGCCAGGCCGCGACGCCGTTGACCTCGAGCACTTGCGCCCCGGCGGCGCTCGGGATCAGGTCGACGCCGGCGTAGTCCATCTCGAGCGCCGCGGCGGCGCGCTCGGCCAGGCCCGCGAGCGCCGGCGTCAGCTCGGCCGGCTCGCCGCGTGCACCCTGTGCGACGTTGTGGATCCACCCGGCGCTGACGCGGCGCATCGCCGTCACCGCGCGGCCACCGACGACCAGCACGCGCCAATCGAAACCGGGCTCGGTGGCGGGCGGCACGAAGCGCTGCAGGTAGGCGAGCGAGCCTTGGAGCGGCCCGAGTTCGGGCAGCGGGTGCGACACGCCCGCGAGCTCGCCGACGAGTCGCAATCCTTTGCCCTGCGAGCCGAACAAGGGTTTGAGCACCAGCGCATGGCCGGCCGCGACTTCGCGCATCACGATGCGCCGCGCCTGGGCCATCGACTCGGTCGCCCAGGTCGCGGGGGTCGGGATGCCCGCGGCGTGCAGCAGCAGGCTGGTCATCGATTTGTCGACGCTGCGTTCGATCGCGCGCGCGTCGTTGTAGACCGGCACGCCGAGTTCGCGCAGCGCGTGCAGCACGCCGAGCCGCTTGGTGACCTGCTCGAAGCTGCCGCCGGCGATGCCGCGCACCAGCACCGCATCCGGCAGCGCGCGGCCGAAGCCGGGAATCGCCAGGCCGTGCCAGGTTTGCGTCGTGTCGATGTGGCAGTCGGCCAGGTCGACGCAGCGCCCGCTGGCGCCGCGTGCGCGCAGCGCCGCCTGCAGCTGGCGCGTGTGCCAGCCGATCTCGTCGGTCATGATCGCGATCTGGGCCACGGCGCTACTTCGCGGGGTCTTCGGCTCGAACGACTTCGTCAGGCCTGCTGCAGCCACAGCCCC
>DASYCA010000021.1:0-7347 GCA_036500445.1 Burkholderiaceae bacterium | reverse complement strand
CTCGACGGCGGCGGCGAACGTCGCGGCGGCCGCCAGGCACAGCGCGGCCGCGGTTTGCGGGAATGAAATGGACATGCTTCGCTCCTTCAGGGCACCGGTGCGCCGGCGACATGCCGGGCTCGAGAATTTCCGATGCCCACTTATAACGACCGAGGCGATTCGATGGGGTGAAAAGAACTGAAAAGACGCACCAAATGGAGGTGTAACAGCTGGTCATTCCGGCCGGAATTAGCACAAAACGCGTTCAGAATGGCGGCTGTTACAAGTTAGGAGTCAGTCATGTCCGCCGTTCCCAATCCGCGCCCCGACCGAGTCGTCGTCGTCGACGACGATGCCCGCATTCGCGACCTGCTGCGCCGCTACCTGACCCAAGAAGGCTTCGAAGTCCTGCTGGCCGAAGACGCCAAGGCGCTGAACCGCCTGCTGACGCGCGAGACCGTGCATTTGATCGTGCTCGACCTGATGCTGCCCGGCGAAGACGGCCTGTCGATCTGCCGCCGGCTGCGCGCCGCGAACGACGTCACCCCGATCATCATGCTGACCGCGAAGGTCGAGGACGTCGACCGCATCGTCGGCCTGGAGGTCGGCGCCGACGACTACCTGCCCAAGCCCTTCAACCCGCGCGAGCTGCTCGCCCGCATCCACGCGGTGCTGCGCCGCCGCCCGACGCTGGAAGCACCCGGCGCCCCGGCGCTCGAAGCCCAGACGGTGACCTTCGGCCCGTTCGAATTCGACCTCGCGCTGCGCCGCCTGAGCAAGGAAGGCGAGCAGATCGCGCTGACGACCGGCGAGTTCTCGATGCTGAAGGCGCTGGTGCGCCACCCGCGCCAGCCGCTGTCGCGCGACAAGCTCGCGCAGCTCGCGCGCGGCCGCGAGTTCGAGCCCTTCGACCGCAGCCTGGACGTCCAGATCTCGCGCCTGCGCAAGATGATCGAGCCCGATCCGGCCCAACCGCGCTACATCCAGACCGTCTGGGGCGTGGGTTATGTCTTCGTGCCGGACGGCGCGAGCTGAGCACTTGGCGCCAAAGCATGTTGCGCTCAGCCTCTTCTGGCGCACCTTCTTCCTCATCGCGCTGCTGCTGGTCAGCGGCGTCGTCGCCTGGACCCAGACCTTTCGCGCGCTCGAATTCGAGCCGCGCGCGACCTTGGCCGCACAACAGATGGCCAGCCTCGTCAAGCTCGCGCGCGCCGCGCTGCTGGCGAGCGACGGCATCAACCGCGTCGCGCTGATCAAGGGCATCTCGAACCAGGAATCGCTCAAGCTCAAGCCGCGCGAACCGGGCGACAAGTGGGAGCCCTACGACGGCGACCGCATCTCGCGCGTGATCGCCGACCAGCTTCGGGCCCAGCTCGGCACCGGCACGCTGGTCGCCAGCGCGGTCAACGGCGTGCCCGGCCTGTGGATCGGCTTCTCGATCGAGAAGGACCCGTACTGGCTGCAGGCCGACCTCGGCCGCGAGGGCCCGACCTCGTGGAACACGATCACGCTGTGGGTCAGCATCGCGGTGCTCGCGACCGTGCTCGGCTCGGCCGCGATCGCGCGCCTGATCAACCAGCCGCTGAAGGAGCTGAGCTTCGCGGCGAGCCGGATCCGCGAAGGCGAGTTCGATTCGCGGCTCGACGAGAACACGCTGACGAGCGAGATCCGCCAGGTCAACATGGGCTTCAACCGGATGGCCCGCGAACTGGCGAAGGTCGAACAAGACCGCGCGGTGATGCTGGCCGGCATCTCGCACGACTTGCGCACGCCGCTGGCCCGGCTGCGCCTGGAGGCCGAGATGAGCGTGCAGGACGAAGAGGCCAAGCAGAACATGGCGCTGGACATCGACCAGCTCGACAACATCATCGACAAGTTCATGGACTACGCCCGCCCCGGCGACGTCAAGCTCGTGCCGGTGCACCTGAGCGGCGTGGTCGATCGCGAGATGGCGGCGTTCCGCGACACGCGCCAGATCCGCATCACCTCGCGCGTCGCGATCGACACCAAGGTGATCGCCGACGACATCGAGCTCGGCCGGGTGCTCCAGAACCTGTTCGAGAACGCGCGCCGCTACGGCCGCAGCACCGACACCGGCGTGGCCCGGGTGCTGGTCGCGTACGCGCGGACCGGCCCGTGGGTGATCCTGACGGTGCGCGATTTCGGCCCGGGCGCCGACCCGCAGCGGCTCGCGCAGCTGACGACGCCGTTCTTCCGCGGCGACGCCGCGCGCACCGCCGCGACCGGCGCCGGCCTGGGTCTCGCGATCGTCGACAAGGCGGTGCAGCGCATGGGCGGCACCTTCGAGATCGTCAACGCGCCGGACGGCGGACTGATGGCGCACATCCGGCTCAAGAAGGCGCCTTGAGCCAAGGCGGCGCGCACGCTCAGGCGGCGCGCCAGAGCAGGCAGACGGCCCGCGCCTCGATCGCCTCGAAGTGCCCGACCGGCCCCATCTTCTCGGCCGTCTTGGCCTTCACGCTGACCTGGTCGACCGCGACGCCGATCGCCGTGGCGACGCGCTGGCGCATCGCCAGGACGTGCGGTGCCATCTTCGGCGCCTGCGCGATGATCGTGCTGTCGACGTTGCCGACCAGCCAGCCGGCCGCCCGCACCCGGCGGGCGCATTCGGCCAGCAGCGCGATCGAATCGGCGCCGCGGTACTGCGCGTCGGTGTCGGGGAAGTGAAAGCCGATGTCGCCCATCGCGGCGGCGCCGAACAACGCATCGGTGATCGCATGGCACAGCGCGTCGGCGTCCGAATGGCCCATCAGCCCGTGCGTGTGCGGGATCTCGACGCCGCCGAGAATCAACCTGCGGCCGGCGACGAGCGCGTGCGTGTCCCAGCCTTCGCCGATGCGCCAGAGCGGGGGTTTTATTTTTTCATTCATCCACGGGTCCTCAGCAGGCGCTCGGCCAGGTCGAAGTCTTGCGGCCAGGTGACCTTGAAGTTCTCCATCCCACAGGCGACGAGCCGGGGCTGCAGGCCGATCGCCTCGATCGCGCTGGCCTCGTCGGTGACCTCGCTGCCGTTGGCGACCGCGGCGGCCAGCGCATCGCGCAAGGTCTTCAGGCGAAACATCTGCGGCGTCTGCGCCTGCCATTTCGCGGCACGGGCGATCGTCGAGATCGAACGGCCGTCGCGCTCGGCCTTCAGCGTGTCGGCGAGCGGTTGCGCGAGCAGGCCACCGACCGGATCATCGAGGCAGGCATCGATCAACGCGTCGATCCACTCGGGGCGGACGAGGCAACGCGCAGCGTCGTGGACCAGCACCCAGTCGCGATCGCGCGCGCCCCGCTGCGACAGCTCGGCGAGGCCGCTGGCGACCGTCTGCGCCCGCGTCGCACCGCCGCGGCGCGCGGCCCAGCCGGCGAAGCCCGGGGCATGCGCCTCGAACGCGTCGTCCTGCGGGCTCAGCACGACCAGCGTCTGGGTCAATCGCGTGACTTGCGCCAGCGCCGCGAGCGTGTGCGCGACCAGGCTGCGGCCCGCCAGCGGCGCGTACTGCTTCGGGCCTGCGGCGCCCGCGCGCTCGCCGACGCCGGCGCACGGGACCAACGCGTACAGCCGCGGAAGGTCTTGAGGGGTGGGAGCCGGCGCCATCGAGGCCCGAATTCTATAATCGACGCACCTGCCGCCCCGCGGAACGCCATGCATGACCGGCCCCGCGGGGCGGCGCTGTTTGGTGATCCGCTCCGCATGCAACTTCCCGTCATCGCCCCCGGAAAACGATTCACGCTGCCGCGTCCGGCCGGCTCGGCCGATGCCTTGCTGCTGGCCCGGTTCGCGCAGGCCCGCACGGGCGAAAAGAAGATCACCGCGATCATCAGCGCCGAGCCGGCCGACACGCAGCGCCTGGAGGCCGAGCTGCCGTTCTTCGCGCCCGAGCTGCGCATCGCCGTGTTCCCCGATTGGGAGACGCTCCCCTACGACACCTTCTCGCCGCACCAGGACCTGATCTCCGAGCGCCTCGCGACGCTGTGGCGGATCCTGCAGCGCGAGGTCGATGTCGTGATCCTGCCGGCGTCGACGTCGCTGGTGCGGCTCGCGCCGCCGAGCTTCCTGGCCGCCTACACCTTTCACTTCAAGCAGAAGGAAAAGCTCAACGAAGCCGCGCTGAAGGCCCAGCTGACGCTGGCCGGCTACACCCACGTGAGCCAGGTCGTCTCGCCGGGCGAGTACGCGGTGCGCGGCGGCCTGATCGACCTCTTTCCGATGGGCTCGCTGGTGCCCTACCGCGTCGACCTGTTCGGCGACGAGGTCGATTCGATCCGCACCTTCGACCCGGATTCGCAGCGCAGCCTGTTCCCGGTCCCCGAGGTGCGGCTGCTGCCGGGCCGCGAGTTCCCGATGGACGAGGACGCGCGCACCGCGTTTCGCGCCCGCTGGCGCGAGAAGATGGAGGGCGACCCGACCAAGGTGCGGCTCTACAAGGACATCGGCACCGGCCTCGCGACCGCCGGCATCGAGTACTACCTGCCGCTGTTCTTCGATGCGACCGCGACGATCTTCGACTACCTCGGCGAACAGGCCGCGCTGGTGCTGCACGGCACGATCGACGAGGCGCTGAAGAAATTCTGGGTCGACACGCGCGATCGGCATCGCTTCCTGCAGGCCGACCGCGAGCGGCCGATCCTGCCGCCCGAAGACCTGTTTCTGAAGCCCGAAGACTTCTTCGCGTTCTGCAACGCGCACGCGCAGCTCGCGCTGCGCGGCACCGAGCCCGCCGATTGGGCCCGCCCACTGCCCGACCTCAGCGTCGACCGCGGCGCGCCCGATCCGCTGAAGAAGCTGCAGCTGCACGTCGGCACGACCACCGCGCGCGTGCTGATCGTCGCCGAGACCGAAGGCCGGCGCGAGAGCCTGCTCGAGCTGCTGCGCGACAGCAAGATCGAGCCGCCGAGCGTCGGCTCGCTGGCCGAGTTCCAGGCCGGCGACGAACACTTCGCGATCGCAGTCGCGCCGATGGCCGAGGGCTTCCACTGGTTCGAGCCGGACGCCGGCATTACCATCCAGTTCGTCACCGAGACCGAGCTGTTCGCGACCTCGCCGACCGCGCGCCGGCGTCGCAAGCAGGAGCAGGTCAGCGACGTCAATGCGCTGATCAAGGACCTGTCCGAGCTGAAGGTCGGCGACCCGGTCGTGCACGCGAACCACGGCATCGGCCGCTACAAGGGCTTGATGAACATCGACCTCGGCGATGGTTCGTCCGAGTTCCTGCACCTCGAATACGCGGACAAGGCGACGCTGTACGTCCCGGTCGCGCAGCTGCACCTGATCGCGCGCTACACCGGCGTCGCGGCCGACGAGGCGCCGCTGCACAAGCTCGGCTCGCCGCAGTGGGACCGCGCCAAACGAAAAGCCGCCGAACAGGTGCGCGACGCCGCCGCCGAGCTGCTGAACCTGTACGCCCGGCGCGCCGCGCGCGAGGGCTTCGCGTTCCGTTTTTCACCCCATGACTACGAGGCGTTCGCGGCCAGCTTCGGGTTCGAGGAGACCCCCGATCAACAGGCCGCGATCCACGCGGTGATCCAGGACATGGTCTCGCCGCAGCCGATGGACCGGCTGGTCTGCGGCGACGTCGGCTTCGGCAAGACCGAGGTTGCGCTGCGCGCGGCGTTCGTCGCGGTCACCGGCGGCAAGCAGGTCGCGATCCTCGCGCCGACGACCTTGCTCGCCGAGCAGCATTTCCAGAACATCTCGGACCGCTTCGGCAAGTGGCCGGTGCGCGTCGCCGAGCTGTCGCGTTTCCGTTCGCCGAAGGAAGTCAAGGTTGCGATGGAAGGGATCGCCGACGGCACGGTCGACATCGTCGTCGGCACCCACGCGTTGATCAGCGACAAGGTGAAATTCAAGCGCCTGGGCCTGCTGGTGATCGACGAGGAGCACCGCTTCGGCGTGCGCCACAAGGAGGCGATCAAGGCGATGCGCGCCGAGGTCGACGTGCTGACCCTGACCGCCACGCCGATCCCGCGAACCCTGGGCATGGCGCTCGAAGGCCTGCGCGACCTCAGCGTGATCGCGACCGCGCCGCAGCGGCGCCTGGCGATCAAGACCTTCGTGCGCACGGAAACCAGCGGCACGATCCGCGAGGCGGTGCTGCGCGAATTGAAACGCGGCGGCCAGGTCTATTTTCTTCACAACGAGGTCGACACCATCCTGGCGCGGCGCGACAAGCTCACCGAGCTGCTGCCCGAGGCGCGCATCGCGGTCGCGCACGGCCAGATGCCGGAGCGCGAGCTCGAGCGCGTGATGCGCGATTTCGTCGCGCAGCGCTACAACCTGCTGCTGTGCTCGACCATCATCGAGACCGGCATCGACGTGCCGAGCGCGAACACGATCGTGATGAGCCGCGCGGATAAATTCGGCCTCGCGCAGCTTCATCAACTGCGTGGGCGCGTCGGCCGCTCGCACCACCAGGCCTACGCGTACCTGATGGTTCCCGACGTCGAAGGCCTGACCAAGGCCGCCGCGCTGCGGCTGGAGGCGATCCAGAGCATGGAGGAGCTCGGCTCGGGCTTCTACCTCGCGATGCACGACCTCGAGATCCGCGGCGCCGGCGAGGTGCTCGGCGACAACCAGAGCGGCAACATGATGGAGGTCGGTTTCCAGCTCTACAACGAGATGCTGGCCGAGGCGGTGCGCGCGTTGAAGGCGGGCGAAGAGCCCGATCTGCTGAGCCCGTTGTCGGCGACGACCGAGATCAACCTGCACGCGCCCGCGCTGCTGCCCGACGCCTACTGCGGCGACGTGCACACGCGTCTCAGCCTCTATAAACGGCTGGCGAGCGCGAACACGACCGAGCAGATCGACGCGATGCTGGAAGAGGTCACCGACCGCTTCGGCAAGCTGCCGCCGCAAGGCCAGACGCTGTTCGACGTGCACCGGCTGCGCGTGCTGGCCAAGCCCTATGGCGTGACGAAGATCGACGCGGCGCCGCGCCTGATGGTGATCAGCTTCAAGCCGAATCCGCCGGTCGATGCGATGCGCATCATCGAGCTGGTGCAGAAGAACCGCCACATCAAGCTCGCCGGCAACGACAAGCTGCGCATCGAGCGCGACACGCCCGAGGCCAAGGACCGTGCGCAGATGATCCGCGACGTGCTGCGCTCGCTCGGCACGCCCAAACAGACCCAGGCCGCCTGACCATGTCCACCGAACACGCTCCCGGCCTGTACATCCGCGGCATCGCGCCGCCGCTGCGCCTGGCCGACTTCAAGCTCGTCGCGTTCGACATGGACTCGACCCTGATCAACATCGAGTGCGTCGACGAGATCGCCGAGGCGGCCGGTCGCAAGGCGGAAGTGGCGGCGATCACCGAGGCCGCGATGCGCGGCGAGATCGCCGACTACAAGGACAGCCTGCGC
>DASYCA010000020.1:0-3342 GCA_036500445.1 Burkholderiaceae bacterium | reverse complement strand
AGGTGCTTGACGACGTCCCACTCCCAGCAGAAGTTCTCCATGAACTGGCTCGGCAGCTCGACCGCGTCCCACTCGACGCCGGAGATGCCGGAGACGCCCAGATCCTCGATCTGCGTCAGCATCAGCTGCAGGCCGTGGCCGAATTCGTGGAACAGCGTCGTGACGTCGTCGTGCGTCAGCAGCGCCGGGCGCGTCACGCCGTTCGCGACGACCGGCGACGCGAAGTTGCAGACCAGGTGCGCGACCGGCGTCTGCAGGCCGCCCTCGGGGCGCTGCCAGCGGTCGCGGACGTCGTCCATCCAGGCGCCGGGGCGTTTACCTTGGCGGGCAAACATGTCGAGGTAGAACTGGCCGATCAAGCGGGGCGCGGCGTCGCCGACACCGGCTCGTTCAATCCGAAAAAAGCGCACGCTGGGGTGCCAGACCGGCGCCTCATCCGGCCGGATGCGGACCTCGAACACCGTCTCGATGATGTGGAACAGCCCCTCGAGCACCTTCGGTTCGGTGAAATACTGCTTCACCTCCTGCTCGCTGTACGCGTAGCGCTGCTCCTTCAGGCGCTGGCTCGCGAACGGGATGTCCCACGATTGCAGCTCGGGCAGGCCCAGTTCGGTGCGGGCGAAATCGCGCAGCGCGGCGAGGTCTCGTTCGGCGCCGGGGCGGGCGCGGTGGCCGAGGTCCTGCAGGAACTTGATGACTTCGGGCGCCGAGCCGGCCATCTTCGGCACCAGCGATTGTTCGGCCGGGTTCGGGTAGCCGAGCAGCGCCGCTTCCTCCTGGCGCAGCGCGAGCAGCTCGCGGATCAGCGGCGTGTTGTCGAGCGCGGCCGGACCGAACTCGCTCGCGCGCGTCGCGTAGGCGGTGTAGAGCTTCTCGCGCAGCGCGCGGTCCAGCGCGTACTGCATCACCGGAAAGAAGACCGGGGCGTGCAAGCTCAGTTTGAAACCGGGCTCGTCGCCGGCGGCGTTGCGCGCGGCCTGCTTGATGTCGTCCGGCAGGCCGGTGACCTCGGCCTCGCTCGCGAGGTGCGAAAAACCATCGGTCGCATCGAGCACGTGCTCGGAGAACTTCTGGCCGAGTTCGGCTTGCAAATCCTGCAGCTCGGCGTAGCGCGTCTTGGCCGCGCCCTCGAGTTCGGCGCCGGAGAGCTTGAAATCGCGGATCGCGTTGTTCAGCGCGCGCTGGCGCGGCGCGCTCAAGGCGGCCGAGCGCGGGTCGGCGAGCACCGCCTTGTACTTCGCGAACAGGCGCTCGTCGGCGCCGACGCGGGTGTAGAAATCGACGACGCGCGGCATGTTCTCGGTGTACGCGGCGCGCAGCGCGGGCGAGTCGTTGACGGCGTTCAGGTGGCCGACCGCGGCCCAGGCGCGCGACAGGCGCTCGGTTGCGACGTCCAGCACCGCCGACAGCGCCTGGTACTCGGCCGGCACGGCGTCGCTGGTCGCGGTCGCGAGCGCGGCGTTCGCGTCGGCGAGCAGGGTGTCCAGCGCGGGGGCGATGTGCTCGGGGCGGATCGCGTCGAAGCGCGGCAGGCCGGCGCTGTCGAGCAGCGGGTTCGCGGCGCTCGCGCTCGCGGTGGACATCGGGGTCGGCTTCGTCGTCATCGCTTTCTTCCTTCAGGCCGCGGCGCGCTCGGCCGCTTCGATCGTGTTCACCAGCAGCATCGCGCGCGTCATCGGGCCGACGCCGCCGGGCACCGGCGTGATCCACCCCGCGACCTGCGAGACGCCGGCGAAATCGACATCGCCGCACAGCTTGCCTTCGTCATTGCGATTCATCCCGACGTCGATCACGACGGCGCCGGGCTTCACCATGTCGGCCGTCAGCACGTTGCGGCGCCCGACCGCGGCGACGATCACGTCGGCCTGGCGGGTGTGCAGCGCGATGTCGGCCGTTGCACTGTGGCAGATGGTGACGGTCGCGTTCGCCTGCAAGAGCAGCATCGCCATCGGTTTACCCACGGTGTTGCTGCGCCCGATCACGACCGCGTGCTTGCCGCGCAGGGCTGTCCCGGTCGTCTCGATCAGCTTCATGCAGCCGTATGGCGTGCAGGCCTTGAAGCCGGGCTGGCCGACCATCAGCGCGCCGGCGCTTTGCACGTGGAAGCCGTCGACGTCCTTCAGCGGCGAGATCGTCTCGATGACCTGGTGCGGATCGATGTGCCTGGGCAGCGGCATCTGGACCAGGATGCCGTGGATCGTCGGGTCGGCGTTCAGCGCCTGCACCCGGGCGAGCAACTCCGCTTCGGTGAAGCTGGCCGGGTAGCGCTCCAGCACCGAGCGCACGCCGCTCGCTTCGCAGTCGGCGACCTTGTGTTTCACGTAGACCTGCGAGGCCGGGTCGTCGCCGACCAGGATCACCGCGAGGCCGGGGGTGTGGCCGCGCGCGGTGAGGGCTTTGGCTCGGGTGGCGACTTCGGCGCGAATCGTCTTCGCGAGTGCGTTGCCGTCGATCAGTTGTGCGGGCATGGGCCCCATCCTCAAAAGTGACAAGGGCCACGAAGCGGCCCCTTCGTGGCCCCGGTGGCCGTGGTGTGGTGAACGGCGACCAGGCGCGTCAAGCCTTGGCCTGCGCGCCGAGCGCGATCTTCAGCAGATCGGCGACGGTGTTGGCGTTGAGCTTTTCCATGATGTTGGCGCGGTGCGCCTCGACCGTCTTGATGCTGATCCCGAGGTCGTCGGCGATCTGCTTGTTGAGCCGGCCGGCGACGATGCGCTCCAGCACCTGTGCCTCGCGCGTCGTCAGGCGCGACAGCAGCGCGTCGCGGCTGGCGGCTTCCTGGTGCTTGGAGAAATCGACGCGGGCACGCTCGAGCATCTTCTCGACCAGCGCGACGAGCTCGTCCTCCTTGAAGGGCTTCTCGATGAAGTCCTCGGCGCCTTTTTTCATCGTCGTCACCGCCATCGGGACGTCGCCGTGGCCGGTGATGAAGGTCACCGGCAGCGGCGAGCGGCGCTCGAGCAGGCGGTCTTGAAGCTCCAGGCCGCTCATGCCGTCCATCCGGATGTCGGCGATCAGGCAGGCGACCTCGCGCGGGTCGAAGCGCGACAGGAACGATTCGGAGGAGTCGAAGCACTTGACCCGGTAGTCCTTGCCCTCGAGCAGCCATTGCAGGGAATCGCGCACGGCTTCATCGTCATCGACAACATATACCGTGCCTTTTTTCGGAATGAGGCTCATGTGCTGGCAGTCGCTTTGGGGTTGGAAGAAGGTGCCGCAGCCGCGCTGGGCGTGGCGCTGGAGGAGGTCGTGACGGGCAGCGTGAACGAAAAACGGCAGCCCACCGTGGCGCTGCCATTGTAGAGGTTCTGGGCCCGGATTCGTCCGCGGTGGCTCTCGATG
>DASYCA010000019.1:0-7456 GCA_036500445.1 Burkholderiaceae bacterium | reverse complement strand
CGCCGTCGGTGCCGATCAACTCCGGCAGCCGCCCCCAGACCGCGTGCGCCCGCTGCGCCAGCGGCAGCTGGCTCAGCGGGCGCCCCTGGCGGCGCACGCCGCCGTAGTTCACGCCGCTCGAGCGCGAGCCGCACAGGTCGCGTTCCAGCAGCACGACGCTCACTCCCATGCGGCGCAGCGCCAGCGCGGCCGAGCTGCCGACGATGCCGCCGCCGACGATCGCGACGTCGGTGCCGATGCGCCGCGTCATGCGGTCTCTCTTTCAAAGGCCGCGACGTGAGTCAGATGGATCGGGATCGGCTTGACCGGCGCTTGCCCGCGGAAGCGGCCGACCGCGTGCACCGGCCGGCCGGTCGCGTGCGCGAGGATCTCGGCCGCGGCGACGCCGCACATGCGGCCCTGGCAACGGCCCATGCCAACGCGGGTCAACGCCTTCAGGCGATTCATCTCGTCGGCGCCGCTGGCGGTCACCGCGCGCCGCAGTTCGCCGGCGCTGACGTTCTCGCAGCGGCACACCAGCAACTCATCGGGCGCGTGCGCGGCCCAATCGGCCGGGAACGGGAACGCGCGCTCGAGCCCCTCGCGAAACCGCGTGAGCCGGGCCAGCTGCCGCTGCAGCAGCGCGACACGCGGCGCGTCGACGGCGACGCCGCGATCGGCGAGCAGCGTGAGCGCCGCCAGCTCGCCGGCCCATTCGGCCGCATCGGCACCCATGATGCCGGCGCCGTCGCCGGCCAGGTACACCCCGGCGACGCTGGACCGGCCGGCCGCGTCGCGCTCCGGCAGGTGCGATCGGTGCAGCGGCGCGAACGCGAAGCGGCAGCCGAGCAGGTCGGCGAGCTGCGTTTCGGAACGCAGCGCGTAGCCGAAACCGACCGCGTCGCAGGCCAGCGTGCGTTCATGAGCACCGTCCTGCCAGACGATCGCGCGCACCCGCTCATCGCCTTCGATACGCAGCAGCCGCACGCCGCGGTGCAGCGCCACGCCGTGCGCGCGCAGCCACGCGACGTAATAGACGCCCTTCAGGAACACCGCGGGCTGCGTGAGCATCGCCGGCACGGCGGCCAGCTGGTCGCCGAAGTGGGCGGTGTCGAGCACCGCCGCGACGTCGACGCCGGCGCGCGCATATTGATACGCCACCAGGTACAACAACGGGCCGGTGCCCGCGAACACGACGCGTGAGCCGATCGCGCAACCCTGGAATTTCAGGGCCACCTGGGCGCCGCCAAGCGTGTAGACGCCGGGCAGCGTCCAGCCGGGCACCGGCAGCACGCGGTCGGTGGCGCCGGTCGCGACGATCAGCTGCTCGAAGGGCACGGTCCGCGTCGTCTGGGTGGGACCGTGCAGCACATCCAGCTGGCCGTCCTGCACGCTCCAGACCAGGCTGTCGGGCCGGTAATCGATGCGGCCTCCAAGGCCGTCGATGGCCGCGTGCACGGCGGTCGCGCGCGCCGCCTCCAGGCCGTAGAGCGCCTTCGCCGGCCGCGTGAAATGGGCCGGCGCGCGCCGATAGATCTGGCCGCCGGCGCGCTCGGCCTCGTCGATCACCACGGGCCGCAGCCCGTGCGCGGCGAGCGCCTGGGCCGCGCGGATGCCGGCCGGGCCGGCACCGATGATCACCGGCGGCAACGAGTGAGTCATGGCCGCGCTCCGCCGCTCAGCAAGTCCATGCCGGGGGCGATGAAGGTGGTGCAGGCGCGCAGCCGCGCACCGCCGGCGGTCGCGATCCAGCAGTCCTGGCAGGCGCCCATCATGCAGAAGCCGGCGCGCGCCTCGTTGCTGAACTCGTTGCGACGCAGCTGCGCGGCTTGCGTCAGCACGGCCGTCAGCACCGTGTCGCCTTCCAGCGCCTGGGCGGGCCGGCCGTCGAGCGTGAACGCGACGCCGGCGCGCTGCGTTTCCGCGACGCGGTGCAGCAGCGGTCGATGCAACAGCGCTCGATCGCGTTCGTCGCTCATCGATGCCCCCCCACCAGCACCCGGTCGAGCCCATAGAGCCGGTCCAGCACGATCATCGCGACGGCGGTCACCGCCACCATCAGCGCGGACACCGCCGCCATCAGCGGGTCGATCGATTCGGTCGCGTACATGTACATCCGCACCGGCAGCGTCACCGTGCTCGGCGCGGTGACGAAGATCGACATCGTGACTTCGTCGAAGCTGTTGATGAACGCGAGCAGCCAGCCGCCGGTGACGCCGGGCAGGATCATCGGCAGCGTGATGCGCCGGAACACCGTCGCCTGGCTCGCGCCGAGCGACAGCGCGGCCTGTTCGGCGCTGCGATCGAAGCCGACCAGCGCGGCCGCCACCAGGCGCAGCGTGTACGGCGTGACGATCAGCGCATGCGCGAAGATCAGGAAGCCGAAGCTGCCGGTGCCGTTGACGAGCGCGAAGAGGCGCAGCAACGCGACGCCCAGCACCAGGTGCGGGATGATCAGCGGCGACAGGAACAGGCCGTTCAGAAACTCCCGCCCGCGGAACTCGTAGCGCGTGATCGCCAGGCCGGCCGGCACCGCGACCAGCGTCGCGAGCGTCGCCGCCGCGACGCCGAGCCACAGGCTGTTCCAGAACGACTGCATGAAATCCGGGTGCGCGAACGCGGCGCGGAACCAGCGCAGCGAGAACGCGGTGGTCGGCATCGTCAGCGTGTTCTCCGGCGTGAACGCGACCACGCAAACGACCACCAGCGGTGCCAGCATGAAGGCGATCACGAGCGCGTTGAACCCGAGCGCGAAGGGGCCATTCTTGCTCATCGGTACCCCAGCGTCCGCCGGTAGCGGCCTTCGACGAGCCGGTTGTAGCTCAGCATCACGACCAGGTTGGCGACCAGCAGCACCAGCGCGATCGCGGCGCCGAGCGGCCAGTTGAGCTCGCTCAGGTATTCGTCGTAGACGACGGTCGCGACCATCTTCAATCGGCGGCCGCCGAGCAGGCCCGGGATCGCGAACGAGCTGGCCGACAGACCGAACACGATCAGGCTGCCCGACAGGACGCCGGGCATCACCTGCGGCAGCACGATGCGGCGCAGCGTCGCGAAGGGGCTGGCGCCCAGCGACAGCGCCGCGTTCTCGACGCCGGCATCGAGCTTTTGCAGCGAGGTCCACACCGGGATCACCATGAACGGCAGCATCACGTGGACCAGCGCGATGACGATCGCCGTATCGGTGTACAGCAGTTTGATCGGCTCGATGCCGAACACGCCGAGCAGGCCGTTGAGCAGCCCCGCGGGCCCGAGCAGCATGCTCCAGCCGAACGCGCGCACGACGACCGAGACCAGCAGCGGCGCGAGCACCACCAGCAGCAGGATCGAGCGCCACGGGTTGCGCATGCGGCTCAGCACATAGGCCTCGGGCGTGCCGATCGCCACGCAGATGACGGACACGACCGCGGAGATCCAGAACGTGCGCCAGAAGATGCCGTAGTAATAGGAATCGGTGAACAGGTGAACGTAGTGGTCGAGCGTGAACTCGCCCGGCTTGGGCCCGGTGGTCGCGTCGTAGACGTTGAACGACAGCACCGCGGTGAGCAGCAGGGGCACCAGCAGCAGCGCGGTGAAGAGCAGCAGCGCGGGCGCGGCGAGCCACCACGGCGTGGCTTTTTTCACCAGCGTGGGCGTCGCCACCGGCGGCGCGATGCTCATGCCGGTACCCCGACGACGCTCGACGGCGCCGCCGCGGACTCATCGCCCGGCAACAACCGCATGCAGTGAGCGGGCCAGTCGATGCCGACCGCGTCGCCCTCGTCCAGCGCGTCGCGGCCGTCGTTCGGGCTCAGCGCCATCAGCTCGCCCACCGGCGTCGCGAGGCGGTAGAGCCACTGGCTGCCGAGGAAAAAGCGCTCTGCGACCTGGCCGTCGAGCCGGCCGACGCCGGGCGCGTCGAGCCGGATCTTCTCGGGCCGAACGCTCAGCAGCACCGCGTCTCCGGTGCGAAAACCCGCGTCCTCGACATCGACCGCCAGCGTTCCGACCTCGACACGCGTTCGGGCCCCGGTGGAGGCGACGCGGCCCTCCAGCAGATTGGCCTTGCCGACGAAGGTCGAGATGAAGCGCGTGCGCGGATGCTCGTAGACGCGGTGCGGGTGATCGATCTGCGTCGCGCGGCCCGCCTCCATCACGACCACGCGGTCGCTGATCGACATCGCCTCGCTCTGGTCGTGCGTGACCATCACGGTGGTGGTGCCGACCTTGCGCTGGATCTGGCGCAGCTCGAACTGCATCTCCTCGCGCAGCTTGGCGTCCAGGTTCGACAGCGGCTCGTCCAGCAGCAGCACCGGCGGCTCGATCACCAGCGCGCGCGCCAGCGCGACGCGCTGGCGCTGGCCGCCGGAGAGTTCGCGCGGATAGCGGCCGGCATGCGCCTCGAGGTGGACCAGCGCGAGCGCCTGGGCCACGCGTTCGCGCCGCTCGGCCTTCGGCATCCTGCGCATCTCCAGGCCGAAACTGACGTTGTCGGCCACCGTCATGTGCGGGAACAGCGCGTAGGTCTGGAACACGATGCCCAGGCCGCGGGTGTTCGCCTTCGTGTGGGTGATGTCCCGGCCGTTCAACTCGATGCGCCCGGAGCTCACGGCTTCGAAGCCCGCGACCATCTGCAGCGTGGTCGTCTTGCCGCAGCCCGAGGGGCCGAGCAGCGAGACGAACTCGCCCTTCTCGACCGACAGGTTCATCGCCGACACCGCACAGGTGCCGCCGTAGAACTTGGTCACGCCGGTCAGTTCGAGAAATGCCATCAGCAGCCTTTCGTTGCGAGCAATCTAGTGCAATATCCGAACCCGTTCTCTCCTGGTATTCCATTGATCGGAAGTTTTCTTCGAGTTATTCCGATCAACGGAATAAATTGGGTAAACTGTGGCGACAACATTTCGCAGGACCAAGGCATGACGACGTCCCCGGCCGCCGCAGGTGGTGCGGCCCGCCTGTTTTCGGTGATTCGCGCGCTGGCCGGGATGCAGGCCGAAGGCGGGCGCGTGACCCAGATCGCACGCCAGGTGGGCCTGACGCAGGCCACCACGCACCGTTTGCTGCAGTCGCTGATCGGCGAGGGCATGGTCGAGCAGGACGAGCGCTCGCGGCTGTACCGGCTGAGCGTCGATTTCTTTGCGCTCGCGGCCAGCGCGGGCAATCCCGGCGACCTGCGCAGCGTGTGCCGGCCGGCGCTGCTGCGGCTGGGGGCCAGCCTGGGCGACAGCATCTTCCTGCTCGCGCGAAGCGGCTTCGAGGCGATCTGCCTGGACCGCAGCGAAGGCCCGTTTCCGATCCGCTCGTTCACTGGTGATATCGGCGGGCGCGTCGCGCTCGGTGTCGGGCAGGGCGCGTTGGCGATCCTCGCGTTCCTGCCGGAGGCCGAACGCGAAGAGGTGATCCGCTTCAACCTGGCGCGGCTGCGCGAATACGGCGTCTACGACGAGGTTTATTTGCGCACCGAGATCGAGCGCGTGCGCGCGACCGGCTTCGCGTCCCGCAACAGCGGGCTGCTCGCCGGCATGGCCGGCGTGGCGGTGCCGATCCTGGATCGCGAAGGTCGCGCGGTGGCGGCCCTGGCGGTCGGCACGATCGCCGACCGGCTCAACGCCGAGCGCTTACCCACGGTCGTCGAGATGCTCAAGCGGGAGGCGGCCGTGATCGGCCCGAAGATCAATCCGTTCGACGTGAGCTTGCGCCGGCCCGCGCAAAGCCTGGGCAGCGCGCCCGCTCAGCCGCGCATCGACGGCACGGCGCAGGCGACGGGCACGTGATGGCGCCGCATTTTTCACTCGAACCGCGCGTGTTGCTGGTCAACTCGGGCGGCGAAGCGGCCGTCGACGAGTGGAGCGCGCATTTTCAAACGTTCGCGCCGCACCTCAGCGTGCATTGGTGGGACGACCCGGCGGTCGATCCGGATCGGGTCGACTACGCGCTCGTCTGGCAGCCGGCGCCCGGGCGCCTGGCGGCCCTGCCGAACCTGCGGCTCGTCCTCAGTGCCGGGGCCGGTGTCGACCACATCACCGCCGACCCGGCCTGGCCGCGCGCGGTGCCGCTGATCCGCTCGATTCCGCCCGAGACCGCGCAGCGCATGGGCGAGTACGTCGCGTTGGCGGCGCTGGCGCTGCTGCGCGATTTCAAACGCATCGCGCGCCAGCAGGCCGCGCGCGAGTGGGTGTTCTTCGATGTCGCGCGCAGCGCGCCCGAGGTCTGCGTCGGCATCCTCGGGCTGGGCACCTTGGGCCTGCAAGCCGCGCAGATGCTGCAAGCGCTCGGGTTTCGCACCATCGGGTGGTCGCGCACCGCCAAGACGGTCGACGGCATGCTCAACTACGCGGGGCCCGAGGCGCTGGACGCGTTCCTCGCGCATTGCGACCTCCTCGTCTGCCTGTTGCCGGCCACGCCGCAGACCGAACGCCTGCTGAATGCGGAGCGCCTGGCGCGGCTGCCGCATGGTGCGGCGCTGATCCACGTCGGCCGCGGTGCGCAGCTCGACACGGGCGCGCTGATCGCGGCGCTCGACTCCGGCCGCCTGAGCGGCGCATTCATCGACGTGTTCGACGAGGAGCCGCTGCCGGCCGATCATCCGGCCTGGTCGCATCCCGGCATCACCATCTCGCCGCACATTGCGGCGACGGCCACGCGGCGGATGCGTGCGCAGTTCTTCGCGCGGCAGATCGCCGCGTTCGAGCAAGGCGAGCCGGTCGAAGGGCGCTTCGATCCGGAGCGCGGCTACTGAGGCGTCATGCCAGCAGCTTTCCGTTCAGCGCGATCTGCACGGTGCGCAGCGTGAGCACCGCCAGCGCCAGGCTCAGCGCGCCGAGCAGCACGATCGCGAGGATCCAGAGCGGCGCGCTCGCGCGGAACGCCGCGTACTTCAGCGCCGCATTGGCCAGCGCCGCCATCGGAAAGCCGATCGCCCACCAGCCCGGCGAGAACGGCACGCCCGGACGAAACACCTTCGGCGCGATCACCGCGAACATGAACAGCCCGAAATAGAACAGCAGCGCGGCGAAGCGGTCGACGCCGCCGACGATGTTGACGTAGGCGAGGAAGCCGACCGCGAACGGCGCCACCAGGATCATCAGCGACGGCGTCATCGCGGGCGCCAGCGGGTCGCGGTGCACGAGCCGGCCGACGATCATCGCGAACAGCACCAGCGCCAGCACCGCGCCGACCGCACCGGCCAGCAGGTTGATTTCAGCGGCCCAGGCCATCGGCATCTGGCCGCCGGTGACGGGGATGTCGAGCGTCGCCACGCACGGAATGATCCACGGCGGCACGGCGTGAGAGGCGTCGATCCGGCCCCTGAGCAGGCGGGAGAAGACGACGAAGCACAGCGCGAACGTCGCGAGCGTGCCGACGATCCAGATGACGCGCGCCGCCGACGCGCTGTAGGGCCCGACGACCGCGGACAGCAACAGCACCGAGATCACGATGGTGCCGAAGAAATTGCCCGCCACCGGATGATGAAACTCCGCATGCACGGCGCGCG
>DASYCA010000018.1:0-3691 GCA_036500445.1 Burkholderiaceae bacterium | reverse complement strand
CCGCTTCGAGCTGAATTCGGGCTGGCAGGCGTCCGCGATCTTCGCGCCTCAGAACCGGGCGAAGGTCGAGGCCGGGTTGACCGACGAGGTCGCGAGGGCGTTGAAGGACGGCTTCGCGCAAAAGGAGCTCGACGAGGGCATCGCCAGCGTGCTGAGCTTCCGGCGCCTGAACCGCGCGCAGGACGCGAATCTGGCCGGCACCTTGAGCGAGAACCTGTTCCTTGAGCAGACCTTTGCACGGTCCGCCGCGATCGATGCGGCGATCGGCCGGCTGACGCTGGCGCAGGTGAACGCCGCGCTGCGCCGGTACCTGAAGCCCGAGTCGTTCAGCGCCGCCTACGCCGGCGATTTCAAACCCTGATCAAGCGGGCCCGGTGGCCTTGAACGGCCGCCGCTCGTTCAGCTCGTCGATGTAGCCGGCGACGCCTTCGCCCTCGCGCTCAAGAAAATCGCTGACCGCCTGCGCGAACTGCGGGTGCGCGAGCCAGTGCGCCGACCAGGTCTGCACCGGCAGCAGCCCGCGCGCCATCTTGTGCTCGCCCTGGGCGCCGCCCTCGAAGCGGGTGTAGCCGTTCGCGATGCACCAGGCCAGCGGCTGGTAATAACAAGCCTCGAAATGCAGGCAGGGGATGTGCACGACGGCGCCCCAGTAGCGGCCGAACGCGCTGCGGCGTTCCGGGTCGATGCAGATCAGCGAGGCGGCGACCCGTTCGCCGCCCTGGCTGGCGACGAACAGCAGCCAGTTCTCCGGCATCGCCGCGGCCATGCGATTGAAAAAGTCGCGCGTCAGGTAGGGCGTCGAGTGGTGTTCGCGGTAGGTCTGGCCGTAGCAGCGGTAGAAGAAATCCCAATCTTCCGGTGCGATCTGCGCGCCTTCGAGCGCGACGAAGCTGACGCCGGCCTCCGCGACCTTGCGCCGCTCCTGCTGGATCTTCTTGCGCTTCTCGCGCTGCAGGCTGGCGAGAAAGGCGGGGAAATCGGGCCAGGGGGCGTCGGCTGCTGGCGTCCAGTGGAACTGCACGGTGCTGCGCATCATCCAGCCTTCGTCGCGCGCGGCCTGCTGGTCGTCCTCGTCGAGGAACAGCACATGCGCCGACGACAGCTTGGCGTCGCGCGCGAGCTGCTGCATCGCGCGCAGCAGCACGCGCCGCGCGGTCGCGTCGCGCGCCATCAGGCGCGGGCCGGGCACCGGCGTGAACGGGACGGCGCCGAGCAGCTTCGGGTAGTACTCCAGGCCGTGGCGCTGGTAGGCATCGGCCCAGGCCCAGTCGAACACGTATTCGCCGTAGGAGTGCTCCTTCAGATAGAGCGGGCAGGCCGCGAGCAGCGCGTCGCCGTCGAACACGGCCAGGAACTGCGGCAGCCAGCCGGTCTTCGCGATCGCGCTGCGCGAGCGGTGCAGCGCGAGCAGGTAGGCGTGGCGCATGAACGGGGTGCGGCTGGGCGTCGCGGCGAGCAGCGCGTCCCACGCGATGGCGTCGATCGCGGCCGGGTCGTCGAAGACCCGAATGACATAATCTTTTTCACTGCTTTTCATTCCATCCTTTCATTCCATCCCCGCGATCCCATCCATGTCAGCACACCCTCCGGTGATCGTCGCCCTGGCGCAGCTCAATGCCACCGTCGGCGACCTCGCGGGCAACAGCCGGCGCATCGTCGACGCCGCGCGCCAGGCCCACTCGCAAGGGGCGCAGCTCGTGCTGACGCCCGAGCTCGGCCTGTGCGGCTACCCGCCCGAAGACCTGCTGCTGCGCCCGGCCTTCATGCAGGCCTGCGCCGAGGCGCTCGAACGGACGGCGCGCGCGCTCGCCGATCTGCCGGAGCTGGTCGTCGTCGTCGGCCACCCGCACCAGTTCGGCGATCGCGGCGATCTTAGGTCGAACTCGGTCTCGGTGCCGCAGCGCTACAACGCGGCCTCGGTGCTGAAAGGGGGGCGCATCCTCGCGACCTACTGCAAGCGCGAGCTGCCGAACTACCAGGTCTTCGACGAACGGCGCTATTTCGCTTCCGGCCGCGACGCCGGGCTGGCGCCGGTCGTGTTCGAGGTCCAGGGCGTGCGTTTCGGGCTGAACATCTGCGAGGACGCGTGGTTCGAGGAGCCCGGCCTGAGCGCGAAGGCGGCCGGCGCGCAGGTGCTGTGCGTGATCAATGCGTCGCCGTTCCACCTCGGCAAGGTGGCCGAGCGCGAGGAGCGCATGGCGCTGCGCGCGCGCACGCTCGAGTTGCCGCTGCTGTACGCGCACATGGCGGGTGGCCAGGACGAGGTCGTGTTCGACGGCGCGTCGTTCGCGCTGGCGGCCAGCGGCGAGGTCGTCGCACGCGCGCCGATGTTCGAGGAGGCGCTTGCGCTGATCGAGATCGACGGCCTGCGGCCATCGGGCGAGGTCGGCGCGCTGGTGCCGCGCGGCACGGTCGCCGCGGTGCCCGAGATCGAAGCGCAGGCCTGGGCCGCCCTCGTCGTCGGCGTGCGCGACTACGTGAACAAGAACGGCTTCCCCGGCATCCTGATCGGCCTGTCGGGCGGGATCGACTCGGCGCTGGTGCTCGCGATCGCGGTCGACGCGCTCGGCGCCGAGCGCGTGCGCACCGTGATGATGCCGTCGCCGTACACCGCGGACATCTCCTGGATCGACGCACGCGACATGGCCGAGCGCCTGGGCGTGCGCTACGACGAGATCAGCATCGTGCCGATGTTCGAGGACTTCAAGCGCGCGCTGAGCGCCGAATTCGCCGGCCGGCCCGAGGATGCGACCGAAGAGAACATCCAGGCCCGCGTGCGCGGCACGCTGCTGATGGCGCTGTCGAACAAGTTCGGCTCGATCGTGCTGACGACCGGCAACAAGAGCGAGATGGCGACCGGCTACTGCACGCTGTACGGCGACATGGCCGGCGGCTTCGCGGTCATCAAGGACGTCGCGAAGACGCTGGTCTACCGGCTCGCGGCCTGGAAGAACGCGCAAGGCCCCGAGGTGATCCCCGAGCGCATCATTACGCGGCCGCCGTCGGCCGAGCTGCGCCCGGACCAGAAGGACCAGGACAGCCTGCCGCCGTACGAGATCCTGGATGCGATCCTGCAGCGCTACATGGAGCAGGACCAGGGCATCGACGAGATCGTCGCCGCCGGCTTCGCGCCGGCCGATGTCGAGCGGGTCACGAAGTTGATCAAGATCAACGAATACAAGCGACGCCAATCGCCCGTGGGCATCAGAATCACACACCGCGGCTTCGGGCGGGACTGGAGATACCCCATCACGTCGAAGTTCCGCGCGTAAACTACGGCTGGTCTAACCCCACCGGAGCAGTTGGCCATGAAACAGATCACCGCGATCGTCAAACCCTTCAAGCTCGAAGAAGTTCGAGAATCGCTCGGGCAGGTCGGGGTGACGGGCCTGACCGTCACCGAGGTCAAGGGCTTCGGGCGCCAGAAGGGCCACACCGAGCTGTACCGCGGCGCCGAGTACGTCGTCGATTTCCTGCCCAAGGTCAAGCTCGAGGTCGTCGTGAAAGACAGCGACGTCGACCGCTGCGTCGAGGCGATCGTGAAGGCCGCCAAGACCGGCAAGATCGGCGACGGCAAGATCTTCGTCACGGCCGTCGAACAAGTCGTTCGCATCCGCACGGGCGAGACGGACGAAGCCGCGGTCTGACCCCGTTCAGATCGGATTGAAGTCCTTGGCGGCCGGGCTCGCCG
>DASYCA010000017.1:0-4819 GCA_036500445.1 Burkholderiaceae bacterium | reverse complement strand
CCGCCATGTGCTCGCGCGCCCAGGCGATGATGTCTTCGGCCGAGGTCTTGCCCTTGGCCTCGGTGCGCAGCACGACGACCGCCTTGACCGTCTCGCCGCGGTAGGCGTCGCGCGCCGAGATGATGCAGGCCTCCTGCACCGCCGGGTGTTTATAGAGCAGCATCTCGACCTCGGCCGGCCAGATCTTGTAGCCGCTCGCGTTGATCATGCGCTTGAGCCGGTCGGTCATGAAGAAGTAGCCTTCTTCGTCCATCCGGCCGAGGTCGCCGGTGCGGAAGAAGCTGTGGCCGTCGACCTCGATGAACGCCGCCTGGGTCGCCTCCGGGTGGCCCCAGTAGCCCTTGAACAGCATCGGCCCGCGCGTCACGATCTCGCCGATCTCGCCGGGCGGCAGCTCCTTCAGCGTGATCGGGTCGGCGATGCGCGAATCGACGCCGTAGATCGGGATGCCCAGGCATTGCAGCTTCGCGCGCTCGGGCAGGTTGCCGTGCGAGGGCGCGGCGGTTTCGGTCAGGCCGTAGCCCTCGGCGAACGTCAACTTGTACTCGTCGAGCAGGCGCTGCGCGACCGCCTCGGGCATCGCCGCGCCGCCGCCGCTCAGGTAGTTCAGGCTGCTCAGGTCGAAGCTCTTGTAGTTCGGGCTGCCGAACAGGTCGATGATCATCGTCGGGATGCAGGTCCAGTGGGTGACCTTGTACTTCGAGATCAGCCGCCCGGCGAGCTCGCGGTCCCAGCGCGGCAGGATCACGCCGGTCGTGCCGATGTAGACGTTGCCGAGGATGCCGTACATCATCCCGGTGATGTGGAACATCGGCACCACCGTCAGGCTGATCGACTCGGGGCTGGCCGAGCTCCACTGCCCGCCCCCGACCGTGTTCGACATCAGCGTGCGGTGGGTGTGCATGCAGCCCTTGGGCAGGCCGGTCGTGCCCGAGGTGTAGGGCAAGAGCGCGAGGTCGTCGGGCTGCGCGGTGTGCGGGCCGGGGACGAGATCGAGGGCGAGCACGTCGGTCCAGCGCAAGTGGCCGGCGGGCAGCTCCGGGTCGCTGCGCAGCCAGGCTTCCATCGCGGGCGACGGCGCTTCGGAGGGGTCCAGCGGGCCGCCGTTCTGCGCCGAATCGGGCATCGCATCGGTGTAGCGCGTGACCAGCACCTGGCCGAGCCGCTCGGCCTCGGGCAGCTCGGCGTTCGCGCTCGCGACGATGGCCGCGAGGTCGGCACTGCAGATCACGACCTTGGTCTTCGGGTCGGTGATGTAGTGCTTGAACTCCTCGGCGCGGTTCATCGGGTTGACCGGCACGACGACCGCGTTCGCGCGCAGGATGCCGTAGTACGCAGCCGCGTACTGCGGGCAGTTCTGCAGGTAGATCGCGACGCGGTCGCCGGCCTGCACGCCGACGCTTTGCAGCCAGCCGGCGATCGCCAGCGCCTGGCGCTCGAGCTCGCGGTAGCGGAGCGGCTGGCCGAAGAACAGGTAGGCCGCCTTGTCGGGGAAGCGCTTCGCGCTGACTTCGAGGTTGAACCAGAGCGTGGTCTCGGGAATCGCCAGCTGGCGCGGCAGGCGCTTGGGCCAGAACTTGTGGTGCGGGCGATCGGGGACGGCGTTGGGGATCAAGACAGGGCTCCGGTGGACGGTCGAGAGGGCGGTCACGAGGTATAGCGCAGCCCGGCGCGGCCATCCAGGGCATGAACCCGGGGGAAAACGGACTATTCTCCGCCGGTGTCGCACGCGCCCGCCCCGCCCCCCGCCCCTCCCGCGTTCGTCGCGCCGGCCGTGCTCGACATCGAAGCCTCCGGCTTCGGGCAGGACAGCTACCCGATCGAGGTCGGCTTCGTGCTGCCGGACGGCGAGAGCTTTTGCTGCCTGATCCGCCCGGCCCCCGGCTGGACGCACTGGGACGCCCAGGCCGAGCAGGTGCACCAGATCTCGCAGCAGACGGTCCAGGTGCTCGGGCGCGACGCGCGCGAGGTCGCGCGCTTGCTCAACGACCGCCTGCGCGGCCTGACCCTGTACTGCGACGGCTGGGCCCACGACTACGTCTGGCTCAACGTGCTGTTCGAGGCCGCCGGCATGCAGCCCAGCTTCAAGCTGGACAACCTGCGCGGCCTGCTGAGCGAGCGCGAGGCGAGCGACTGGGCCGACGCGAAACGGCAGATCGCGAGCGAGATGGGGCTGCGCCGGCACCGCGCGAGCTCGGACGCCAAGCTGCTGCAGCGCACGCTGATGCGGCTGCGGATGCCGCAGGTCGCCCCCAAGGGCTGAGTACACGGGCACGGCCTTTGCTATTTCGGTGCATTGCCACCGGAGACCTCGTCGATGAAGACCCGCTCGTTCCTGAAGCTCGCCTGCGCCGCCGCGCTCGCCCCCGCGCTGCTGACCCCCGCGTTCGCGCAGACCGCGCTGGACGATGTGCTGGCCAAGAAGGTCCTGGTCGTCGCGATCCCGACCGACTCGGCCCCCTATGGCTTCGTCGGCACCGATCTGGTGCCTCAGGGGCTGGACATCGACACCGCGAAGCTGATCGCCGCGAAGCTCGGCGTCAAGGTCGAGCTGGTGCCGGTGACGAGCGCGAACCGCGTCCCCTACCTGCAGACCAAGAAGGCCGACCTGGTGATCTCGACGCTGGGCAAGAACGCCGAGCGCGAGAAGGTCATCGACTTCACGATCGCCTACTCGCCGTTCTTCCAGGCCGTGTTCGGGCCGAAGAACCTGGTCGTGAAGACGCCGGCGGACCTGGCCGGCAAGACCGTCGGCGTGACGCGCGGCGCGATGGAGGACCAGGAGCTCGGCAAGATCGCGCCGGCCGGCGTCGACGTCAAGCGCTTCGAAGACATGAACGGCACCGTCTCGGCCTACGCCGCGGGCCAGGTCCAGCTGATGGGCGTCGGCGCGTCGGTGGCCGGCAACTTCATGGCCAAGAACCCGCAGATCAGCACCGAGTACAAGCTGCTGCTGAAGGACTCGCCGAACTTCATCGGCGTCGCCAAGGGCGAGGACAAATTGCGCCTGAAGGTCAACGAGATCATCACGGCCGCGAAGGCCTCCGGCGAGCTGAACGCGCTGGCGCTGAAGTGGCTCGGCCGCCCGCTGGGCGACCTGCCGTCCTGATCGCGCCCTGAGCACGCAGCCCCCATCGTGATCAGCTTCGATTTCCCCGCGGTCCTCGCGGAGTGGCCGCTGCTTGCCCGCGGCGTCGGCGCGACGCTCGCGCTGACGGTGGTCTCGGCGACGGTCGGCGTCGCACTCGGCGTGGCCTGCGCCTGGGCGCGGCGCGACGGGCCGGCCTGGCTCAAGCCCATCGTCGGCGCCTACGTGGAACTGATCCGCAACACGCCGTTCATCGTCCAGCTCTTTTTCCTGTTCTTCGGCTTGCCCGGCATCGGCGTGAGGCTCTCGCCCGAGCTCGCCTCGGTGCTCGCGATGGTCGTGAACCTGGGCGCGTATTCGGCCGAGATCGTGCGGGCCGGGATCGCGACCACCCCCAAGGGCCAGATCGAGGCCGCGCAAAGCCTGGCGATGACGGACGCTCAAGTCTTCACCCGCGTCGTGCTGCCGCCGGCGCTGAAGCGCGTCTGGCCGGCGCTGGTGAGCCAGATCATCATCGTGATGCTGGGCTCGGCGGTGTGCGGGCAGATCTCGACGCCGGAGCTGTCGTACGCGGCCAACCTGATCCAGTCGCGCAACTTCCGCGCGTTCGAATCCTTCATCGTCGCGACGCTGATCTACCTCGCGTTGTCGGTGCTGCTGCGCCGGCTGCTGAACTGGGCCGGCCCGCGTTTCATCTTCGGGCGATAGGAAGGACGATGGTCGATTTCACCGTCTGGGACATCTTCCGCAACCTGCTGCTCGCGGCGCGCTGGACGGTGCTGCTGTCGCTGATCGCGTTCGTCGGCGGCGGCGTCGTCGGCCTCGCGTTGCTGGTCGCGCGGATCGCGAAGCTGCCGTTCGCCGAGCGGCTCGTCGGCGGCTACGTGCAGCTGTTCCAGGGCACGCCGCTGCTGATGCAGCTGTTCCTCGCCTACTTCGGCCTCGCCCTCTTCGGCATCAACGTCTCGCCCTGGGTCGCCGCGTCGCTCGCGCTGACGCTGTACACCAGCGCGTTCCTGACCGAGATCTGGCGCGGCTGCGTCGCCGCGGTCCACAAGGGCCAGTGGGAGGCCTCGACGGCGCTTGCGCTGTCCCTCGGCGAGCAGCTGCGCCACGTGATCGGCCCGCAGGCGCTGCGCGTCGCGGTGCCGCCGACGGTCGGCTTCCTGGTCCAGGTCGTCAAGGGCACGGCGCTCGCGTCGGTGATCGGCTTCATCGAGCTGACCAAGGCCGGCACGATGATCACCAACGCGACCTTCCGCCCCTTCACCGTCTACGCCTGCCTGGCGCTGATGTATTTCGCACTGTGCTACCCGATCTCGGCGTGGAGCAAGTCACTGGAGAAAAGACTTCATGTCCACCGCTGAACAAGGCATCGTCGAGAAAGGCATCGTTGAAATAACCGGCCTGCGCAAGCGCTACGGCACGAACGAGGTCCTGAAGGGCATCGACCTGAAGGTGGCGCCCGGCGAGGTGATTGCGATCATCGGCAAGAGCGGCTCGGGCAAGAGCACGCTGCTGCGCTGCATCAACGGATTGGAAGTGTTCCAGGAGGGCGCGCTGAGCGTCGACGGCAACCCGCTGCTGCACGACAGCAAGCCGGCGATGCGCACGCTGCGCCAGCGCGTCGGGATGATCTTCCAGGGGTTCAACCTGTTCCCGCACCTGAGCGTGGGCCGCAACGTGATGCTCGCGCCGACGCTGGTGAAGAAGACCGACACGGCGGCGGCC
>DASYCA010000016.1:0-10690 GCA_036500445.1 Burkholderiaceae bacterium | reverse complement strand
GCCCGGGTCGAGCGACTCCAGCACCGAGCCGACGTAGACCTTCGAGTTGCTCAGCGTGACCTGGATCAGCGAGGCCGAGAACAAGGACTGCGCGAGCAGCTTCTCGAGTTGATCGGTGATCGCGCGCAGGTTGAGCCGGTCCAGGAACGAGCGCCGCAGCGGCGGCGGCGCGAGGCGGACCCAGAGCCGGTCGGCGCCGGCGAGCACGAGGTTCCAGAGCGGTGCGAGCGCGCCCAGCAGGAACGCGTAGACGCAGATGATCGCGAGCTCGACGCGGATCGCCTGCGCGGCGGCCGAGAGCGCCAGCGTCGCAGTGCTGCGGTCTTTCTCGAGCAGCGGCAGCAGCACCGTCGAGACGACCCCCTGCGCGAACGCTGCGTAGGGTGCGCTGGTGCGCCGGCCGGCCTCATGCAGCAGCGCGGCCGCGATCGCGAGCACGACGCCGTACAGCGCGGCGCGGTAGTACAGCCGCTGGGCCTCTTCGCGGCCGGTCTTGTAGCGCAGCAGCGAGAGCCGCGTGACGAACGCAAAGCCGCCGATCAGCGGCAGCACGAAGAACAGCGTGAGGTCCATTCGGAAAACCGCGCAAACCGCGAATACCGCGCAGGGGCCCGACGAGCCGCGTGCGCCTGGCGCCGCCCGCGCTCAGCGCCCGACCGGGTTGGCCTTCGAGAGCAGGCGGATGCGGCCGAGGGTTTTCAGGTCGCGCTTGAACGCCTCGGTCTTGCTCACGTCGCCGATCGACACGCTCAACTGACCGGAATCGGAGCGGCGCACGGCCTTGCCCGCCTCGAGCTCGCCCACGACCGAGGCCGGGCCGGCGCGGCGGATGGCGGATTTGGCGGTTTGCGGCATGGGCGCATTATCGCAAGAAACGGGCGGGCGCGGCGGTTCCGGCCGGCCGTCAGCCCCCGCCCCGCGTCGATTCCAGGCTGAAACCGCCCTCGCCGCTGACCCAGGTGTCCTTGTCGCGAATCACGGCCTGGGCGGGCAGCGCGGGAGTCGCGACCGTCAGCCCGGGCAGCCGCTTCATCGCGGTGCCGACCGCGACGAACTCGATCAGCCCGGTGCCGAGCTCGACGATGTAGGTCTTGATGCCGACGACCTCGTCGGCGCCGAGCTGGGCGGCCTCCTGCTCGAGGCGCTCGAAGACGTGTTCGCGCGCGTCGTAGACCAGCGTCGTGAGGTCGCTGATCTCGCCCTTGATGAACCCCTTGAACATCGACTTGAAGCTGCCCACCGCGCCCAGCGAATACACCGAGGTCGACATCAGCAGCTTCAGCGGCGCCAGACCGAGCGCCGTCATCCCCCACAGCTCCTCGCCGGTGAGGTCGCTGGTCACCGGGTTGGCCGTGTACTCGGCCGGCAGCGCCGCATGGGTCGAGGCGGTGCCGGCCATGAACATCTCGTGCGCGCCGTTGAAGCGCATCACGTGGGTGCGGATGCCGACCACCGCGTTCGCACCGACCTTCTTCGCCTCGGCGACGGCCCGCTCCAGCGCGTGGTGGCGGGTCGCGTTGAAGATGTCGCTGAACTCCTTGATCTCGCCGCGCACCATCGTCTTGATGCTGCCGATCAGGCCGCCCACCGCGCCCATCGAATACGCGATGTTGCCGAAGACATAACGGCTCGGCTGGTAGCCCGCGTCCATGTGGCAGTAGAGCTCCTGGGCATCGCCCGAGCTGGTGAAGAAGGCGTCGTGGCCGTCGCGCCGAACGCTGGAGCCGACGAACAGGTACTCGGTGTTGCCGGCCAGGTTGCGCAGCTCGGACGTCACGCCGACCGCGCCGTGGGCACTGCCCTGCCTGACCTCCGCGACCATGCGCTCGTAGGCCGCCGCGCGCCCTTCGTGGATGATCTCGGTGATCTGCGGGATCTCGCCGCCGATCACGCTGCGCACCCCCGAGCCCAGGCTGCCCAGCACGCCCATCGAGCGCACGCTGTTGCCGACGACGATGCCCACCGGGGCGAAGCCCTTCAGGTGCATGCAGTAGATCTCGTTGCCGGACAGGCCGGTGATTCTGGGCTTGGTCGGCATGGTCCGGCCAGTGTCGCACACCGTGTCACGGCGGCTTCATCACCGATTCATAGACTCGCGGCGAACGCCGAATGTCTTGTCCGGAGATGAAATGCCCGACCCCGAGGAAGTGCAAAGCAGTCGACGCCGCTGGTGTCTCGGTGCGCTGGCGGCCGTCGGAATGTCCGGGTGCGCCCCGGTCCTCCCCGGCCTGCCGAAGGGCAGCGATCCGGCAACCGCTCGCGTCGTGCCGTTCTCCGCCTCGCGCCGGCTCGGCGACGTGCCTGAGGGCTGGCGCGAGCAGGTCATGCGCCGCGACCTCCCCGCCACGCGCTATCTGAGCGCGACGCGAGACGGGCGAACCGTGGCGCACGCGGTGGCCGACAAGTCGACATCGGGCCTGCGCTGCGACGTCGACATCGACCCGAACACGACGCCCTGGTTGAACTGGGAGTGGCGGGTCGACGACGTCGAGCGCGAGGCGACCGTCGCGCGCAGTGACAGTGACGACTCGCCGGCGCGCGTCATTCTGGGCTTCGACGGCGACATGTCCACGCTCACGCTGCGCGAACTGATGTTCCAGGAGCAGGTCGAGCTGTTCGCGGGGCAGGTCCTGCCGTTCGCGATGCTGATGTACGTGTGGGACGGCCAGGCCGCACCGGAGAGCGTCTTCAACTACGGCCGCAGCGCGCGCATCCGCTACCTCGTGGTCGAGAGCGGGCCACGCAGCACCGGGCGCTGGATCGGCTATCGCCGCAACGTGGTGGACGACTACCGGCGCGTGTTCGGCAGCGAGCCCGGCAGGATCCGCAGCGTCGGCGTCATGACCAACAGCGACGACCTGAAGACGCACAGCGAAGCCTGGTTCGGGGACCTCGTGTTCGGCCGGCGCGCCTGACGCCGGCCCACTCGGCGGCGTCACGCCGCGGTCACGGCACCGTCACGCGGCACACAGAGACTCCCGCCTTGAACTTGCCCGCCGATCCCCCATGACTGAACTTGCCATCGACGTTCGCGATCTGCACAAGCACTTCGGATCGAAGCCCGCGCTGCGTGCGGTCTCGCTGCAGGTCCGCCGCGGCGAAATGGTCGCGCTGCTGGGCGCCTCGGGCTCCGGCAAATCGACCTTGCTGCGCCACCTGAACGGGCTGCACCGGGCCGACGCCGGCACCGACTCGAGCGTGCACGTACTCGGCCGCACGCTGCAGCAAGGCGGCCGGCTGGCGCGCGACGCGCGCGCGATCCGCGCGAACATCGCCTCGATCTTCCAGCAGTTCAACCTCGTCGGCCGGCTGCCGGTGATGAGCAACGTGCTGACCGGCGCGCTGCACCGGCTGCCGCTGTGGCGCGGCCTGAGCGGGCACTTTCCGCGCGCCGAACTCGAGCGCGCGCACGCCGCGCTGGCGATGGTCGGCATCGAACACTGCGCCTGGCAGCGCGCCTCGACGCTGTCCGGCGGCCAGCAGCAGCGCGCCGCGATTTCGCGCGCGATGGTGCAAGGCGCGCAGGTCATCCTGGCCGACGAACCGATCGCCTCGCTCGACCCGGAATCGAGCCGGCGCGTGATGGAGCTGCTCGCGCGGGTCAACCGCGAACGCGGCGTCACGGTGCTGGTCTCGCTGCACCAGGTCGACGCCGCGTTCGCCCACTGCCCGCGCACGATCGCGATGCACAGCGGCGCGATCGTGTACGACGGCCCGACCCACGAACTGACGCCGCCGCGGCTGCGCGAACTCTACGGCACGCAGATCGACGAGCTGATGCCCACGCCGCCGATTTCCACCGCCGCGCCCTCGGCGATCGACACGGGCTCGCGCCCGCTCGTCGTGCCGGACCTGCGGGCCGCGGCCTGATTCCCGACCCGCCATTCCCTTTTCCGGAGGACCCATGAACCTGCAACGACGTTCGATACTTTCTCTCTCGCTGGCCGCGAGCGCCACGCTGCTCTGCGCCAACCTCGCCCACGCGCAGGCTCGCGAACTCAACTTCGGCGTGATCTCCACCGAGTCCTCCTCGGGCCTGAAGGACGCCTGGCAGCCGCTGCTGGCCGACCTGCAGAAGGCCACCGGGATCAAGGTCAACGCGTTCTTCGCACCGGACTACGCCGGCGTGATCGAGGCGATGCGCTTCAACAAGGTGCAGTTCGGCTGGTTCGGCAACAAGTCGGCGATGGAGGCGGTGGACCGCGCCAAGGGCGAGATCTTCGCCCGCGTCGTCGCCACCGACGGCACCGAGGGCTACTACTCGCTGCTGATCGTCAACAAGGACAGCCCGCTGCGCAACGTCGACGACGTCGTCAAGAACCACCAGACCCTGACGCTCGGCTACGGCGACCCGAACTCGACCAGCGGCACGCTGGTCCCCGGCTACTACGTGTTCGGCAAGAACAAGATCGACCCGCTGAAGGATTTCAAGCGCACGGTGCGCTCCAACCACGAGAGCAACCTGCTGGCCGTCGTCAACAAGCAGGTCGACGTCGCCAGCAACAACACCGAGAACTGGGCCCGCTTCGGCCTGACCCACCCCGAGCAGCTCCAGCAGGTGCGCGAGATCTGGCGCTCGCCGCTGATCCCGAGCGACCCGCTGGTCTGGCGTTCGGACCTGGACGCAGCGACCAAGAAGCAGCTGCGTGACTTCTTCCTGGCCTACGGCCGCGAGCCGCGCGAGAAGGAGATCCTCGGCAAGCTCGGCTACAGCGGCTTCCACGGCTCCGACAACCAGCAGCTCGTGCCGATCCGCCAGCTCGAGCTCGCCAAGCAGCGCGGCACGATCGAGGCCGACGACCGCTACTCGGCGCAGGAGAAAAGCGCCAAGCTGAAGGAGATCGACGACCAGCTCGCCGCGCTCTCGCAACAGACCGCGGCGAAGTAGCGATGTCGGCCGGCGCCGCCAGCCCGACCGGCGCGGCCGCGATGCCCGCCCGGCCACCGCAAGCCTTGCTGGCGACGCGCCTCGCGTGGGGCGTGCTGCTGGCGCTGCTCGCGCTGTCGTGGCGCGGCGCCGAAATGCGCCCGCTCGACCTCTTGCGCGACGCCGGCAACATGGGCGAGTACGCGAAGGGCTTCTTTCCGCCCGACTTCCACGACTGGCGCTCCTACGTCAGCGAGCTGCTGGTGACCTTGCAGATCGCGCTGTGGGGCACCGCGCTGGCGGTCGTCGGCGCGGTGCCGCTCGGCCTGCTGGCCTCCGAGAACGTCGCGCCGTGGTGGATCTGCCAGCCGGTGCGGCGGGTGCTCGACGCCTGCCGCGCGATCAACGAAATGGTGTTCGCGCTGCTCTTCGTCGTCGCGGTCGGCCTGGGCCCGTTCGCCGGCGTGCTCGCGCTCTGGGTCCACACGACCGGCGTGCTCGGCAAGCTGTTCTCGGAGGCGGTCGAGGCGATCGACCCGCACCCGGTCGAAGGCATCCGCGCGGCCGGCGCGCACCCGCTCGCCGAGGTCGTCTACGGCGTCATCCCGCAGGTGCTGCCGCTGTGGCTGTCCTACACGCTGTACCGCTTCGAGTCCAACGTGCGCTCGGCGTCGGTGGTCGGCATGGTCGGCGCCGGCGGCATCGGCATGGTGCTGTGGGACGTCGTGCGCAGCTTCGAATACGCGCAGACCGCGGCGATCCTGATCCTGCTGGCGGTGTCGGTCTCGCTGCTCGACATGCTGTCGGCGCAGCTGCGCAAACGCCTGATTTAAGGCCCCTTGACGCGATGCGCCGGCGCCTGCTCAGGCCACGCGCCGCCCGAGCACATGCACTTCGCGCACGAACGGCCGATCGGCCAGCGTGCGCACGCGGACCAGGTCGGCGCGCAGGCCGATCGCGATCTCGCCGCGGTCGCTCAGCCCGACCGCGCGCGCCGGGTTGCGGCTGACGACGGCCACCGCCTCGGCCAGCCCGAAGCCGCCTTCGCGCGCGAGCTGCCAGGCGGCCTGCAGCAGGCTGGACGGCACGTAGTCGGACGACAGCGCGTCCAGCAGCCCGGCCTGGGCCAGCGCGAGCGCCGAGACATTGCCCGAGTGGGAGCCGCCGCGCACCACGTTCGGCGCACCGGCGACCGTGCACAGGCCGAGCCGCTTCGCATGCCCGGCCGCCGCGAGCGTGGTCGGGAACTCGCTCATGCCCGCGCCCAGCGCGTGCGCCTCGTCGACATGCGCGATCGTCGTGTCGTCGTGCGTCGCCAGCGAGACGCCGTGCGCGTGCGCGAACGCCGTGAACCACGCGCGGTTCGGCATCGCGTGCTCGGCCTGGCGCCTGGGTGCGAGCGCGACCTCGGCGTCGAACTTCGCGTCGCTCCAGCCCTTGCGCCCGGTGTAGAAGGTGCGCGCGTGCTCGAGATCGGTCCATTGGCGCTGGCCGGGCGTGTGGTCCATCAGCGAAATCAGGCGCAGCCGGCGGTGGCCGGCGAAGGGCTCGAACAGCGCTTGCGCGTTCGGCGCCGGCAGCTCGCAGCGCACATGGACGAGGTGGTCCGCCCGCAGCAGCCCCGCGGCCTCCAGCCGGTCCAGCGCCTCGAGCAGCATGCCCTGGTCGCGCGCCCGAAAGCCCTCGCCATACGGATCGCCGACGCCGATTGCATCGAAGACCGTCGTGATCCCTGTGGATGCCATCTCGGCGTCGTGCGCCTGCACCGCGCCCTCCATCGGAAAACTCACCTTCGGGCGCGGCATCACGTGGCGCTCGAGGTTGTCGGTGTGCAGCTCGACCAGGCCCGGCAGCAGCCAGTCGCCGTCCAGGTCGAGCGCGCCGGGCAGCGCGGTGACGCCGGGGTCGAGCTCGGCGATCCGGCCTTCGCGCACGAGCACGGTGCCCAGAACGGTCTCGCGCGCGAGCACGAGGCGCGCGTTGGTGAAGATCTGGTCGTGCCGCATCGGTTCGCTCCGCACCTCAATGGATCGCAACGCAGCGGTCGGCCACCGCATCGCGCACTTCTTCGTCGTGGAAGATGCCGACGACCGCCGCGCCGGCGTCGCGCGCCGCGCGGATCATCTCGATCACGACGCGGCGGTTCTTCTCGTCGAGCGAGGCGGTCGGCTCGTCGAGCAACAGCAGCCGCGCGGGTTCGATGAAGCCGCGGGCGATGTTGACGCGCTGCTGCTCGCCGCCGGAGAAGGTCGCGGGCGGCAGATCCCACAGCTCGCGCGGCAGGTTCAGCCGCGCGAGCACTTGCCGAGCGGCGTCGTGCGCTTCGCCGGCCTGCGGCGCCAGCGCATCGAGCGCGGCATCGGCGTCGAGCGGCGCCGCCGGGCGGGCCGCGAGCCAGCGTTCGGCGACGACGTCGAGCGCGCTGGTGCGCGGCACCGCGCGCAGGAACTGGCTCACGTACGAGATGTCGCCGCGCCGCAGCGCCATCATGCGTTGCGGCGACGCGCTCGCGATGTCGACCGGGCCCGCGCCGGACTGCAGCCAGATCGCGCCGGCGTCCGTGCCGTAGCTGCCGTACAGGCATTTCATCAGGGTCGATTTGCCCTGCCCGGACGCGCCCAGCAGCGCCACGCATTCGCGCGCCTGCACCGTGAGCGAGACCTCGCGAAGCACCGGCAGTTCGAGCCCGCCGCGCAGGTGCAGCCGGAACGACTTGGACAGCCCCTCGACCCGCAGCATCGGGAACGCCGGGACGAAGTCGCGCTTCACGCGGCCACCACCGATGAAACCAGCAGCTGCGTGTACGGATGCTGCGGATCGTCGAGCACCCGGTCGGTCAGGCCGTGCTCGACGATCTGGCCGCGGCGCATCACCAGCGTGCGCTGCGCGAGCAGGCGTGCGACGCCGAGATCGTGGGTGACGACCAGGGCCGACAGCTGCAGCCGGCCGACCAGCAGGCGGATCAGGTCGAGCAGGCGCGCCTGCACCGAGACGTCCAGCCCCGAGGTGGGCTCGTCCATCAGCACCAGGCGCGGGCGGGTCACGAGGTTGCGCGCGATCTGCAGGCGCTGGCGCATGCCGCCGGAATACTGGCGCGGCAACTCGTCCATGCGCGCGGGGTCGAGCTCGACCCGGCTCATCCACTCGCTCGCCACGCTGCGCAGCCGGCCGTAGTGCCGCTGGCCCTGGCCCATCAGGCGTTCGCCGACGTTCGCACCGGCGCTGACGTCCATGCGCAGGCCCGCGTCCGCGTGCTGCTCGACGAAGCCCCACTCGGTGCGTTCGAGGCGGCGCCGCTCGCGCTCGCTCAGGCCGTGCACGTCGACCCACTCGCCGCTCGCCGCGCGGTAGTCGACGCGGCCGAGGGTCGGTCGAAGGCGGCCGGCGATGCAGTTGAGCAAGGTGCTCTTGCCCGAGCCCGATTCGCCGACGATCGCGACGACCTCGCCGGCGAACAGCTCGAAGCCGGCGTCGCGCACGGCGTGGCGCGGGCCCTCGGCGTCGTCGGTCGCGTTGCCGAAGCGATGCGAAAGGCCGCGGACGCGAAGAATCGGCGCGGCGTCGAGCTCCATCGCGAGCGCGCTCATGCCGGCGCCTTCGCCACGGCCTGCTGCTGCTCGCGGCACCAGTCGGTGTCCGAGCAGCTCCAGCGGCGCGCGCCGTCGGCCTGCGTCACCTCGTCCAGGAAGCTCGTCGTGCACCCGCACAGGAAGCAGGCGTGACCCGTGTGCCGCACCTCGAACGGATGGTCTTCGAAGTCCAGGCTGCGGACGTCGGTGAACGGCGGCACGGCATACAGGCGCTTCTCGCGCCCCGCGCCGAACAGCTGCAGCGCGGCCATCCGGTGCATCTTCGGGTTGTCGAAACTCGGGATCGGCGACGGCGACATCACGTAGCGCCCATTCACCAGCACCGGGTAGTCGTAGGTCGCCTCGATCTGGCCCCAGTGCGCGATGTCTTCGTAGAGCTTGACGTTGACGACGCCGTACTCCTCGCACGCGTGCAGCTTGCGCGTCTCCGCGCGGCGCGGTTCGAGCTTGAACAGTGGCTCGGGCTGCGGCACCTGGTACACGAGGATCTGGCCGGCCGTGAGCGGCGCCTCGGGGATCCGGTGACGGGTCTGGATGATCGTCGCGCGGCGCGTCTGCTCGGTGCATTCGACACCGGCCGTGCGCGCGAAGAACTGGCGGATGTTGACCGCGTTGGTGGTGTCGTCGCTGCCCTGGTCGATGACCTTCAGCACGTCGTGGCGGCCGAGGATCGCCGCGGTGACCTGGATGCCGCCGGTGCCCCAGCCGTACGGCAGCGGCATCTCGCGCGAGCCGAACGGCACCTGGTGGCCGGGGATCGCGACCGCCTTCAGCAACGCGCGCCGGATCATGCGCTTGGTGCGCTCGTCCAGGTAAGCGAAGTTGTAGCCTTCGACGCCCGCGGCGCCCTCGCTGCGCGTCGTCATGCCCGCTCCTCGATCGGCACGGGCGCGGCCGCCGCGTCGGACGCGCGCTGCCGCAACGCACGCACCAGCTGCAGCTCCGATTCGAAGGTCACGTAGTGCGGCAGCTTCAGGTGCTGGACGAAGCCCGAGGCCTCGACGTTGTCGCCGTGCGGCAGGACGAACTCCTGGCTCTGCACCGCGCTCGTAGGGCGCTCGTCGAACTCGTCCGCGCGCAGCGTGCGGTCCACCAGCGACATCGCCATCGCCTTGCGCTCGCCGTGCCCGAAGACGAGCCCCTGGCCGCGCGTGAACTGCGGCGGCACGCCGTCGCTGCCGGCGAACTGGTTGATCATCTGGCAGTCGGTCAGCGTGATCTCGCCGACTTCGATCGCGAAGCCGAGCTCGTCCGGGACGACCTCGAGCGCGACGCTGCCGAAGCGGATCTCGCCGGCGAACGGGTGCGTGAATGCATAGCCGCGCTGCGAGGCATAGGCCAGGCCCAGCAGCCAGCCCTCGTCGGCGCGCGCCAGCATCTGCAGCCGCGCGGGGCGCGAGAGCGGGTAGGCGGGCGGGTCGCGCGTCACGTCGGGCGGGACGGGGTCGCCGGCGCTCGGCTGCGCGCGCTCGAGCAGCCCGGCGGCGGTCAGGCCTTGCAGCGCATCGGCGCCGGCATCGTCGGCGTGCATCGGCGGGGCGTCGAGCGCCTCTTGCGGGGTGTTCGCCTCGTTCTCCGCGGACGCCGCAGCGTCGTCGCAGCGTTCGCTTCGCAGCAGCGAAAAGTCCAGCAGGCGCTGCGTGTAGTCGAAGGTCGGCCCGAGCAGCTGCCCGCCGGGCAGGTCCTTGAACACCGCGGAGACGCGGCGGCGCACGCGCATCCGGCGCGTGTCGAGCGCTTCGGTGTGGGCGAAGCGGGGCAGCGTCGTGCGGTAGGCGCGCAGCAGGAAGATCGCTTCGACCGCGTCGCCACGCGCCTGCTTGACCGCGAGCGCGGCGAGCTCCGGGTCGAACAGCGAGGCCTCGGCCATCACGCGGTCGACCAGCAGGCCGAGCTGGCCGCGGATCTGCGCGACCTCGAGTTCGCGCGTGCGCGGGTCGCCCCGGCGCGCCGCGGCCAGCAGCGCGCGCGACGCGTCGATCGCGGCCTCGCCTCCCTTGACGGCGATGTACACCGGTCAGCCCTCCAGCGCGAGATGGGTCGAGCGCGGCAACCCGACGAGCGAGCTGCCGCACACCAGCAGCAGGTCGACGCCGCGCGGAAACTCCGCCTCGATCTCGATGCGCCGGCGCCAGAAATCCGCCGCCACGCCGCCGACGTTCAACCGGGCATGGCGCTCGATGCCGGGGCCCGACAACAGCAGGCGCGCGCCGCTGCTCAGGCTCGCGACTTC
>DASYCA010000015.1:0-20281 GCA_036500445.1 Burkholderiaceae bacterium | reverse complement strand
CGTGCTGTTGCAGGTCGTGCAGCGCGATCGCGGTCGTCACCACCGCGTCCATGATGCCCTCGGGGATCTCGCGGCCCTCGCTGCCCCACAGGACCGCCGGATTCGTCATCAGGTGGCCGACGTTGCGCAGGAACAGCAGCGAGCGGCCGTGCAGCGTGACCGGCTCCCCGTTCGCGCCGGTGTAGACGCGATCCGGGTTCAGGCCGCGGGTGAAGGTCTTGCCGCCTTTCGCGATCTCCTCGGTCAGCGTGCCTTTCAAAATGCCGAGCCAGTTGCCGTAGGCCTGCACCTTGTCGTCGGCGTCGACGACGGCGACCGAGTCCTCGAGGTCCAGGATCGTCGACAGCGCGGCTTCGACGACCAGGTCGCTGACGCCGGCCGCGTCGCTCGCGCCGATCGGGGTCGAGCGATCGATGCGCAGGTCCAGGTGCAGGCCGTGGTGGGCCAGCAGCACCGACGACGGTGCCGCCGCGGCGCCTTGAAAGCCGACGAATTGCGCCGGCTTCGCGAGGCCCGTGCGGCGGCCGCTCCCGAGCGTGACGACGAGCGCGCCGGCCTCGACCTCGTAGCCGGTCGAATCCAGGTGCGAGCCCTGTTTCAGCGGCGCGGTGCGGTCCAGCACGTGGCGCGCGTACTCGACGACCTTCGCGCCGCGCACCGGGTTGTAGCCCTTGCCTTTTTCGGCGCCGCCGCTCTCGGCGATCACGTCGGTGCCATAGAGCGCGTCGTACAGCGAGCCCCAGCGCGCGTTCGCGGCGTTCAACGCGTAGCGCGCATTGGTGATCGGCACGACGAGTTGCGGGCCGGCCTGCAGCGCGAGTTCCGCGTCGACGTTCTTCGTCGTCGCCTTCACCTGCTTCGGCACCGGCACCAGGTAGCCGATCTTCTCGAGGAAGGCGCGGTACTTGGCGGGCTTCGTGACCGGGCCGGGGTTCGCCTGGTGCCAGGCGTCCAGCTCGGTCTGCAGGCGGTCGCGCTCGGCCAGCAGCGCTGCGTTCTTCGGCGCGAGATCGGCGACGATCGCGTCGAAGCCCTTCCAGAAGGCGGCGCTGGCCACGCCGGTGCCGGGCAGGACCTGCTCTTCGACGAAGCGGTGCAGGGCGGTGGCGACTTGAAGGCCGTGGACGGTGGTGCGTGCGGTCATGGTCTGGTGGGGTTTTCAGGTGGGGAAGAAGTCAAGCACGTCGCGCAGGCTGCTGCCGGTGCGCGCCGGGGCGGTGTCGAGCTGCTCGAGCGGCAAACCGAAACGGTTGACCCACAACGTGGTGTAGCCGAACCAGGTCGCGCCGACCGCATCCCAGCAGTTGCTGGAGACGAACAGGATGTCTTTCGCTGGCAAGTTCAGTGCCTGCGGGCCGAGCGCGTACGCGGCCGGGTCGGTCTTGAATTTGCGGATGCCGTGGACGCTGATCAGGTGGTCCAGCAGCCCGGAAAAACCGGCGCTCTTGACCGCGACGCCGAGCATCTCCGGGTCGCCGTTGCTCAGGATGCCGCTGGGGATGCCGCGCGCCTTCAGCGCCGACAGCACCTCGCGGTTCTCGGGAAAGCTGCTGAGGTGGCGGTACTGGTTCATCAGCCGGTCTTCGGCGGTCGACGACAGCGCCAGTCCGAGGCGCAGCGCGGCATAGCGCAGCCCGGCACGCGTGAGCTCCCAGAACGGCCGGTAGCGCCCGCTCATCGAGGTCAACCGCGTGTACTCGATCTGCTTGTCGCGCCACAGCACGCTCAGGCGCTCGCCGAAACCGGGGAAAAGCTGCTCGGCCAGCAGCGAGACGCTGTAGACGTCGAACAGCGTCCCGTAGGCGTCGAACAGCACGGCGCGCGGCGGGGTCGAGGCGGCGGAATGGTCCATCACGAGAATCTATTCGATTCCGTCAGCAGCATTAAGTACGATCGCTGCGTTGGATTCATGACCAAAATAGCGGTAATCATGGACAGGCTCAAACAGCTCGAAACCTTCGTCGGCGTCGCGACCCGCGGCAGCCTGACCGCGGCCGCGGCGGCCGAAGGCGTCGCGCCGGCCATCGTCGGCCGGCGCCTCGATGCGCTGGAGCGGCGGCTGGGCGTCAAGCTGCTGGTGCGCACGACGCGGCGCCTCACGCTGACGCACGAGGGCAGCGCGTTCCTCGAGGATTGCCAGCGCCTGCTGGCCGAGTGGGCGAACGCCGAGGCGAGCGTCAGCGCCGGCGGCGTGAAGGCGAGCGGCTATCTGCGCATCACCTCGCCGGCCGGCTTCGGGCGCCGCCACGTCGCGCCGCTGGTGCCGCGCTTCCTCGCGCTGCACCCGGAAGTGAACATCTCGCTGAACCTGAGCGACCGCGTCGTCGACATCGTCAACGAGGGTTTCGATTGCGCGGTGCGCGTCGGCGATCTGCCGGACAGCAGCCTGATCAGCGTGCGGCTGGCCGACAACCGCCGGCTGTGCGTCGCGACGCCGGCCTATCTGAAACGCGCCGGCACGCCGAAGCACCCGCACGAGCTCGCGCGCCACGAGTGCCTGATGCTCTCCAGCGACGCGAGCCAGACGCGCGGCTGGGCCTTTCTGATCGACGGCGAGGTCCAGCACCTGCGCCCGAACGGGCGGCTGGACTGCACCGACGGCCAGGTGCTGCATGCCTGGTGCTCGGCCGGCCTGGGGCTGGCGTGGCGTTCGGCCTGGGAGGTCGAGCACGAAATCCGCGCCGGCGAGCTCGCGAGCGTGCTGGACGAGTTCGCCGCGCCGGCGAACGGCATCTACGCGGTGTTCCCGCACGCGCGGCACCTGGCGCTGCGGGTGCGGCTGTGGATCGACTTCCTGAAGCACAGCTACGGCGACGCGAGCTACTGGCGGCGCGCGCTGGGCTGAAACAAAAATGCCCTCCGGGCGGAGGGCATCTCGATCACATCGCCGCGCGAGCCCGGGGGCTCGCGCGGCGGCAGGGGTTCAGCCCATCGCGGCGTCGGACAAGCACTTCTTGGTGAAGCTGTTCTTCGCGGCGCCGGCGAGCTTCTTGTCGGCAGCCTTCGAGTCGCAAGAGGCCTTCGCGGCACCGCCCGAATCCTTCTCGCACTTCTTGACGAAGCTGGCCTTGGCGGCACCGGCGAGCTTCTTGTCGGCGGCCTTCGCGTCGCAGCTGCCCGCGGCGGCCATCGGCGCGCTGCCGGCGGCGGCCGGCGCATCGGCGGCGAACGAGGCGGTGGAGAAGGCAGCGCAGGCCAGGACGAGCGCGGTCAGCAGGTTCTTCTTCATGGAAATCTCCTTGAGGGTGGGCAGGCCTGATGGCCGGGGTGGATTGGAGCATGCCTGGCACGGCGCCAGCAAGGCTACAACGCAGCCGGCCGTCCCGCGGACGACACGGCGGCGGCGGTCGGCCCGATCGACCGCTCAAAGAATCCGGCGCGGGTGGGCGAGCGATTCGTGCGCGACGTGCAGCCGGCGCACCAGCACGCGGATGAAGGCCGCATCGAATTGGTGCCTGCTGCCCGAGCTCATCTGCATCAGCGTCTGCGGCGTGAACGAGATCGTCGTGGCCGGTTCGGTCACGACGACGTCGGTGCTGTGGCGCTTCAGCTCGGGGTTCGGCGCGAGGTAGGCCATCTCGCCGATCGACGTGCCGCTGCCGAGCTTGGCGACCCGGGTGCCGTCGCGAAAGACCTCGACCTCGCCCTGCGCGAGGATGTGAAAGCTGTTGCCCTCCTCGCCCTTGCGGTACAGCGCGTGGCCGAAGTGAAAGCGCTGCCACTTCGCGCGGTGCACGACCTCCCAGAGTTCGACGTCGCCGAAGTTCGCGAAGAAATCGAGCGCGCGCAGCAAATTGAAGCGCTCCGAGTCGAGCACGCCCTGCAGCTGGCCGCGCGGCACCTGCTGCGTCGTGATCAGCGCCGACAGCGCCTGCGCGAATTCGACCCAGGTGGCGTAGCGATCGTCCGGCTTCTTGGCCAGCGCGCGCTGCACCATCGCGTCCAGCGCGGGGCTGACGCCGTCGCGCAGCGCGCTCAGGGCGCCGGGCTTGACGTGGTAGATCTGCTGCATCATCGCCGACTGCACCTGGGCGTCGAACGGCGGGCGCCCGGCGATCAGGTGGTAGAGCACGGCGCCGAGCGAGTACATGTCGGCGCGGCAGTCGAGCGTGTCGCCCTCCAGCTGCTCGGGCGACATGTAGGCGAGCGAGCCGACGCGATAGATCTGCGTGACCTCGGAGTCCAGGTTCAGCACGCTGCCGAAGTCGCTGATCTTCACGTCGGTGACGACGCCGTTGTTCAGCACCGCCAGCAGGTTCGCGGGCTTCACGTCGCGGTGGATCAGGCCCTGGCGGTAGACGAAGTCCAGCGCCATCGCGCACTTGAAGCCGATTTCGACGACGAGCTCGAGCGGCAGCAGCTGATCGGCCCGGCAGAACGGGCGCAGCGTGCTGCCGGGGATGTACTCCATCACCAGGTAGGGCGCGACCGGGTCGGGCACCGCATCAAAGATCTGCGCGACGTTCGGATGGTTGAGCCGGCCGACCAGCGCCGCCTCGGCGGCGAAGAACTTGTCGGAGTAGCGGCTGTCCATCGGGTCGCCGGACTCCTTCGCCCGCACGCGCTTGATCGCGACGTCCTGGCCCTTGAAGTCGTCGTGGCACAGGAAGACCTCGGCCGTCGCGCCCTCGCCGAGACGGCGCAGGACCCGGTACTTGCCGATGTGGCTGGGCAGGGAGGGATCGGGCGCGGCGGGGGCCGGATCGGGCAAGGGGGTCGGCTGAGTTCTCATCGGGGGCCATGCCCGGAACGGTTGAGACGCGATCTTCGCGCGGCCGGGCGTGCCGTGCTCACCCGAACTAGTGACAAAACACCGACCATTTCCAAAATCGACCCCCTCTTAGAATCGAGCCATGATCCAAGCCAAATCCGACCTGCTCGCCGCCCTGGGTGCGGCGATCGCCGAGGTCGCACCGGGCGCCGGCGTCACGCCGGCGTTCGAGTCGCCGAAACAGGCGGCCCACGGCGACCTCGCCTGCACCGCGGCGATGCCGCTCGCCAAATCGATCAAGAAGAACCCGCGCGAGGTCGCCGCCGCGCTGGTCGAGGCGCTGCAACGCCAGCCGGCGGTGCAACGCTGGGTCGAGGCGCTCGAGATCGCCGGTCCCGGCTTCATCAACCTGCGCCTGAAGGCCGCCGCCAAGCAGGCGGTGGTCGCCGAGGTGCTGAATGGCGCCGAGCGCTTCGGGCGCCAGCCGGCCAAACCGGACCGGGTGCTGGTCGAATTCGTCTCGGCCAACCCGACCGGGCCGCTGCACCTCGGCCACGCACGCCAGGCCGCGCTCGGCGACGCGCTGTGCAACCTGTTCGAGACCCAAGGCTGGAACGTCAGCCGCGAGTTCTATTACAACGACGCCGGCGTGCAGATCGCGACCCTCGCCGCGTCGGTCCAGGCCCGGTTGCGCGGGCTGAAGCCGGGTGACGCGCAGTGGCCCGAATCGGCCTACAACGGCGAGTACATCGCCGACATCGCGACCGACTTCCTCGCGAAGAAGACCGTGACCGCCGACGACCGCGCGTTCACCGCCTCCGGCGACGCCGGCGACCTGGACGGCATCCGCCAGTTCGCCGTCGCCTACCTGCGCCACGAACAGGACCTGGACCTGCAGGCCTTCGGCGTGCGCTTCGACCACTACTTCCTCGAATCGAGCCTGTATTCGTCGGGCCGGGTCGACGCGGCCGTGCAGCGCCTGATCGCCTCCGGCAAGACGTATGAGGACGGCGGCGCGCTGTGGCTGCGCACGACCGACTTCGGCGACGACAAGGACCGCGTGATGAGGAAGCAGGACGCGACCTACACCTACTTCGTCCCCGATGTCGCCTATCACCTGAACAAGTTCGAGCGCGGCTTTCGCAAGGCGATCAACATCCAGGGCGGCGACCACCACGGAACGGTGGCGCGGGTGCGCGCCGGCTTGCAGGCGGCCGGCGACGGCATTCCCGCCGGCTACCCCGAGTACGTGCTGCACAAGATGGTCACCGTGATGAAGGGCGGCGAAGAGGTGAAAATCTCCAAGCGCGCCGGCAGCTACGTGACCTTGCGCGACCTGATCGACTGGACCAGCCGCGACGCGGTGCGCTTCTTCCTGCTCAGCCGCAAGGCCGACAGCGAGTTCACCTTCGACGTCGACCTCGCGCTGAAGCAGAACGACGAGAACCCGGTCTTCTACGTGCAGTACGCGCATGCGCGGATCTGCTCGGTGATCCGCCAGTTCGTCGAGCACGGCGGCAGCGAGGCGGGTCTCGCGGGCGCCGAGCTGGCGCTGCTCACGGCGCCGTCGGAAGCCGCGCTGATGCTGAAGCTGGCCGAATTCCCGGCGATGCTCGCGAACGCCGCGGCCGGCCTGGCGCCGCACGACCTGACCTTCTACCTGCGCGACCTTGCCGGCGCGTTCCACAGTTATTACGCGGCCGAGCGCTTTCTCGTCGATGATGCGGCGCTGGCACGCGCGCGCATCGCGCTGCTGGTCGCCACCCGCCAGGTCATCCGCAATGCGCTCGCGGTGCTCGGCGTCGACGCGCCGGAGCGCATGGACCGTGTCAACATCGAGACCGACGGCGAACCCCAACACTCATGAATCACAAGAACGAATCGCAACGCGGCGGCTTCAAGGGGCAACGCGGCGGCTTCAAAGGGCAACGCGGCGGCTTCGCCGTGGGCCTGATCATCGGCCTGCTGATCGGCCTGGCGCTCGCGCTGGGCGTCGCGCTCTATGTCACGAAGGTGCCGGTGCCCTTCGTCAACAAGGTGCCGCAGCGCAACCCGAACCAGGACGCGGCCGAGGCCGAGAAGAACAAGAACTGGGACCCGAACAGCCCGCTGTACGGCAAGAACCCGGCCAAGCCGAACAGCGCGGCGAGCGAGGCGCCGGCGGTGACGACCGCGCCGACGCCGGTGATCCCCGGGATGCCGTCGACGACCCCGCCGGCCAACAGCAGCGCCGCGGTGCCGGCTGCGAGGGCCTCCGGGCCGGTCAGCACCCGCGACCCGGCCGCGATCCTGGCCGACCGGCCGGCGCGCGGCGCCTCGGCCGTCGGCGGTGGCGCCAACGACCCGTTCACCTACTTCGTGCAGGCCGGCGCCTATGGCCGCACCGAGGACGCCGAGGCGCAGCGCGCGAAGATCGCGCTGCTCGGGATGGACGCGAAGCTGACCGAACGCGAGCAATCCGGCAAGACCGTCTACCGCGTGCGCGTCGGCCCGTTCGACAAGCGTGCGGATGCCGACGCCGCCAAGTCCGCACTCGACAGCGCCGGGGTCGAGGCCGCGCTGGTCAGGGTCCAACGCTCGGGCACGCCATGATCCGGCGCCGCGACCTTCCCGCCGCGCTGGCCGGCGCCGGCGCGCTCGCGGCGCCGCTGGCGTCCCGCGCACAGGGCGAGCCGATCGAAGGCCGGCACTACGTTCGCCTGAGCGAGCCGCTGGCGGTCTCGGCGCCGCTCGGCAAGATCGAGGTGGTCGACTTCTTCTGGTACGGCTGCCCGCACTGCGCGGCGTTCGAGCCGGCGCTGGACGCCTGGTCCAAGCGCCTGCCCGAGTACGTCGCGTTCAGCCGCGTGCCGGTCGCGTTCCGCTCCGAGCCGTTCACGACCCACCAGCGCATCTTCTACGCGCTCGAGGCGCTCGGCCAGGTCGAAGCCCAGCACCGCCGAGTCTTCTACGCGATCCACAACGACAAGCTGACGATGAGCAAGCCGGCCGAGGTCGCCGCTTACCTCGCGCCGCACGGGGTCGACTCGGCGAAATTCCTCGAGGCCTTCAACTCGTTCTCGACCCAGAGCAAGATCAAGCGCGCGAACGCGCTGGTCGACGGCTACCAGATCGACGGCGTGCCGGCGATCGGCGTGCAGGGCCGCTATTACACGTCGGGCGCGATGGCCGGCAGCAACGAGCAATCGTTGCTGGTCGCCGATTTCCTCGTGCAAAAGTTGCGCAAGGGCAACTAGTCGGCCACCCCAGCCGCCCGTGCGGGCAGCAAGGGCTGTAGGCTAGAATGGCCTGCAAGTTTCATGCCCTTATGTACCCATCCCTTTACACCCTCTGCCTCGCGGCGCTGCTGACGGCGTTCTCGGCCGTTCCGGCCCGGGCGGAGAAGGCCGACCGGTTCAAGCCCGCGGTGATCGAGGCCGACGCCAATGGCCTGGGCCAGCTCGACCTGCAAAAGCAGGTGATGGTGCTGAGCGGCAACGTCGTGATCACCAAGGGCACGATGGTGATCCGGGCCGCCAAGGTCGAGTACACGAAGACGCCGGGCGGCTACGACAAGGCGGTCGCGTTCGGTGCGCCGGGCAAGCCCGCCACCTTTCGCCAGAAGCGCGACGGCGTCGACGAATACATGGAAGGCGAAGCCGACCGGCTCGAATACGACGGCAAGACCGACATCGTCCGCTTCATCAACAACGCGAGCGTGAAGCGGCTGCGCGGTGCGACGGTCGCCGACGAGATCAACGGCAACCTGGTGACCTACGACAGCGTCAGCGAGGTGATGAACGTGACCGGCGGCGCGCCGGCGACGGCGGCGAACCCGGGCGGGCGGGTGCGCGTGGTGCTGACGCCGCGCGAGGGCAGCGACGCGGCGTCGGAGGCCGCTTCGGCCGCGGCGTCCGGCGCGGCACCGCTGAAGCAGACGCCGTCCTTGTCCGCGCCATCGGCGGCGCCGTCCGCCACGCCCCAGGCGCCGGCCAGGACCGGGGAGAAGCGTTGACCCAGCCCGTGGGGGTCGAAGCCAACGCCGCCGCACACCGCCTCGAAGCGGTCGGGCTGCGCAAGTCCTACGGTGCGCGCACCGTCGTGACCGACGTGCACCTGTCGGTCGGCAGCGGCGAGGTCGTCGGGCTGCTCGGGCCGAACGGCGCCGGCAAGACCACCAGCTTCTACATGATCGTCGGTCTCGTGCGCGCCGATGCCGGCCAGATCACGATCGAGGGCCAGCGCGTCGAGCGGCTGCCGATCCACCAGCGTTCGCGCCTCGGGCTCTCGTACCTGCCGCAGGAGGCCTCGATCTTCCGCAAGCTGACGGTCGAGGAGAACATCCGCGCGGTGCTGGAGCTGCAGATCGACGAGCACGGCAAGCCGCTGAAGCCGGCGCTGATCGAGACGCTGCTGAACGGCCTGCTGCTCGACCTCTCGATCGAGAAGCTGCGCGCCTCGCCGGCGCCGGCGCTGTCGGGCGGCGAGCGCCGGCGCGTCGAGATCGCCCGCGCACTGGCCACGCAACCGCGCTTCATCCTGCTCGACGAGCCGTTCGCCGGCGTCGACCCGATCGCGGTGATCGAGATCCAGCGCATCATCGGCTTCCTGAAGGGGCGTGGCATCGGCGTGTTGATCACCGACCACAACGTGCGCGAGACCCTGGGCATCTGCGACCGCGCCTACATCATCAGCGAGGGCCGCGTGCTGGCCGAAGGCACGCCGACCGAGATCGTCGACAACGCGGACGTCCGCAAGGTCTATCTCGGCGAACACTTCCGAATGTGAGCTGACATGAAGCCCACATTGCAATTCCGCCTGTCGCAGCACCTGGCGCTGACGCCCCAGTTGCAACAGTCGATCCGGCTGCTGCAACTCTCCACGCTCGAACTCCACCAGGAAGTCGAGCAGATGCTGGAGCAGAACCCCTTCCTCGAGACCGACGGCGACGAAGGCCCGGCCTTCGAGCCGCTGGCCGAGCGCACCAGCGCGGCCGAGCGGGTCGGCGAGCGCGAGACCGAGCGCGCGGCCGAATCGAGCGCCGACGGCGGCGGCGACGCCGAGGCCGCGCCGCTGGACGGCGCCGACTTCGGCGGCACCGAACGCGACGACTGGGAGAACGGCACCGAGCGCGAGGATTTCGACGGCATCCGCGAGACGCCCGGCAAGAGCAGCGGCGCCGGCGACAGCGACGAATTCGACGGCGCCGATCGCGACACCGCGGTCGAGAGCCTGCAGGACCACCTGCGCGCCCAGCTCTCCAGCCTGCGCCTGGCGCCGACCGACGCCGCCGCGGTGATGGTGCTGATCGAGTCGCTGACCGACGACGGCTACCTCGCCGACACGCTCGAAGACATCGCCGAGCAGCTCAGCGCGGGCGACGCCGAGCAGCGCGAGGAGCTGATCGAGCGGCTGCGCTGCGGGCTGCGCTTTCTGCAGAGCATGGAGCCGACCGGCGTCGGCGCGCGCGACCTGCCCGAATGCCTGACCCTGCAGCTGCGCACGCAGGAGCGTTGCGAGGCGCAGATGATCGCGATCATCGTCTGCAAATCGCACCTGGAGCTGCTCGCGCGGCGCGACCTGAAGAAGCTGATGGCGGTGACCGGCGCCGACGAAGATCTGCTGCGCGAGGCGCAGGCGCTGATCGTCGCGCTCGAGCCGAAACCGGGGCGCCAGTTCGCGCGCGCCGAGGCCAACATCATCATCCCCGACGTGATCGTGCAAAAGGCGGGCCGCGGCTGGAAGGTCACGCTGAACCCGGACGTGATGCCCAAGCTGCGCATCAACGACCTCTACGCGAGCGCGATCCGCCAGCAGCGCGGCGCGGCCGGCAACGGCGCCGGGCCGGGGCTGAACGCGCGGCTGCAGGAGGCGCGCTGGTTCATGAAGAACATCCTGCAGCGCTTCGACACGATCCAGCGCGTCTCGCAGGCGATCGTCGAGCGCCAGAAGAATTTTTTCACCCACGGCGCGATCGCGATGAAGCCGCTGGTGCTGCGCGAGATCGCGGATGAGCTGGGTCTGCATGAGTCGACGATCTCGCGCGTGACGACGGCCAAATACATGAACACGCCGTTCGGCACCTTCGAGCTGAAGTATTTCTTCGGCTCGTCGCTGAACACCGAGGCCGGCGGCAATGCGTCGAGCACCGCGGTGCGCGCGCTGATCAAGCAGATCGTCGCGGCCGAGAACCCGAACAAACCGCTGTCGGACAGCCAGATCTCGCAGATGCTCGAGGAACAAGGCATCCAGGTCGCGCGCCGGACTGTCGCGAAGTACCGCGACGCGCTGAAGATCGCGCCGACGCAGCTGCGCAAGGCGATGTAGCACCATGCCGCTGCCGCTTTTCCTGCCGTGCGCCGCCGGTGTCGAGGCCCTGCTCGCCGAAGAAGTGCAGCGCGTGTTGCCGAAGGCGCGCGTGCACGCCGGGCGCGGCGGCGTCGCGCTCGACGGCGATCCGCTCGAGGTGATGACCTTGAACCTGGAAAGCCGCCTGGCGCAGCGCGTGCTGGTCGAGGTCGGCCACGGCTCGTACCGCGACGAAAAAGACATCTACGAGCTCGCGCTGACCGTCGCCTGGGGCGAGTGGATCACGCCGCAGCACACGCTGCGCGTGGACACGACCGCGCACCGCAGCCCGTTGAAAAGCCTGAACTTCGCCACGCTGCGCGTGAAGGACGCCGTCTGCGACCAACTGCGCGACGCGACCGGCGAGCGGCCCAGCGTCGACACCCACCACCCCGACCTGCAGATCGTGCTGCACCTCGGCGAGTTCGACGCGACGATCTACGTCGACAGCTCGGGCGAATCGCTGTTCAAGCGCGGCTGGCGCGAGGACAAGGGCGACGCGCCGCTGAAGGAGACGCTCGCCGCCGCGATGCTCGCGGCCGCCGGCTGGCGCGGCAGCGCGCAGGCCGGCGGCGCGCTGCACGACCCATGCTGCGGCTCCGGCACGATCGCGATCGAGGCCGCGCAGATCGCCTGCGGGATCGCGCCCGGGCTGAAACGCCGCTTCGCGTTCGAGCGCCTTCTACCCTTTGTCAACGACGCGATGCGGGCCGAGATGCAGCGCTTGCGCAGCCACGCGACGGCGCGCATCCACGCCAGTGCGGTGCCGATCTTCGCGAGCGATGTGTCGTTCCGGATGGTCGATTTCGCACGCCGGAACGCGCAGCGTGCGGGCGTCGAGGCCGAGATCGTCTTCAACGGCGGCGATGCGCTCGAGCGCCCCGCCCCGGAATTGCCCGCAGGCCTGCCCGGCACGCTGATGATCAACCCGCCATATGGCGAGCGCATCGAGGTCGGCGGCAAGGCCGCGCGAAGGGCCGACGACGACGAGCGGGCGGCCGAAGACCGGGACAACAAGGAAGCGCCGAGCGATTTCTTCCCGCGCCTGGCCGCGCACTGGAAGCGCGCCTACACCCAGCACCCGGCCGGCTGGACCGCCTATGTGCTGAGCCCGGACATGAAGCTGCCGAGCGCGATGCGATTGAAAGAATCGCGCCGCGTGCCGATGTGGAACGGCCCGATCGAGTGCCGGCTGTTCCGCTTCGACCTGGTCGCCGGATCGGCGCGGCGCTGATCCAGCCCGCGGCACCCGATCCGGGGCCGATCGCCGATTACCGCTTCATCAATTGCGCGAGGATGTCCTCGACGGCGCCGAGGCCGCCGCCCGGCGCCTGGCCTTGCGGCGTCAGCTTGCTGATCACCTCGGGCAGCATCTGCGCGAGCTGGCCGGCGGCGTCGCCGTGCGACAGGCCGAGCTGCGCGGCGACCTTGCCGATCGCGTCCGAGCCGAGCACGTTGCTCAGCTGGCCGCCCGAGATCGGCGCGTTCTGACCGCCGCCGATCCACGAGCCGATCACGTCGCCCATGCCGGCCTGCGCGAAGCGGCCGACCAGGTCGCCGAGGCCGCCGACGCCGGCGCCCTGCGCGTGCTGGCCCTCGGAGACCATCGCGATCACCGTGCTCAGCAGCACCGAGCCGGGCGTGCCCTGGGTGGCGCCGGGGGACGGCGGCTGTGCGCCCGGGGTGGCGTTGGACAGCGCACCGATCACTGAATCGAGCAAGCTCATGGGAGGACTCCTTGTGTGGGTGGCTGATTCTGCACCGGCACCGTGACACAGGCCAGATGGGCGAGCAGCGCGAGCGGCGCGGTGTCGGCGCGCAGCACGCGGGCCCCGAGCGAGACCGGGGCGAAGCCGGCCGCCCGCGCGGCCGACTCCTCGGCCGGCGACAAGCCGCCCTCGGGGCCGCTCAGGCACAGCACGCTCGGCGCCAGCGGCATCGCGGCCAGCGGCGTCGCCTCCGCCAGGCTCAACAGCCAGCGCGCCTCGCCGGCGCCCGCCGCCGGCAGGGCCTGCAGCCACGGCACCAGCGTGCGCACCTCGGCCACCGGCGGCACGCGCGTGCGCCCGCTCTGCTCGCAGGCCGAGACGGCGACGGCCTGCCAGTGCGCGACCTTCTTCCGGGCCCGGTCGCCGGCCAGGCGCAGCACCGAGCGCTCGCACATCAGCGGCTGGATCGCGGCGACGCCCAGCTCGGTCGCCTTCTCGACCAGCGCGTCCATGCGCTCGTTGGCCGGCATGCCGAGCGCAATCGTCAGCCGCAGCGGCAGTTCGCGGTCGACCGCATGCTGCGGGCCGACTTCGACGCTCACGTCGCTGCGGCCCATGCGGGTCACCGTCGCGGCCCATTCCCCGCCCTGGCCGTTGAACAGGGTCAGCTCGGCGCCGGGCTGCAGGCGCAACACCTGCACGTGACGCGCGGCGCCGGCGGGAAGGTCCAGCGGGTCGCCGGCACGCAGCGGCAGTTCGACGAAGAAGCGCGGAGGCATAGGCCGCAGAGTGTGCCTCAGGCCTGCGCCAGCCAGTCGGCGACGATGTCCCGCGCCGTCGTGCTCGCGATCTCGGCGACGAAGCGCGCGAAGTCGACGTGCGCGGTGTCGTCGGCACGGTCCGAAATGGTGCGCACGACCCCGAAGGGCCGGCCGAAATCGGCGCAGGTCTGGGCCACGGCCGCGCCTTCCATCTCGACCGCCAGCGCATCGGGCAGCAGCGCGCGCAGTGCGTCGCTTTCGGCCCGGCTCGAGACGAAGCGGTCGCCGCTGACGATCAGGCCCTGGTGCACCCGCGCGCGCGGCCGGTGCGCGGCCGCAGCCGCGGCGAGCGCATCGGCCAGCGCGGCATCGGCGTCGAAGCGCGAACGCCCGGTCAGCGGCACCTCGAAGCGCGGGAACAGCGGCGAGGCGTCCATGTCGTGCTGCAACAGCTGGCGCGCGACCACGACATCACCGACCTCGACGCCCGCGGCGAGCCCGCCGGCCACGCCGGTGAACACCAGGCAGGGCGCGTCGAAGGCCTGCATCAAGAGCACCGCGGTGGTCGCGGCCGCGACCTTGCCGATGCCGGACAACGCGAGCACGACCGGGCGGCCGTGGATCGTGCCGCGATGGAAGTCGCGCCCGCCCAGACGCTCGCTGCGGCGCTCCTGCAGCAGCGACAGCAGCGCGCGCAGCTCAGCGTCCATCGCTGCGACGATCGCCGCGGGCCGCGGCGCCGGGTTCGACCCGGGCCGGGCGCTCAAGGGCCGTACAGCGTGCGCCGCACCGCGGCGGCGCGCGCCTCGCCCTTGCGCTCGGCGATCGCCGCCAGCACGCGCGTCGCGACCGCGTGCAGCTCTTCGTTGGTCCCCGCCTTCTCGAGCGCGAGCGTCAGCACGAAGCCGCGCAGGCCGAGTTCGCTCGAGATGACCTGCGTCAGCGCGGCGGTGAACTCCGCGTAGCCGAGCGGCTCCTTGGGGGCGGCGGGCGGCGGCGCATCGAGCGGGGCGGGCGCGCTGCTGTTGACGGCGGCCAGCCGGCCGGAGCGACTCGAGGGCGCTGCGACGGGCGCGATCAGGCCGAGTTGCTGGAGCTCATTGAAATCGGTCGGCGTGATGCCCGCAACGCCTTCGAGCAGCATCGTGTCGGTCTTGACGCCATCGATCAACAGCAGCAGGTTGCGCCGCGCGCGCTCCTTGACCAGCAGGCGCGTCTGCATTTCCAAACGGCCGGCTTCGGTCTTGCCCCAGATCACGAATGAATGCCCATTTCCAACCAGCCTTCGGCCCGCGACGGGTCGCGCAAAAAAGGGTCACGCGAGTAGCGCCGACTGTAGCAGGGCCGAGGCGGCGGACTCAAGCCCGGCCCGGGCGAGGCTCAAGCCTTGTCGCGCAACTCGCGCCGCAGGATCTTGCCGACGTTGGTCTTGGGCAGGTCGGTGCGGAATTCGATCACCCTGGGCCGCTTGTAGCCGGTCAGGTTGGCCTCGCAATAGGCGCGCACGTCGGCCTCGGTCAGGCTCGGGTTGCGGCGCACGATCACGAGCTTGACGGCCTCGCCGGCCTTCGCATCGGCGATGCCGACGGCCGCGCATTCGAGCACGCCGGGCATCTGCGTGACGATGTCCTCGATCTCGTTCGGGTAGACGTTGAAACCGCTCACCAGGATCATGTCCTTCTTGCGGTCCACGATCTTGAAATAGCCGCGCTCGTCGACGATGCCGATGTCGCCGCTGCGAAAGAAGCCGTCAACCGTCATGACCTTCTCGGTCTCGTCGGGCCGCTGCCAGTAGCCGGCCATCACCTGCGGGCCGCGGATCGCGATCTCGCCGGGCGAGCCTTGCGCGACCTCGTTGCCGTCGTCGTCGATCAGCTTGAGCTCGGTGTCGGGCAGCGGCAGGCCGATGTTGCCGCTGTACGCGCTGCTGTCGACCGGGTTGCAGGTGGCCGACGGCGAGGTCTCCGACAGGCCGTAGCCTTCGACGATCGGGCAGCCGGTCTTCTCCAGCCAGAGCTTGGCGGTCGCGCTTTGCACCGCCATGCCGCCGCCGACCGAGATCACCAGGCCGCTCCAGTCGACCGAACTGAAATCGGGGTGGTTGGCCATCGCGCCGAACAAGGTGTTGACGGCCGGGAAGCTGTGGAACTTCTCGCCCTGCAGCTCCTTGAACATGCTGGGCAGGTCGCGCGGATTGGCGATCAGGATGTTCGCGCCGCCCATGCGCATCGCCAGCATCATGTTCGTGTTGAAGCCGAAGATGTGATAGATCGGCAGCGCGCAGATCGTCGTGATCTGCTCGCCGGCCGGGATCTTCTTCAGCGCCGGCTGGTACCAGGCTTCGCTTTGCAGCAGGTTGGCGACCAGGTTGCGATGCAGCAGCACCGCGCCCTTGCTGACGCCGGTCGTGCCGCCGGTGTACTGCAGCACCGCGATGTCGTCCGGCCCGACGCTGGCGGGCTTGAAACTCTTGCCGCGGCCCTGCGAGACGGCGTCGTTGAAGCGCACGGCACCGGGCAGCTCGAAGGCCGGCACCAGCTTCTTGATCTTGCGGACAACATAGTTAACGATCAAGCCCTTCGGGAAGCCGACCATGTCGCCCATCGCGGCGATGACGATCTTCTTCGTCGGCACCGCGGCCAGCACCTTCTGCAGCGTGACCGCGAAGTTCTCGAGCACGACGATCAATTTGGCGCCCGAGTCCTTCAGCTGGTGCTCGAGCTCGCGCGGCGTGTACAGAGGGTTGACATTCACCACGACGTAGCCGGCACGCAGGATCGCCGCGACGGCGACCGGGTACTGCGGCACGTTGGGGAGCATCACGGCGACGCGGTCGCCCTTCTCGAGGCCCTGCTCCTGCAGGTAGGCCGCGAACGCGCGCGAGGCGTCGTCGACCTGTGCGAAACTGATGGCCTTGCCCAAAAACTTGTAGGCCACGCGGCCCGCATACTTCTTGAAGCTTTCGTCAAGCAGGGCGACGAGCGAGCCATATTGGTTCACATCGATGTTCGCCGGCACACCCGCCGGGTACTGCTTCAGCCACGTCTTTTCCATCAAGTCAATGCTCCGGGGACAGCGTGAGATTCTGACGGACCCAGGCGCCGCCCGCCTCAGGTGTTTCGATAGATTGCCGAAAAGCAACCGATGCGTCGACCCGCATCGCGGGTGGACGCCCGTTCGGTCGGGCGAGAATGGCGGTTTTTGATTTCTTTGATTGCCGTGCGCGCCCGCCTCCGCCTGGACCTCCGATGATCCAACGCCTTCTTGGCCTCGCGCTGATCGCCTGCTTCTCGCCCGTCTGCCTCGCTCAAGGCGAGGCGCGCTCTGCCGTGGCGTCGGACGAGCTGATCGGGATCCTGGCCGGCATCGTCCACTACACGCGCTGGCCGGAGACGCCGGCGCTGCTGCACGTCTGCGTCGACACGCGCGACGAGCTCGCGAGCGGCGCCGGCGCGCGCCGCCTCGCCGACGCGCTCGCCACGCTCGGGCCGGCCCCCGTCTCGATCGAAAGCCGGCGGCTCGAGACCGGTGCCGCAAGCCTGTCCGATTGCCAGGCGCTCTACGTCAGCGACCTCGCGCCGGCGGCCTGGCAGCGCCTGCTGAAGGAGCTCGTCAACCGCCCGGTGCTGACGATCGGCTACGGCGAGGAGTTCTGCTCCTGGGGCGGGCAGTTCTGTCTGGAGCGCGCGGCGCCCGGAACGACGACCGATCTGCGCATCCGCGCCAACCTCGATGCGATCTCGCGCAGCGGCCTGCGCGTGAACCCGCAATTGCTGCGCCTGACGCAGCGCGACCCGAAGGCGCCCCGGTGATGGCGACGAACGCACCGACGACCCGGGTCGCACACATCGTGCGCCGCGCGCAGTGGCGCGTCGCGATGTTCTCGATCGCCTGCGTCAGCCTGCTGCTGGCGCTGACCGGCCTGATCGCGCTGCGCGAGTACGAGCTGCGCGCGATGGAGCTCACCGCGCGGTCGATCGCGCTGGCCGGCGAGCCGGCAATCCGCTTCAACGACCGCGCCGCGATGCGCGAGCTGATCGAGCAGCTCGCGATGCCGGCGCAACTCGCCGAGGACGACGTGACCGACGCGCACGGCCAGGCCTGGCTGCGCTTCGAGCAGCCGGTCGGCGACGCGAGCGACCGCTGGGCGCGCCGCATCGAGCACTGGCTGGTCGGCACGCCGGCGAGCGCCTCGATCGGCCCCGAACGGAGCTCGCTCGGCCGCATCGCGCTGCGCTCCGACGGCGACACGCTGATGCGCTACGTGCTGCGGGCCGTGCTCGCGCTGCTGCTGTGCGTCGCCGCGGCCGCGCTCGTCGTGTGGTGGCACTCGCGCCGCTTGGCCGCCGCGATCGTCGCACCGATCGACGCGCTCGCGCTGCTGACGCACCAGGTGCGCGAATCGCGCTCGTTCGAACGCCGCGCCGGGCGCGCGGCCGTCGCCGAGGTCGATGCGCTCGCCGACGACTTCAACGCGCTGCTCTCCGAGCTGCAATCGCAGCAGATGTTGATCGAGCAGCGCCATGCCGACCTGCAGCGCGTCAACGCCTCGCTCTGGACGCTGAGCCACCACGACGCGCTGACCAGCCTGCCCAACCGCACCTACCTGCGCATGCACCTGGCCAAGGCGATGGAGCAGGAGCGCGAACCCGGCCACCGCATCGGCCTGGTCTTCATCGACGCCGACCGCTTCAAGCAGATCAACGACCGCCACGGCCACGCCGCCGGCGACGCGCTGCTGATCGAGCTCGCCGAGCGGCTGCGACGGTCGATCCGCGAATCCGACTTCATCGCGCGGCTGGGCGGCGACGAATTCGTCGTCGTGCTCGAGCCGATGCGCCATGCGCTCGACGTCTCCAGCCTGACCGATCGCATCCAGGCCGAGATGAATCGCCTGGTCGTGCTGAAGCCGGGCGTGCAGCTGCCGCACATCAGCGTCTCGATGGGGGTGGCCGTCTTCCCCGATCATGCCGACACGCTGGACGGGCTGATCCGCGCCGCCGACGACGCGATGTATCGTGCCAAGTCGACCGCGCGCGGCTCGGTCGTCAACTTCCTGCCGATCAAGGACACCACGCTCCCGGCAACGACTCCCCCGCCTTCCGACGACTCGACATGACCGCCTCCTCGTCCTCTTTTTCGTCCTCGGCGTCGTCCTCGGCGTCGTCCGCGACGGCATTCGAACACTCCCCCGCCCGGCGCGCTGCGCTGCGCGGCCTGCTCGCCGCCAGCCTGGCCGGCGCCGCGGCGGCGTGGCTGGCGGGTTGCGCCAGCCCTTCCCCGCCGGCGCCGCCGCCGGTTCCGGGCCTGACGCCGGCGCAGAAGGCGGTGCTGCACAACCTGAACTTCACCGAGTCGCCGGACGCCGACTGGAACCTGGACCTGGGCGCGCGCATGGCCTTCGACGTCGACGCCTCGTCGATCACGCCCGAGACCGCCGAGGCGCTGGCGCGCATCGCACGGGTCCTGCTCAGCGTGGGCATCAACCGCCTGACGGTCGAGGGCCACGCCGACAACGACGGCACCGAGCCGTACAACCAGCGCCTGTCGGAGCGACGCGCCGAGGTCGTCGCCGAAACGCTGGCCGCGAACGGTTTCGAGCTCGCCAACATCACGCGCCGCGGCTATGGCTCGAACCGCCCGGTCACGAGCAACGAAACCGGCATCGGCCGCATGCAGAACCGGCGTGCGGTGCTGATCGTGCCGTCGCTGTAACCCTGCCGGGCCGGCCTTGATCGTGCCCGATCCGAGCGCCGCCGCCGAGCGCAACGCGTCGCACGCCACGGTGCTCGTGATGGGCGCCGGCGCGATCGGCTGCTACCTCGGCGGCTGCCTGCACGCGGCCGGCGTGCCGGTCGCCTTCGTCGGCCGGCCGCGTGTGCTCGACGCGCTGCGCGCCCACGGGCTCGAGCTGACCGACCTCGACGGCGCGTCGCGCAGGGTCGAGGCCGCCGCGCTGTCGCTGCACGAGCGCGTCCCGCCGGGCCTGGCGCCCGCGCTGGTGCTGCTGACGGTCAAGAGCGGCGCGACCGCCCAGGCCGCGGCCCAGCTCGCCGCGGCGCTGCCGCGCGGAACGGCGGTCGTCTCGATGCAGAACGGCTTGTCGAACGCGGCGACCGCGCAGGCCGCCGCGCCCTCGCTGCGCCTGCTCGCCGGCATGGTGCCGTACAACATCGCCGAACTCGGCCCCGGCCGCTACCACCGCGGCACGACCGGCGAGCTCGCCGCGCAGGACGACCCGGCGCTGCGCGAACGCCGGGTCGACTTCGAGCGCGCCGGCCTGCCGCTGCGGCTGCACCCGGACCTGCGCGCGCTGCAATGGGGCAAGCTGCTGCTGAACCTGAACAATCCCGTCAACGCGCTGTCGGGCCGCGCGCTGCGCACGCAGCTGATGGAGCGCGGCTACCGCCAATGCCTGGCCGCGCTGCAGACCGAGGCGCTTGCGCTGCTGCAGGGCGCGGGCGTCGAACCGGCCCAGGTCGCCGCGCTGCCGCCGCGGCGCGTGCCGCCGCTGCTGCGCCTGCCGACGCCGCTGTTCCGCGTGATCGCCGCGCGCATGCTGCGCATCGACCCGAGGGCGCGTTCCAGCATGGCCGACGACCTCGCGCACGGCCGCCCGACCGAGGTCGACGCGCTGTGCGGCGAGGTCGTGCGGCTCGCCGCGGCACAGGGCCGCGAGGCGCCGATCAACGCGCGCATGGTCGCACTGGTGCAGGCCTGGCCGCAGCGGCCCGAGCCGATGAGCCCGGCCGCGATGAAGGCGGCGCTGCGGA
>DASYCA010000014.1:0-6270 GCA_036500445.1 Burkholderiaceae bacterium | reverse complement strand
CTGACGCCGTCCTGAGTCAAATCGGCGCGGCCACTCCCCAGTCCGCCAGCGCCGACGCGGTGTCCGCGCCGATCGCGGCCGAAGCGCGCGCCAGCCGGCCCGGCGTCGCCGAGAAGCGTGGCGCCGGCCCCGGCAGCATGTGGCCGTCGACCTCGACGAAGCTGCCACGCGCGACGTTGTGCGGGTGCTTCGGCGCTTCGTTCAGGTCCAGGATCGGCGCGAAGCAGACGTCGGTGCCTTCCATCAGCGCGCACCAGTCGTCGCGCGTGCGCGTCGCGATCACCTCGGCGATCCTGCGGCGCGTCTGCGCCCAATGGCTGCGGTCCTGCTGATTCAGTTCCCCGAGTGCCTCGCGCAGCCCGAGCTTGTCCAGCATCAGCGCATAGAACTGCGGCTCGATCGAGCCCAGGCTGATCCACTTGCCATCGGCGCAGCGGAACGGGTTGTAGAACGGCGCGGCGCCGTCGAGGAAGTTGCTGCCGCGCTCGCCCCAGCGCCCGGCGGCGTGGAGCTCGTAGAACATCGACATCAACGAGGCCGAGCCTTCGACCATCGAGACATCGACGACCTGCCCGGCACCGCTGGCGCGCGCGTTGATCACGCCGGCGAGCAGGCCCATGCCGAGGTAGAGCGAGCCGCCGCCGAAGTCACCGGCGAGGTTCAGCGGCTGCACCGGGGCCTCCGGCGTGCCGATCGAATGGGCGGCGCCGCTCAGCGAGATGTAGTTCAGATCATGGCCGGCGGCCAGCGCCAGCGGGCCGGTCTGGCCCCAGCCGGTCATGCGCGCATAGACCAGTTTCGGGTTGCGCGCGAGCGCGACGTCCGGGCCCAATCCCAGGCGCTCCATCACGCCGGGACGAAAGCCTTCGATCGAGGCATCCGCGCGCTCGAGCAGTGCAAGACAGGTCTCGATCGACGCCGCGCTCTTCAGGTCGAGCGCGACCGAGCGCCGCCCGCGCGAGAGCACGCCCGGCTTGTCGCCGGCACGCTCGGCGCGGTCGATGCGGATGATGTCGGCGCCGAGATCGGCGAGCAGCTGTCCTGCGAACGGGGCCGGGCCGATGGCCGCGAATTCGACGATCCGGATGCCGGTCAGCGGGCCGCTGCGGGGCGCTTCTTGCGATGTCGTGTCGGTCTTCATGTGCAAAAGTATAAAAGGGTTCAACCAATCGTTTTGGGGGGGATACACTGTTTCCACGAATAAGAGGAGAGGCCCACATGATCGAGACCAGACAGCCGCCGGCCGCGAAACGCGCGCCCACGCCGGCCGCCGGCGCCGAGGCGGGCGCCGCCACCACCGCCGCGCCGATGTTCCAGCCGGTTCGCACGCGCCGCGCCTTCGAGGCGGTCTGCGACCAGATCCGCCGCCAGGTCGCCGACGGCGTGCTGCTGCCCGGCCACCGGCTGCCGGGCGAGCGCGAGCTCGCCGAGGAGTTCGACATCAGCCGCAGCGCGGTGCGCCAGGCGCTGCGCAACCTGGAGCTGGCCGGCATCGTGCAATCGCGCACCGGCGTCAACGGCGGCTTCTTCATCAAGACCGGCGGCTCCGACGGCATCACGCAGGCGGTGCGCGACATGGTCGGTCTCGGCCAGGTGCCGACCGCCAGCGTGTTCGAGGCGCGCATCGAGCTGACGAACGTCGCGATCCGGCTCGCCTGCGAACGCGCCTCCGAGGCCGAGCTCGACGCGATCGCGGACGACATCGCGATGCATTCGGAGCTCCTCAAGAAGGGGCAGGCTTCGCGCAACACGGTGTCGTTCGGCGCCTTCTACCGCCTGCTGGCCCGTGCAACGCACAACGAGGTGATCGAGATGCTGGTCGACGCGCTGTCGGAGATCGTGCGCACCATCATGCTGGGTGTCGATCCCAAGCCGCACCAGGACATGATCCAGGCGCGCAGCAAGGTGCTGCGCTTCATTCGCGCCCGCGATCCGGTGCGCGCCTGCGCGGCGATGACCAAGCACCTGCGCCACGTCAGTACCCACCTGGAGTTGCAGCGTCAGGCGCGCGACGATCAGGCGGCATCGTCGGTCAGGCGCTGACGATCAGCGACAGCATCTCGGCGATCATCGCCGGCTTGGCCGACCCTTCGAGCTCCATCGTGTAGCTGCGGCACAGCATCGTGCCGGCGGCCTGCGGCTCGGCCGAGAGCACCTTCATGCGCAGCCGCACCCGCGCGCCGGCCGCCACCGGCGCCGGGTAGCGCACCTTGTTCAGCCCGTAGTTGAACGCGCGCCCGTGCTGGCGCACCTCGACGATCTGCCCGGCCAGGCCGGGCACCAGCGCGAGCGTCAGCAGCCCGTGCGCGATCGTGCGGCCGCCCGGCAACTCGCGCGCCGCGCGCTCGACGTCGACGTGGTACCAGTTGCGGTCGCCGGTGAGTTCGGCGAAGGCGTCGATCATCTTCTGGTCGACCGTGACCCAGCCGCTGGTGCCCAGATCCTCGCCCACGTGTCGGGCGAGTTCGGCGAGTGTGTCCACGCTGATCATGGCGGTCTCCTGAAGGTGCGGCAATACGCGCATTGACGTGCCTGGATTCTGACCTTATTGTCTCAGAGGTTCAACCATTGAATTTATAGCAAGCGCCAACACTCGCGCCGGCCTGACCGGTGAAGGGAGACACCATGATTCGCCGACATGAATTGCCCGCGCCAGGGCGTGTGGGTCGCGACCTCGCCGCTGGCCCATGAAAGCTGCCGTCCTGCATGAAGCCAAGACGCCCCTCGTGATCGAGGATCTGGAGATGGACGCCTGCGGGCCGAACGAGGTTCGCATCCAGGTCGCCGCCAGCGGCCTGTGCCACTCGGACTACCATTTCATCTCCGGCGACATGCCGTTCATCGTCCCCGGCATGGCCATGGTGCCGGGTCACGAGGTGGCCGGCATCGTCATCGAGGTCGGCGATGGGGTTCGCGGCGTGCGGCGCGACGACCACGTCGTGACTTGCCTGTCGTCCTATTGCGGCCACTGCCGCCAATGTGCGATCGGCCTGTCGTACCGCTGCGTCGCCAGGCCGGTGCGCGCGGCCGGAGAGCGGCCGCGCCTGAGCCTGCGCGGCAAGCCCGTGCGGCAAATGGGCGGGCTCGGCGGCTTCGCGGAGGAGGTGCTGGTGCACGAGAGCGCCGTCGCGATCATGCCGAAGGAGATGCCGCTGGACCGCGCCGCGGTGCTCGGTTGCGCCGTCGTCACCGGCGTCGGTGCGGCGATCAACACGGCCAAGGTGCGCCCGGGCGACACGGTCGTGGTGGTGGGTTGCGGCGGCGTCGGCCTGAATGTGATCCAGGGCGCCGTGCTGTGCGGCGCGCAGACCGTGATCGCCGTCGATCAGGTGCCGACCAAGCTGGAGTTGGCGCGCCGGTTCGGCGCAACCCATGCGTTCGCGGGCGATGCGCTGACGGTCGAGGCCGTCAAGGCGCTGACGCGCGGGGGCGTCGACCACGCCTTCGAGGCGGTCGGTCTGCAGGTCACGCAGCAGCTCGCCTTCTCGATGCTCGGCGTCGGCGGCCTGCTGACCCTGATCGGGGTGCCCCGGGTGGGTGCGAGCCTGTCCCTGCCGGGCCTGCTGCCCGCGCTGCTGACCGAACAACGCGTGCAGGGATCGATCATGGGCTCCAGCGTCTTCCAGCAAGACCTGCCCCGCTTCGCCCGGATGTACCTCGACGGCCGTCTCAAGCTCGACGAACTGGTCAGCCAGCGCATCGCGCTCGACGACATCAACGCGGGCTTCGCGGCCATGCTGGGCGGCGCCGTGGCGCGCACGGTGGTGGTCTTCGACGAGGTCCTGCGAGCGAGCCGGCGGCCGGCATGACGGGCGACGCCGGTGCGCGCGGCGAGCCTCAGATCGCCCGCTCGGCGCTGCGCGGCGGCGGTGCTTCGGTCTTCCAGCGCTCGAGGTTGTTCTTCATGATTTCGCCGGCACGTTCCCACATCGGGAAGCTGCCGCCGCGGAACACGAAGTCGAATTCGCAGGCGTCCCGGAACTCGAGGATCTCCACGCCCTGCGGGCCCGCCTTGTACGAGTAGAAGGCATGGGCCGGCACGAAGAAGCCGTCGCCGGCCTTCAGCACCTTGGTTCCCATCGCCAGCTCGCCGGCGATCACGTAGTAGAGGCAGGGCGTGCTGTGCGAGTGGGCCGGCAGCGGGTAGTCGCTCTTGAACCACGCGTAGACGAGACTGAAGCTCGACGGCGTCGGCCCGCGGAACAGCACGCGTGACGAGGAGCCCGCGGCGACGCCTTCGGCGAACAGCGCGTTCAGCGGCGCGCGCTCCGGCGGCGGGCCCTCGGAGTGCATCATCCCGGCCTCCTGCAAGGTCTGCGATCCGGCCGCGAAGAAGATCTCGATCCGCCCGGCGGGGGTCGATTCGGCGGCGGTGGCGGGCGTGTCGGTGGGCGTTTGATGACTCATCGGGTGCTCCTGGCGGGTTGAGGACAAAGACGGCGGGTCAGCGCTGGCTGGGCGGGAGGCGCACGACCAGGCCGTCCATCGTGTCGTCGACGCGGACCTGGCAGGACAAGCGCGATGAGACGGGCTGCGCGTCGACGGCCATCTCGAGCGTCCACCGTTCCGCCTCGGCCGGGGCCGCAAGACGGCTGCTCCAGGGCGGATCGACGAAGACGTGACAGGTCGCGCAGATGCATTCGCCACCGCAATCGGCGTCGATGCCCGGAACGCCGTGGGCGATCGCGGTCGACATCAAACTCTTTCCGATCTCGGCCTGGACGGTCTGTGCCCGGCCATCGTGCTGCAGGTAGGTGATCCGGATCATTGAAAGGCCGTGGACCGTTCGTGGCGGAGCCGCCACGCATTCGGCGGCTCGCCGAAGCGCGCCTTGAAGCTGCGCGTCAGGTGGCTCTGGTCGGCGAAGCCGGTGTCGCCGGCGATCTCGGCCAGCGGTCGGGCGGTGGCGTCCATCAACTCGCAGACGCGCTGCAGCCGCTGCTCGACCAGGTGCCGATGCGGGGTGCAACCGAAGGTGTTGCGAAACAGCCGGCTGAAATGCTCGGTGCTCAGGTTCGCGTGCGTCGCCATCTCGGCGACCGACAGATGCTCGCCGAGGCGGGCGGCGATGTGCTGCGCGATGTCGTGGCGGCGGCGCGGATCGAACTGCGGCTGCAGGCGTCGCGCGCCCGGTACCGGATCGGCGTGGCGTCGGATCAACCCGACCGCCAACTGGCGCGTCAGCGACCGCACCGTCGCGTCGTCGCGCGGCAGGGAGGAATGGTTCTGCATCACTAAAATACTATTGGTTTAACCATTGGGAAACATCAGCAGAGACCCGGAGACGGAACTCCGCGCGACGAAGTCTGTTTTTTGCAAGACGGCGGCCGCGCGCCGCGCCTAAATTGCGCCGCGGCTCGGGCGTTTCCCGAGCTGCCCACCCACCGGCTCCGGAAATTGTCCATGCACGACTTCGCCATCGCCAACGTCCTGCTCTTCGACGGCTCGAAAAACCGCCCCCGCCACGGCGCGCTCGCGGTGCGGGACGGGCTGATCGCCGAGGTCGGCGACAGCGCCGGCCATTCGTTGGCCCGCCGGGTGCCGCAGATCCGCCGCTGCGTGCAGAACCGGTTTCCGACCGGCGAGACCGCGGACGGCGGGGAGTTCCTGAGCCCCGCGCGCTGCGTTCAGCTCGCGGTCGTCGAAGCGGCGCTCATCGGTCGAGCAAGCAGCGCCGCCCCATGATCGCACTCGGCCTGCCCTGGATGCGCTGGTTCCCGGTGCTGGAAGAGCGCAGCGTGCGCATCTACGTGTTCGGGCAATCGGTGTCGATCATGGGCACCTGGGTGCTGGACATCCTGCTCAACCTGGCGCTGTGGCGGGCGACGCGTTCGCCGGGGCTGCTGGGCCTGCTGAACTTCGTGCTGTACGTGCCCGGGCTGGTGCTGACGCCCTGGTTCTCGGCCACCCTCTCGGTCGCCAATGCACGCCGGCGCACGCTCGCGGTGCTGTCCGGCGGGCTCACGGTGGCGGTGCTGTTGGCGCTGTTGTCGGCGCTGGGCTGGCTCGGCATGGGCGCGTTGCTGCTGCTGGCCGGCGTGCGTGGCGTGCTCAACGGGCTGGAGCAGCCGGCGCGCCAGATGCTGCTGGCCACCGCCGTGTCGCATCCCGACCGCATCGGCGGTGCGTTGGCCTTGAACACCACCGTGTTCCAGGTCGCGCGCATGACCGGCCCGGCGCTGGCGAGCATGATGTTCGCCAGCGTCGGCGCGGCCTGGGGCTTCGTCTGCAGCGCCTGTGCGATCGCGGTGATGATCGCCTGCGTGCTGC
>DASYCA010000013.1:0-16543 GCA_036500445.1 Burkholderiaceae bacterium | reverse complement strand
ATCGTCGCGCACCAGCAGGAGGCGCGCCGAGAGGCGGTCCGCGTTGGAGTCGAACGATTCGATCATCGCGGGTGTGGCGCCAGACAGCGTCAACTGGTGACGCAGGCCGGCGATTTCGGTTTGGAAGAATGCCTGGACGATCGGCAGCGTGTCCGCGGTCAGGACTTCGCAAAGCGCCAGCACGAGCGCGTCGATCGCCAACGCGTTCGCTTCGATCCGATCGAGTCTTCGACCGAACGACTGGAGGCCCGCGGTCACGGGTCGCCTGCCCACCGAACCGGCTCGGTTCCGATGATCGAGCGCAGCAGCGCGGCGTTCTGCTGCAGCGCGTCGGCGGCGAGGCGCCAGCGATCGGCGTCGCCGGCGTCTCGTGCCTGCTCGGACCGGGCTCGAAGGATGAAGCCCAGTTCCTGCGTGACGCGCAACGCGTTCCAGACCGCGTCGTCGGCGCTTTCGGCCGTCGTCCGCTGCAAGCTGCGCATCGAGTAGCCGTGGCCGGTGTGGCAGACGAAGCGCGGCGGCTTGCTGCCATCGATTTCCCACAGGCTGCCATGGCAATCGGGACAGGTGAACGTGGAAGGCCGGCCGATCGCGTTCAGGTTCTCCAAAGGGTCGCCGCGACCGAGCAGGAGGTCTTGCTCGCGCATGGCGGCTTCGGGGGATGGCGTGTCCACGTCGTGCTCGCTTTCGAGGGTGACCAGCTTCGCCAGAAGAGAGCCCATGTCCGACAAGCGCACGCAGTGGTCGACCGCGACGTTTTCCAATGCGCTGCGGGGCATGCTCGGGCAGAGGGCGTCCTCCGGCATCTGCACGATCGCCAGCCCGGCACGCTGCTTGATCAGCTGGAGGCCGGCGGTCCCGTCGTCCAGCATCCCGGTCAGCACGACGCCGATGGCCGCCGGGCCTGCGGCGAGCGCCACCGAGCGGAACAGCGGATCGATCGCCGGCCGCGTGTGGTGCTCCTTCGGCCCGCGCGACAGGCGCAATGCGTTGCCGATGACGAGCAGATGGTGGTCCGGCGGCGCCACGTAGACGCGGCCCGGCAGGATGGCTTGCCCGTTCACCGCGTGCACCGCGGGCAGCGTGCCGGCCTGCGACAGCAGGTACGGCAGGCTGCTCATGCGATCCCCGACGTGCAGCACCACCAGCACGGCGGCCGGCAGATCCGCCGGCAAATCCCGGATCAGGTCCTGCAGCGCCTGGACGCCGCCGGCGGATGCGCCCACGGCGATGAGTCTGATCATGCGGTTCCTCCCGCCGCATGGCGGGCAATCCGCGTTCCCGGGGGAGAAACCTCAGCTGCGCTTCTTGCGCGCGCGCAGGCTCGGAAACATCGGCCGCAGGTCGCTGACGACGCCGGTCGACTCGTCGGCCTGGTAGCCGGGCAGCCGGTTCACCGCGGTCTTGAATTCATCGCTCTGGATGATCGCGAGCATCGACCGCACCGCGGGGGCCTCGAGCGAGCGAGCCTCGCACAGCAGGAAGTAGCGCTCGGTCTGGATCGGCACGAAATCCAGCTTGAATTGCCTCGCGGGGGTCTCGACGCCGAAGCCGACGTCGGCCATCCCGCTCGCGACGTAGGCCGCGACCGCCGCGTGGGTGAGCTCCGCGTGCTCGTAGCCGTGCACGCGCGCCGGGTCGACGCCCTCCTTCTTCAGCAGCAGGTCGAGCAGAAAGCGCGTGCCGGAGCCGGACTGGCGGTTGATGAAGTGGATGTCGGGCCGCGCCAGGTCCTTGATGCCGTAGACCTTCTTCGGATCGCCCTTCGCGATCATCAGCCCGAGCCGGCGCGTCGCGATGCCGATCAGCTTCTGCGAGGCCGGTTTGAGCCACTGCGCGTAGTGCTCGACCGCCGCCGCCTCGAATTCGCCGGTCGGCACGTGAAAGCCCGCGATCTCGCAGCCGCCCAGGTTCAGCGACGCGACCGCCTCGACGCTGCCGCAGTAGCGCAGCTCGGTGACCTGCCCGGCCGCGGCCAGCGCCGCGTGCAGCGCCTCGATCGCAAAACCGTGGCTGGCGTGGATGCGCAGCAGCGGCGGCACGCTCATCAGCAGCCGGTCGATCTCGGCCTGCAGCTCGGAGGCGAGCGAATCCAGCATCGGCGAGAGCCGCGCCGCGATGCGCCGGTCGGCCCAGACCAGCTTCTCGGCCAGCGGGCTCAGCGTCGAGCCCTTGCCGCGCTCCATGCGCAGCAGCGGCGCGCCCAGCAGCGCCTCGCCCTGGCGGATCAGTTGCCAGGCGTGGCGGTAGGACACCCGCATCGCCTGGCAGGCCTTCAGCAGGCTGCCGTGCTCGGCCACGCCGACGAGCAGCGCGACCGTGCGCTCCGCGAGCGCGGCGCCGCCCGGCAGGCGAATCGTCCACTGCGGCTGGATGCTGACTTGATGCAGGGTTGTTCCTTATGCTGTCGACCGCCTATTTCGTCGGCCGGGGCGATCATATTGCGCAATGGTAGAGCGCTGCCTACATTCGGGGCATCAGAAGAGATGCGCTTGCGTGGCCGGGCGCCTATTTGGAGACTGATTCATGAATGCGAGCGCGACCAGCGTCACCGCCGCGGTATTGGCCCGCCACCAGGACGAGCCCGGCGCGCTGCTGCCGATCCTGCACGAGGTTCAGGACGCGCTCGGCCACATCCCGCGCGACGTCGTGCCGCAGATTGCCGAGGGCTTGAACCTGTCGCGCGCCGAGGTGCACGGTGTCGTCACTTATTACCACCACTTCCGCGCCGACCCGCCCGGGCAGCACATCGTGCAGGTCTGCCGCGCCGAATCGTGCCTCGCGATGGGGTCGGACGCGCTGATGGCGCATGCCGAGCACGCGCTCGGCTGCCACGCCCACGGCGGGCACGGCGCGACCAGCGCCGACGGGCGGTTCACGTTGAACCCGGTCTACTGCCTCGGCCTGTGCGCGTCGTCGCCGGCGATCGTCGTCGACGACAAGTTATATGCGCGGATGACGCCGGCGAAGTTCGACAAGCTCGTCGCGAAGCTCGGCGTCGATACCGGAGCGACGGCATGAGCGCGCCGGTCACGGTCTACGTCCCGCGCGACTCGGCCGCGCTCGCGGTCGGTGCCGATGAGGTCGCCGCGGCGCTGCAGGCCGAATGCGCGCGCCGCGGCCTGGCCATCGAGTTGATCCGCAATGGCTCGCGGGGCCTGTTCTGGCTCGAGACCCTGATTGAAATCGCGACGCCGCAAGGCCGCATCGCCTACGGCCCGGTCACCGAGGACGACGTGCCCGCGCTGCTCGACGCCGGCCTGCTGAGTGGCGCGGCCCACGCGCTGTGCCACGGCCCGACCGAGCAGATCCCGTACCTCGCGAAGCAGGAGCGCCTGACCTTCGCCCGGATGGGTGTGACCGACCCGCTCTCGCTCGCCGACTATCAAGCCCACGAAGGCTACGCCGGCCTGCGCGCCGCGATCGCACTCGCGCCCGAGGCGATCGTGCAGCACGTGCTCGACTCCGGGCTGCGCGGCCGCGGCGGCGCGGCCTTCCCGACCGGCATCAAGTGGAAGACGGTCGCGGCCGCGCCAGCGGCGCAGAAGTACGTCGTCTGCAACGCCGACGAGGGCGACTCGGGCACTTTTTCGGACCGCATGACGATGGAGGGCGACCCGTACATGCTGATCGAGGGCATGACGATCGCCGGCCTCGCGGTCGGCGCGACGCAGGGCTACGTCTACATCCGCAGCGAGTACCCCGACGCGGTCGCGACGATGCTCGAGGCGGTCACCCGCGCGACCGCCGCCGGCTTCCTCGGCGCGAACGTGCTCGGCTCGGGCCGTGCCTTTCAACTGCACATCCGCAAGGCGGCCGGTGCCTATGTCTGCGGCGAAGAGACCGCGATGCTGGAGAGCCTGGAAGGCAAGCGCGGCATCGTGCGCGCGAAGCCGCCGCTGCCGGCGCTGCAAGGCCTGTTCGGCCAGCCGACCGTCATCAACAACGTGATCAGCTACGCCAGCGTGCCGCTGATCCTGGCGCGCGGCGCGGCGTTCTACCGCGACTACGGCGTCGGCCGCTCGCGCGGCACCTTGCCGATGCAGCTGGCCGGCAACATCCGGCACGGCGGCCTGGTCGAAAAGGCCTTCGGCGTGACCCTGCGCGAGCTGATGTATGACTTCGGCGGCGGCAGCGCGACCGGGCGGCCGATCAAGGCGGTTCAGGTCGGCGGCCCGCTCGGCGCCTACGTGCCCGAATCGCAGTGGGACACCCCGATGGACTACGAGGCCTATGCGGCCGTCGGCGCCGTCGTCGGCCACGGCGGGATCGTGGTGCACGACGACACGGCCGACCTGTCCAAGCTCGCGCGCTACGCGATGGAGTTCTGCGCGATCGAATCCTGTGGCAAATGCACGCCCTGCCGGATCGGCTCGACGCGCGGCGTCGAGGTGATCGACAAGATCATGGCGCCGGCGAAGTACAACCGGACTCAGCAGGTCCAGCTGCTGCGCGACCTGTGCGACACGATGGTCAACGGCAGTTTGTGCGCGATGGGGAACATGACCCCTTACCCGGTACTCTCAGCCTTGAACCACTATCCGCAAGACTTCGGTCTCGCCAAACCCGACCGCGCCGCGGCCTGAGTCTCGACAGCAGGAGTTCACCATGCTCGACCACCTCAAAGAAACCGACTACGGCACCCCGAAGCGCGAGTCCGAAATCGAAGTCACGCTCGATATCGACGGCAACCAGGTCACGGTGCCGAAGGGCACCTCGCTGATGCGCGCTGCCGTCGACGCCGGCATCCAGGTGCCCAAGCTGTGCGCGACCGACAGCCTGGAGCCGTTCGGTTCGTGCCGGTTGTGCCTGGTCGAGATCGACGGCCGCCGCGGCTATCCGGCCTCGTGCACGACGCCGGCCGAAGCCGGCATGAAGGTCCGCACCCAGACGCCGAAGCTGCAGGAGCTGCGCAAGGGCGTGATGGAGCTCTACATCTCCGACCACCCGCTGGACTGCCTGACGTGTGCCGCCAACGGTAATTGCGAGCTGCAGGACATGGCCGGCGTCACCGGGCTGCGCAACGTGCGCTACGGGATGGACGGCGCGAACCACCTGAACACGCCGAAAGACGAATCGAACCCGTATTTCACCTACGACGCGAGCAAGTGCATCGTCTGCAACCGCTGCGTGCGCGCCTGCGAGGAAACGCAAGGCACCTTCGCGCTGACGATCTCGGGCCGCGGCTTCGAGTCGCGCGTCTCGCCGGGCATGGACGAGCCGTTCATGGAATCCGAATGCGTCAGCTGCGGCGCCTGCGTCGAGGCCTGCCCGACCGCCACCCTGCAGGAGAAATCGGTGATCTGGCTCGGCCAGCCCGAGCACAGCGCGATCACGACCTGCGCGTATTGCGGCGTCGGATGCGGCTTCAAGGCCGAGATGAAGGGCAACGAGGTGGTGCGGATGGTGCCGTGGAAGGACGGCGCCGCCAACGAAGGCCACAGCTGCGTGAAGGGCCGCTTCGCGTGGGGCTACGCGACCCACCAGGACCGCATCACGACGCCGATGATCCGCAAGAAGATCACCGACCCGTGGCAGGTGGTCAGCTGGGAAGAGGCGATCGGCTACGCCGCGAGCGAGTTCAAGCGCATTCAGGCCAAGCACGGCCGCGATTCGATCGGCGGGATCGTCTCGTCGCGCTGCACGAACGAAGAGGGTTATCTGGTCCAGAAGCTCGTTCGCGCCGCGTTCGGCAACAACAACGTCGACACCTGCGCGCGCGTGTGCCACTCGCCGACCGGCTATGGCCTGAAGCAGACGATGGGCGAATCGGCCGGCACGCAGACCTTCGCGTCGGTCGAAAAATCCGACGTGATCCTGGTGATGGGCGCGAACCCGACCGACGGCCACCCGGTGTTCGCCTCGCGCATGAAGAAGCGCCTGCGCCAGGGCGCCAAGTTGATCGTGATCGACCCGCGCAAGATCGACATCGTCAAGTCGCCGCACATCCAAGCCGAATTTCATTTGCAGCTGCGCCCGGGCACCAACGTCGCGGTCGTCACCGCGCTCGCGCACGTGATCGTCACCGAAGGGCTGATGGCCGACGCCTACATCGCCGAACGCTGCGACGACAAGTCGTTCAACGAATGGCGCGAGTTCGTCGCCCGCCCGGAGAACTCGCCGGAGGCAACGTCTGAAACGACCGGCGTGCCGGCCGATGCGATGCGCGGTGCCGCCCGCCTGTACGCGACCGGCGGCAACGCCGCGATCTATTACGGCCTGGGCGTGACCGAGCACAGCCAAGGGTCCACCACCGTGATGGGCATCGCGAATCTTGCAATGGCCACCGGCAACGTCGGCCGCGAAGGCGTCGGCGTGAACCCGCTGCGCGGCCAGAACAACGTGCAGGGCTCGTGCGACATCGGTTCGTTCCCGCACGAGCTGCCGGGCTACCGCCACGTGTCGGACACGACGGTGCGCAATCAATTCGAGGCGGCCTGGGGCGTCACCTTGCAAAGCGAGCCGGGCCTGCGCATCCCGAACATGTTCGACGCCGCGATGGACGGCAGCTTCATGGGGCTGTATTGCGAGGGCGAGGACATCGTCCAGTCCGACCCGGACACCCAGCACGTCGCCCACGCGCTCGAGGCGATGGAATGCATCGTCGTGCAGGACCTGTTCCTGAACGAGACCGCGAAGTACGCGCACGTGTTCCTGCCGGGCACGTCCTTCCTCGAGAAGGACGGCACCTTCACGAACGCCGAGCGCCGCATCTCGCGCGTCACCAAGGTGATGCCGCCCAAGCCCGGCTACGCCGACTGGGAAGTGACGATGCTGCTGTCCAACGCGCTCGGCTACCCGATGAACTACAAGCACCCTTCGGAGATCATGGCCGAGATCGCGGCGCTGACGCCGACCTTCTCGGGCGTCAGCTACGAGCTGATCGAGAAACTCGGCAGCGTCCAATGGCCGTGCAACGCCGAGGCGCCGAACGGCACGCCGACGATGCACATCGACCATTTCGTGCGCGGCAAAGGCAAGTTCATCATCACGCAGTACGTGGCGAGCGACGAGAAGGTGACGCGCAAGTTCCCGCTGATCCTGACGACCGGGCGCATCCTGTCGCAGTACAACGTCGGCGCACAGACGCGGCGCACCGACAACAACCAGTGGCACAGCGAGGACCGGCTGGAGATCCACCCGGTCGACGCCGAGGACCGCGGCATCAAGGACGGCGACTGGGTCGGCATCCAGAGCCGCGCCGGCGACACCGTGCTGCGCGCGATCGTCAGCGAGCGGATGCAGCCGGGCGTGGTCTACACGACCTTCCACTTCCCCGAATCCGGCGCGAACGTGATCACGACCGACAACTCGGACTGGGCCACGAACTGCCCCGAGTACAAGGTCACCGCGGTGCAGGTGATGCCGGTCTCGCAGCCGTCGGAGTGGCAGCGCGAGTTCAGCCGCTTCGACAAGGTCCAGCAGGAGTTGCTGGAGCAGCGCAGCGCGGCCGAGGCGGTCACGGGCAAATGAAGCGCAATCGCCCATGAACCGCGACGAGTTCGAGATGCCGGTCGATGGCGCGCGTCGTTCTCCCGTCGTGCGCTGGCGCGGCGGCGAGCGCAGCGCGGTCGACGACTGGCTGACCGAGGAGGTGCCGGTCGCGTTCGAGTTCAACGGCATCTCGCACGCGGTGATGCTCGCGACGCCGGCCGACCTGGAGGACTTCGCGCTCGGCTTCGGCCTCGCCGAAGGGATCTTCGCGAGCCCCGCCGACCTGTACGGCTGCGACGTGGTGGCCGCGCCGCAGGGGCTCACGGTCAGCATGGAGGTCTCGGCGCGCAGTTTTGCGGGATTGAAAGAGCGGCGCCGCACGCTCGCCGGGCGCACCGGCTGCGGGGTCTGCGGCACCGAGAGCCTCGATCAAGTGCTGCGGCCGGTGCCCATGGTCGAGGCGGGTGTGTCGATCGCCTCGAGCGCGATCGCGCGGGCGATGCGCTCGATGCACACCCGCCAGCACCTGAACCAGGCGACCGGCTCGGTCCACGCGGCCGCGTGGTGCAGCCTCGACGGCGACGGCCTCGCACTGCGCGAGGACGTCGGCCGCCACAACGCGCTGGACAAGCTGATCGGCGCGCTGGCCCGCTCGAAGGTCGACACGCGCGCCGGCTTCATCGCGGTGACGAGCCGCGCGAGCATCGAGATGGTCCAGAAGGCCGCGGTGGCCGGCGCGCCGCTGCTCGCCGCCGTGTCGGCGCCGACCGCGCTCGCGGTCGCGACCGCCGAGCAGGCCGGCATGAGCCTGGTGGGGCTGGTGCGCGGCGACGACCTCGTGATCTATGCGCGCCCGGAGCGCGTCGTGCTCGAGGCACGGAAGGATTGAACAGAGATGAACGTCGACAACCTGATCCGCATGGTCAACCGCATCGGCTCGTTCTTCGCCGCGATGCCGCACCGTGACGAGGCGATGCACGACATCGCGCAACACGTGCGCAAATTCTGGGAGCCGCGGATGCGGCAGCAGCTGTTCCAGCACATCGACGAGCACCAGGCCGAAGGGATCGATCCGATCGTCGTCGATGCGCTGAAGACGCATCGCGCGCTGTTCAACTGAGGGTCCCCTCTCCCTCTGGGAGAGGGTTAGGGTGAGGGCCCGCGGGCAGAGATGTCGGCGGCCTGCGGGCCCCTCACCCCAGCCCTCTCCCGCTTGCGGGAGAGGGAGTCTCTGCCGATCCACGGGGCAAGTGCGGTTGCGCCGGGCGGGGTCAGAGTCAAGGCACGCGAACCCGGCGTGCGGCGCAGCCAATCGTTCGCCACCGCGTGTTCGAGCAGCGCGACCGCGAGGCCGCCGGCCAAATGATCTCGGCGTTCGGACCAATCGATGCAGGGGTACGCATAGCGCTTGCTCGTTGCCGGCAGCGCGACCCCCAGGGCCGACAACTCCGCGCGACCGGCGTCGCTGAGCACGAACTGGCCGTCGTTCGACACCAGCGTGCCGCGCGCCAGCAGGCCCTCGAACAGCGCGACGCCCAGCTCTCCGGCCAGGTGGCTGTAGCAGGTCCGCGCGGCCTTCAGCGGCTTGTAGGCGCCCTGCTCCCATTTGCTCGCGGCCGCGCCGCGCTCGGCCACCAGCGACAGCGCCTCGAGCGCGTGCGCGATCTCCGCATCCGCGAGGCGCAGGTAGCGGTGCCGGCCCTGCACGCGCAGCGTGACCAGGCCGCTGTCCAGCAGCTTGCCGATGTGGGGGCTCGCGGTCGCGGCCCCGACGCCGGCCGCCGCGGCGAGTTCGCCGGCCGCGAGGTACTGGCCGCCCATCAGCGCCGCGAGCATGCGCGCGCGCGTCGGGTCACCGATCATCGCGGCGATGCGGGCGAAGCGGGGTTCGGGGGACGTGCTCATCGATTTCCTCGGGCCGGCGTCTCGGGCGCCGCGGCTCAATGCGCGGCGGGCCGATCGTCGGCGGCGACGACGCGGCCGCCCGGCAGGCGATCGAGCTGCAGCTGCGCGAGCGTCGCGTACAGCGGCCGGCTCAGCAGCTTGGACACGCCGCTGGCGATCAGCGCGCAGGCCATCAGGCTCAGCACCATCGAATGGCCGTCGACCATCTCCATCACGATGATGAAGGCGGTCAGCGGCGCCTGCGTCGCGGCCGCGAGAAAGCCGGCCATGCCGAGCGCGATCAGCGCCGTCGCATGCGGGTAGGCGGTCCAGATCGCGACGTCGTGGCCGAGCGCGGCGCCGATCGACAGCGAGGGCGCGAAGATGCCCGCGGGCACGCCCGACCACGCCGTCAGCCAGGTCGCGATGAACTTGAACAGCACGAACACCGTCGGCTCGTTCTCGTTGCCGTCGAGCATCGATTTCGTGTGCGCGTAGCCGCTCCCGAAAGTGGCGCCGCGCGTGACGACGCCGATCGCGGCGACGAGCAGGCCGCAGCCGATCGCGAACGCCACCGGCCGCTCGCGCCGCCAGCGGGTGAACGCGTCGAGCGAGCGGCCGCCGAGCGAGACCAGCAGCAGGCGCGAGAACAGGCCGCCGGCGATGCCGCTGAGCACCGCGGTCAACAGGCCCCCGGCCAGAGCACCGCGCCGTCGACCAGCGGGACGTGGATCAACCCGAAGTAGGTCGCGTTGCCGTAGATCGAGACGCCGACCAGGCCGGCCAGCACGATGCAGCCTGACCGACACGAACAGGCCGGTCTGGCGGCTGTCGACCGAGGAGTCCAGCGTGGCCATGACCTGCGGGATCCCCGAGCCCGCGGCGGCGTCCGCGTAGCGGCGCGTCAGCCAGACGATCGCCCCGGCGCACAGCGGCGTCCAGAGCAGCGGCGCCCACCACCACGCCGCCTCGATGCGCGCGAACTGCTCGAACGCCCGGTCGCCCAGGCCGGTGAAGCCGACGACCGTCAGCCCGGCGATGATCGACGCGGCGATCACGACCGCGCGCGACCACCACAGCCGCCAATCGGAGAACTCGCGTCTCAGCGGGACGACGATGCGTTGATCGAACTTCACGGTGGTGTCTTCTTCATGTCGGGTCACGCGATGGCGCGCGACTCGCCGCAGTATGCTGCCACGAGGCAACGCACATTCCGCGCGGCGGCCGGGCACGCCCAGCGGAACACCGATTGCCACGCTCGATCGATTTCGCATCGGTCAGGACCCCGGCATGAATGAAGCGATCCCCATCAGCCTCAACGCGGCCCGCGGCATCCTGGCCGTCGAATGCGCCTTGCTCGAGTTGCTGAGCGCGTCCGAAGCCGCCTCCAGCTGCCTGCGCCAGGCGGTCGCGCACGTCTGGTCGCCGGGCCTGCGCATGATCGTCGACGGCCGGGCCTCGGAGTGGGCCGCGGCCGTCCTGAGCTTGCAGGCGCTGGTCGCCGAGCTGGGCGGCATCGCCGAGGAGCGGCAGGACGCGATGCCCGCACCCGTCGATGCGCTGGAGAATGCCACCCACGCGAAGGTGCTGGCCGATTGCGAACGGGCCGAATCGGCCGCGCTGCAGGTGTGGGCGCATGCACTGCGCAAGGAAATCCCGCGGGAGATCCGCCTTCGCCTCGCGCAGCAATACGTCGCGTTGTGGTGCGGCCAAGGCGAACTGCGGCGCTGGGTCGGCATCCGGCGCGGCACGTCCCTGCCGTAGCGCGGCGAACGTGCGAATGCAAGCTTTGCGGCAGCGTTTGCCGCCGGCACCGCGACTTGCAAGGAAATGGCCCATCGGCGACCGACGTCAGGCCCGCAGCTGCAGGCCGCCGCGGATCGCCAGGTACAGCCCGAGCAACAGCAGCCCGGCAAAGAAGATCGTCTTGAAGGTCTCGGCCCGCACCCGCCCGCGCAACCACTGCCCCACGCCCATGCCCATCAGCGCCGGCACGACGACGACCGCCGACGCGGTCAGCGCCGGGCCCTGCAGCCCGCCGTCCAGCCCGAGGCTGACCCCGAGCGCGATCGTGGACACCAGGAAGGACAGGCCGAGCGCCCGGACCAGTTCGTCCTTCTCCATCCCGAGCGCCTGCAGATAGGGCACGGCCGGGATCACGAACACGCCGGTCGCGGCCGTCAACAGCCCGGTGCAGACGCCGACGACCGGCGCCAGCCACGCCTCCCACGCCGGCCGCACCACGAGCCGCCAGTGCAGCAGGCCGAACGCCGCGTAGAGGACGAGCGCGAGGCCCAGCCCGGTGCTGGCGATCGCGCCGCCGCCGAGCCAGCCGGCCCCCAGCGCGACCCCGACGCACACGCCGACCAGCAGGGACGCGAGGCGCTTGAGCAGCGCGAAGAAGCCCGGGCCGCCGATCTGCCACAGGTTGGTGATGAAGGAGGGCACGACCAGCAGCGCCGCGGCCTGCGCCGGCAGCATCGCCAGGCTCAGCAGCCCCATCGTGATCGTCGGCAGCCCCAGCCCGACGACGCCCTTGACGAACCCGCCGAGCACGAACACGGCGCTGACGAGCGCCCACAGGACGGGGGAATGCAGATCGAACATGGGCCGCTCGCACAAGAGAAACAATGCACGAATCATCGGCCTGAAACCGTTCGCGACACTTCGGCGCGGAACGAAGCATCGCTTGTCGTAGAGTGAGCGGGTGACCACATCTCAAATCATCGGGTGCGTCGTGGCGGCGGCCTTGCTGTTCTGGATCGTCGGCGCCTACAACCGGCTGGTGCGGCTGCGCGGCGAGATCGTGCGGCGCTTTCCGCCGGTCGACGAGCAATTCACGCAGCGCCGCACGTTGCTGCAGCAGCAGATCGACGCGCTCGCGCCGGTGCTGCCCGGCGCGGCGCCGCGCATCGAGGTGCTGCGCGCCGCCTGCGAGCAGGTCGCCGCGGCCTGCGCGCACGCCTGCCAGCGCCCCGGCGCGGTCGGCGCGATCACGAGCCTGCGGCTGGCCGACGAGATCCTCGCCGAGGCGCGCGCGCGCCTGCCGGTGCAAAGCGCCGCCGGGCTGGACCTGCGCGAGCTGCACGCGCAGCTGACCGCGACCGACGCGACGCTCGCGTTCGCGCGACGCCAGTTCAACGAGGCCGTCGCCGGCTACAACGCGGCGGTGCGCCAGTTTCCGACGCTGATGATCGTCGGGCTGTTCGGCTTTCGCAGCGCCGGGACCTTGTAGGCCCGCGACCGTCACAATCCCGCCATGAGCGACACCGAACCCGCCGCGATCCTGGAGCGCCTGAACGGCCCGCGCGAGCTGCAGGTCGCCGTGCTCGCGTTGCTGCTGCCGCCCGGCAGCAAGCGCGCCGCGCGGGCCTGGCAGCGCGAATGCGCGGACTACGCGCCCGCGGCGGCGATCGGCGAATCGGCCGGCCGGCTCGCGGGCGCGGCGCGCCTGCCCTGGCTCGAGCTGCTGCTCACACGGCTGCGCGCCCAGCCCCTGTCCGAGCGCCAGAACCTGCTCGAGGCGACGCGCCGCGTGATGAGCGCGCGCGGCGTGCAGCGCCCGCTCGACCGCCTGCACTGGCTCGCGATGCGCCAGCGCCTGGGCGAGAGCTCGCCGGCCGCGAACCGCGTCGCCGCGACGACCGAGCTCTCGCAGCTGCCGCAGCACGACGTCGAGGCGATCGCGGTCTACAGCGCGTTTCTGGCCCGCATGGTGCCCAAGCAGCCGGCCGAGCTCGACGACCCCGCGCCGACGCCGGCCGGCCTCGCGTGGTACGCGAGCGTGATGGCGCCGTGGGCCGGCCGTGCCGAGATCCCGCCCTGCGAGCCGCCCGCCACCGACGGCTTCGTCAACGCGCTGCAGGTGATCCAGGCGGTCGCCTGGATGCAGCGGCCCGCGCTGGTGCGCGGCTGGACCGGCGCGGCGATCCTGCACAGCCCGTACGGGCGCCTGGACGACACGGCGGCGGACGCGCTGCGGCTGAGCTGCTCGCTGCTCGACTCGCCGCTGCCGCCCGAGCTCGCCAGGCACTACGGCACGAACGCGTTCGCGGCCGCCTCATGAAGAACCCGTCGCACCCGTGGATCGTCGCCGCCGTGCTCGCGACCGCGCCGGCCCTCGTCACGATCGGCGCGCGCGCCGCCGATGACGCGCCGACCGCCGCCGCGCTGCGCACGCGCTCGCTCGCCGCGACCTGCGCCGCCTGCCACGGCAGCGACGGCCGCGCGCCCGAAGCCGCGACCTTGCCCGGCCTCGCCGGCGTGCCGAAGGACCTCCTGATCGAGCAGATGAAGGCCTTCAAGAGCGGCACGCGCCCCGGCACCGTGATGCCGCAGATCGCGAAGGGCTACAGCGACGCGCAGATCGAGCAGCTCGCGGCCTGGTTCTCGAAGGCGGCCAAGTGAAGGCGGGCTCGATGCTGAAGCGACGCGAGCTGCTGAAGCTCGCCGCCGGTGCCACGGCGACGGCGGCCGCGGGCGTCGGCCTGGCCGGCTGCGCCGCCGCCCTCGATCCGCTGACCGGCGCGCTGAGTTCGATCGGCCTGATGAACCCGATCGGCAAGCCCGACACCGCCCGCGTGCTGGTCGTCGGCGGCGGCTATGGCGGCGCGACCGCGGCCAAGTACGTGCGGCTGTTCTCGCAGCGCAAGATCGACGTCGTGCTGGTCGAGCCGGACGCCAATTTCGTCTCGTGCCCGTTGTCCAACCTGGTGCTGGGCGGCAGCCGCGTGATGGCCGACATCACGCGGCCGTACACGAGCCTCTCCGCGAAGCACGGCGTGCGCGTCGTGCACGACATGATCGTCAGCATCGACGCGACGCAGCGCATCGCGGTGCTCGCGTCGGGCGGCGAGATCCGCTACGACAAGTTGATCTTGTCGCCCGGCGTCGAGATGATGTGGACCGAGGTCACCGGCTTGCAGAAGGCGAGCCAGCAGGGCCGCATCCTGCAGGCCTGGAAGGCCGGGCCGGAGACCGCGGCGCTGCACCGCCAGCTGCTCGCGATGCCCGACGGCGGCGTGTTCGCGATCAGCATCCCCGAGTCGCCGTACCGCTGCCCGCCGGGGCCGTACGAGCGCGCGAGCATCGTCGCGAACTACTTCAAGCTCGCGAAGCCGAAATCCAAGGTGCTGATCCTGGATGCGAACGAGGACGTCACCAGCAAGGGGCCGCTGTTCAAGAAGGTCTGGGCCGAGCGGTACAAGGACCTCCTCGAGTACCGGCCGCAGTACAAGGCGACCGGCGTCGACGCGGCGACCAACACCGTCAAATTCGAGATCCAGGACGACGTGCGCGCCGACGTGCTGAACGTGCTGCCGCCGATGCGCGCCGGCGCGATCGCGGTGCAGACCGGCCTGGCGAACTCGAACGCGCGCTGGTGCAACGTGGACTGGATCAATTTCGAATCGACCGCGGCGCGCCACATCCACGTGATCGGCGATTCGATCCAGATCGCGTCGCTGATGCCCAAGAGCGGCCACATGGCCAACAGCCAGGCCAAGGTCGTCGCCGCGGCGATCGTCGCCGAGCTGAACGATTGGGATTTGGACCCGGCGCCGATGCTGACCAACACCTGCTACAGCTTCGTCGACGACAAGCGCAGCGTGCATGTCGCGAGCGTCCACGCCTACGACGGCAATGAAAAGACCTTCAAGCCGGTGCCGGGCTCGGGCGGGCTGTCGACGGCGCCGAGCGAACTCGAAGCGGCGTACGCGTTCGGCTGGGCGCGGTCGATCTGGGCCGACATGCTGACGTGATCCTCTCCCTCTCCCACTGGGAGAGGGTTGGGGTGAGGGTCTGCAGGTAGAGATCTCGGCTGCCTGCCCGCGCGGCCCAGTGCCTCGCTGCGAGTGAGCGGCCTTCCACGAGTGTCCTGCGACGGTGATGGCGCAAGCGCGCGTTCGGGTGCCCGACGCAGTGACTGTCTCTATTCGGAACGGAGGAGGGCACCCGGACGTGCGCTTGCGCTCGCTCCGACGACGACGACGACGATCCTCACCCCATCCCCGTCCACTTCTGCGAACTCGCCGACGACTCGACCGTCTTTTCGATGAAGCGCACGCCGCGCGCACCGTCCTCGACGCGCGGGTACTCGGCATCCACTGCCGGCACGCCGTGCTCGATTCGGGAATGGATGTCCGCCGCCACACCGGTGTAGAGGTTCGCGAACGCCTCGATGAACCCCTCCGGGTGCCCGGCCGGCAAGCGACAGGCCCGCTTCGCCGCCTCGCTGAGCCACGGCGAATTGGTCGTCAGCGCCGTGCGCGGGCCGTCCAGCCTCAGGTGGATCAACTCGTTCGGTGCTTCCTGGCGCCAATCCAGCGTCCCGCGCTCGCCGAACACGCGCAATCGCAGGTCGTTCTCGCAGCCGACCTCGATCTGAGATGCGAGCAGCACGCCGCGCGCGCCGCCCTTGAAGCGCAGCAGGATGCTCGCATCGTCGTCGAGGCGCCGGCCGGGGCCGAACGCGGTCAGGTCGGCGCAGAGCTGCTCGATCTGCAGACCGGTCACGGCCTCGACGAGGTTCTCGGCGTGCGAGCCGATGTCGCCCATCGCACCGGCGATCCCGCTGCGCGCCGGGTCGACGCGCCAGTCGGCCTGCTTGTGGGCGGTCGCTTCGAGCTGCGTCGCAAGCCAGCCCTGGTGGTACTCGACGATGACCTTGCGGATCGGCCCGATCGCGCCGGCGCGAACCATCTCGCGGGCCTGGCGCACCATCGGGTAGCCGGTGTAGTTGTGCGTGACCGCGAACACCGTGCCCTGCTGTTTCACGCGTGCGACGAGGTCCTCGGCCTGCACGCTGGTGTGGACCAGCGGCTTGTCGCAGACGACGTGGAAGCCGGCATCGATGAAGGCCCGCGCGACCTCGTAGTGCACGTGGTTCGGCGTCACGATGCTGACCACGTCGATGCGCTCGCCGGGCGGCCGCTTCAGCTCGTCGGCGAGCAGCGCCTGCCACGACCCGTGGTTGCGCGCGTCGGCCAGCCCCAGCTCGCGGCCCGAGGCGCGGGCCTTGTCGGGCGTCGCCGACAAGGCCCCGGCGACGAACTCGTAGTGGCCGTCCAGCGCCATCGCGTGCCGGTGCACGGCCCCGATGAACGCATCGCGGCCGCCGCCGACCATCGCATAACGCAACCTGCGGGTCATGGCAGCCTCGCTCAGAACGGCGAGTCGGGGAAGTAGAAATCCTTCGCGGTCGCCTTCGTGATCAAGACGGACGGGA
>DASYCA010000012.1:0-2001 GCA_036500445.1 Burkholderiaceae bacterium | reverse complement strand
CATGGGCAAGCGCGAGAAGCCGCCGGAGCTGCCGGCGCTCGAGGTGCTCCACCTGCCGGAAGAGATGCGCATCACCCGCGTGCACCAGCGCGAGTGCAACTGGTTCCAGTCGCTCGAAGGCGACATCGACACCTCGCACTTCGGCTTCCTGCACATCGGCGGCCTCAAGATGGAAGACGTCTCGCCCGACACGATCCACAAATGGGGCGTCGGCGACCGCGCGCCGGACTACAAGGCGACCGAGACCGAGTGGGGCACGATGTACGCGGCCTACCGGCCGGCCGACGCGGGCAACCTCTACTACCGCTTCGCGCACTTCATGTTCCCGTTCATCACCTTGACCCCGAACGGCTTTTTCGAGGACCAGGTCGCGTGCACGCTGAACGTGCCGATGGATGACACCCACACCATGGTCTACAACCTGACCTGGGTGAAGAAGACGGCGCCGCTGCAGACGCTGAAGAACGGCGACTGGATCCCGGGCCTCAAGCCCGACATGGAATACCTGCCCAACACCAACGACTGGCACGGCCGCCACCGGTTGGTGGCACGGCGCGAGAACGACTACTTCATCGATCGCGACGCGCAGAAGCACTCCAGCTACACCGGTATCCAGGGCATCGGCCGCCAGGACCAGGCCGCCGTGGAATGCATGGGCGAGGTCGTCGACCGTTCGCTCGAGCACCTCGCGCCGTCGGACCGCATGATCGCGATCACGCGCAAGCGCCTGATCGAAGCCTGCCAGAAGCTCGCGAACGACGGCACGATACCGCCGCTGGTCGACGAGCAAAGCCTCTGCCAGCGCGCGCGCGGCGGCGCCTTCGTGGCCCCCGCCACGCAGGACTGGCTCGACGCTTATGCCGAGAAGCTGCAGAGCGCGCTCAGCCCGCTCGGCATGCTGCAACGGCTGCCGCTCGCCGCTGAGTAACCCCTGACGGTCGCTATCGACCTTCGCGCGCGGCAGCCCGCGCGCGACCTGCGGCGCTACGCCCGGCCGGCCGCGATCGGCCTGCTGGTGCTCGCGCTGTGCTTCCTCACCGTCTATCCGCTGGCGATGCTGCTCTACGGCAGCATCCATTCGACGCCGCCGGGCATGGCCGGCGAGTTCAACGCGGCGGGCTATCGCGCGCTGCTCCAGGCCGACAACCTGCAGGCGCTCGCCAACACCGCGCTGATCTCTTTCGTGAAGACGGTGCTGTCGCTGACGCTCGCGATCCTGATGGCGTGGATCGTGGCCCGCACCGACACGCCGGGCCGCGGCGCGCTGGAGATCCTGATCACCCTGCCGTTCTTCATCCCGCCGATCCTGACGGCGACGGCGTGGGCGATGCTGGGCAACCCGCAGGTCGGCACCATCAACCTGGCCTGGCGCTGGCTGGTCGGCAGCGACGACGCCAGGTTGATCGACGTCTATTCCTACGGCGGCATCGTCTGGCACATGATGCAGTACTCGACGCCGTTCATCTTCCTGTTCGTGGTCGACGCCTTCCGCGCCATGGATCCCTCGCTCGAGGAGGCGAGCCGCATGTCGGGCGCCTCGCGCTGGCAGACCTTCTGGCGCGTCACCTTCGCGCTGATGCTGCCGGTCACGACGTCCGCTTTCATCCTCAGTTTCATCCGCGGCATGGAATCGTTCGAATCGGCGGTATTCTTCGGCACGCCGGTCAACATCAAGGTCCTGACGACGCAGATCTTCGACATGATCACCCAGCGCGCGCAGCCCGACTACCAGGCCGCCACCGCGATGGGTTTCGCCAGCATGGTGCTGATGGGCCTGCTGCTGATCCTGCAGGGCCGGCTGCTGCGCGGGCGGAGCTTCACCACCGTCACCGGCAAGGCGTACTCGCCGGCCGTCACGCGGCTGGGCCCGTGGCGCTGGGTGACCTTCGCGATCTGCATCGCCTTCTTTGCCCTGACCGTCGTCCTGCCGGTCGGCCAGCTGCTTATAAGCTCGTTCTTCCAGTTCTTCGGCTTCTACCAGGCCGACATGCTGACCTTGGA
>DASYCA010000011.1:0-8605 GCA_036500445.1 Burkholderiaceae bacterium | reverse complement strand
CCCTGGAAGATGACCTTGCGGTCGCTGCCCTTCATGTTCAGCACGCCCTTGTAACGCAGCATCTTCGGGCCGTAGACCTGCACGATCGCGCCGAGGAAGTCCTCGAGCTTGGCCGGGTTGAAGGCCTTGTCGGCCTTGAAGACGAAGGATTTGACGTCGTCGTCGTGCACGTGGTGGTGCGGGTGGTCGCAGTGCTCGCCGTGCTCGTGGTCGTGGTGATCGTGGTCGTGGGCGTCGGCCTTCAGGAACTCCGGGTCGATGTCCAGCTTGGCGTTCAAATTGAAGCCGCGCTGGTCGAACACGCTGGCCAGCGGCACCTCGCCGAAGTTGACCTTGGTCTGCGGCGCGCGCGGGTTCATGTGCTTGATGCGGTGGATCAGCGCGTCGACCTCGGCGGCGTCGACCAGGTCGGTCTTGCTGATGAAGATCTGGTCCGCGAAGCCGACCTGGCGGCGCGCCTCCTGGCGGTCGTTCAGCTGCTGGTCGCCGTGCTTGGCGTCGACCAGGGTCAGGATCGAGTCGAGCAGGTAGCTCTCGGCGATCTCGTCGTCCATGAAGAAGGTCTGGGCGACCGGGCCCGGGTCGGCCAGGCCGGTGGTTTCGATCACGACGCGGTCGAAATCGAGCTCGCCTTTTCGTTTTTTCTCGGCCAGGTCGCTCAGGGTGGTGCGCAGGTCTTCGCGGATCGAGCAGCAGACGCAGCCGTTGTTCAGCTGGATGATCTGCTCCGTGGCGTCCTGCACCAGGATCTCGTTGTCGATGTTCTCGGAGCCGAATTCGTTCTCGATCACGGCGATCTTCTGGCCGTGGGCCTCGGTCAGCACGCGCTTGAGCAGCGTGGTCTTGCCGGAGCCGAGGAAGCCGGTGAGGATGGTTGCGGGAATCAGTGCCATGGGGTGCCTTGGAATGGGGGGCGGTCGCGGTATTTGGGGGTTCGCCGCCAACCCTTCAAGATAACAGCTGTGTCAAGAGCCTGCCGTGACCTTGGGTTAAGCTTGGTTACTTGTCAACTCTCCGCCCGCTGCGCGATGTCCGATCCGCACCCAGGTCGCCCGCACTTCCGGGGCGACAAGCACGCCGCCGCTCCGGTCGAGCGGCGCACGCTGTTCCAGAAGCTGATCGAGCTGATCGCTCCGGGCCCGGAGTCGCGTGATCAACTGATCGAGTCGCTCGCCGACGCCGAGAACAAGTCGCTGATCGCGCCCGAATCGCGCATGATGCTCGAGGGCGTGATCCGCATGGCCGACATGACGGCCGGCGACGTGATGGTCAACACCAAGCGCATGGACCTGCTGGACATCGAGGCCGACTACGACGAGCTGCTGCACCTGGTGATCGACACCGGCCACTCGCGCTTCCCGGTCTTCGAGGGCCGGCGCGAGAACGTCATCGGCATCCTGATGGCCAAGGACCTGCTGAAGCTGCAGCGCTCGCCCGACCTGAACCTGCGCACCTTGCTGCGCCCGGCCGTGTTCGTGCCGGAGTCGAAAGGCCTGAACGAGCTGCTGCGCGACTTCCGCTCGAACCGCAACCACCTCGCGATCGTGATCGACGAGTTCGGCAACACCGCCGGGCTGATCACGATCGAGGACGTGCTCGAAGAGATCGTTGGCGAGATCGAGGACGAGTTCGACGACAAGGACGGCGAGTCCGGCATCTACACGCTGGCCGACGGCAGCCAGCGCGTCGCCGGCGATGTCGACATCGTCGCGGTCAACGAGGCCTTCGGCACCTTGCTGCCCAACGACGCGTTCGACAGCATCGGCGGCCTGGTCGCCCAGGAGTTCGGCCGGGTGCCGCGGCGCGGCGAGTCGGTCACGGTCGGCGAGCTGGTGTTCAACGTGATGCTGACGCGCGGCGGGGCCGTGCGCTGGTTCAAGGTGACGCGCGCGCCAGCCGACGAAATGGCCGGCGGCTGAGCCGCTTTCGTGTGACTTTTTCCGTGTGAACCTGCTGCTCGATCTGCTGCTGGCCGCGCTGCTCGGGGCGCTGCACAGCCTGCCCTTCGTCCACACGGCGTGGTGGCCGGCGCAGTTCGTCGTCATCGCGGTGCTGGCGTCGCGCATCGCGAAGGCCGCGCCGGGCCGGGCGGCGCTGATCGGGCTGCTGTTCGGCGCCGCCTGGATCGCCTCGGGCACCTGGTGGCTCTTTATCAGCATGCACACCTACGGCGGGCTGTCGGCGGGCCTGGCTGCGGCGGCGGTCGCGCTGCTGAGCCTGGCGCTGTCCAGCTACCTGGCGGCGGGGTTCGCCGCGTTCGCGCATTGGCGCAGCGGCCGCGGCAAGCGCGACGCGCTGCTGTTCGGCGCGGTCTGGCTGCTCGCCGAGCTGGCGCGCGGCGTGATCCTCACCGGCTTTCCGTGGATCGCGAGCGGCTATGCGCAGGTCGATTCGCCGCTCGCCGCGCTGGCGCCCTGGGTCGGCGTCTACGGCATCGGCTTCGTGACGGCGGGGCTGGCGTCCTGGCCGATGCTGGGCCGGCTGCGGGCGCCGCCGCTGGCGGTGCTGATCGCGGGGCTGGCCGCGCTCGCGCTGGTCGGACCGGTCAGGTTCACGACGCCGAGCAGCACCATGAGCGTCACGCTGCTGCAGGGCAACGTGCCTCAGGACGAGAAGTTCGAGGCCGCCGAGATTCCCCAGCAACTGGCCTGGACGCGCGGCCAGTTGCTGGCCGCGCACGGCCAGCTCGTGGTCGGACCGGAGACGGTGATCCCGCTGCTGCCCGCCCAGCTCGACCCGGGCTATTGGGACGAGATCGCGGCCCACTTCCAGAAGGGCCCGCAGGCCGCGCTGATCGGGCTGCCGCTGGGCGACGAGGAGATCGGCTACACCAACTCGGCCGCCGGCCTGTCGTCCAACACCGCGGCGCTGCCCGGCGGCTTCTACCGCTACGACAAGCACCACCTGGTGCCGTTCGGCGAGTTCGTCCCGAACGGTTTTCACTGGTTCACGCAGCTGATGAACATCCCGCTCGGCGATTTCAACCGCGGGCCGGTCGGACCCAAGTCGTTCCTGTTCCACGGCGAGCGCATCGCGCCCAACATCTGCTACGAAGACTTGTTCGGCGAGGAGCTCGCGGCGCGCTTCGCCGACGACGCGACCGCGCCGACGATCTTCGCGAACCTCAGCAACATCGGCTGGTTCGGCGACACGATCGCGATCGCGCAGCACCTGCAGATCTCGCGCATGCGCGCGCTCGAGTTCCAGCGCCCGATGCTGCGCGCGACCAACACCGGCGCGACGGTCGTGATCGACCACACCGGCGAGGTCACCGCCTCGCTGCCGCCGCTGACCCAGGGCGTGCTCGACGCCGAGGTCCAAGGCCGCATCGGGCTGACGCCGTATGCGGCCTGGGCCTCGCGGCTGAACCTGTGGCCGCTGTGGGCGCTCGGCGCGCTGATCGTCGCCGCCGCGGTGCTCCGGCGCCGCCGGGCCGCCGCCTAGAATAAAAGGATGCTCACGTTCCAGCAAATCATCCTCAAGCTGCAAGACTATTGGGGCGCGCAAGGCTGCGCGCTGCTCCAGCCCTACGACATGGAAGTCGGCGCCGGCACCAGCCACACCGCGACCTTTCTGCGCGCGATCGGCCCCGAGCCCTGGAAAGCCGCGTACGTGCAGCCGAGCCGCCGCCCGAAGGACGGCCGCTACGGCGAGAACCCGAACCGGCTCCAGCACTATTACCAGTACCAGGTCGTGCTCAAACCCGCGCCGGCCAACATCCTGGAGCTCTACCTCGGCTCGCTCGAAGCGCTCGGCTTCGACCTGAAGGCCAACGACGTGCGCTTCGTCGAGGACGACTGGGAGAACCCGACGCTCGGCTGCTGGGGCCTGGGCTGGGAGGTCTGGATGAACGGCATGGAGGTGACGCAGTTCACCTACTTCCAGCAGGTCGGCGGGATCGACTGCAAGCCGGCGACCGGCGAGATCACCTACGGGCTGGAGCGCCTGGCGATGTACATCCAGGGCAAGGAAAGCATCTTCGACCTCGAGTGGGCGCCGGGCATTACCTACCGCGACGTGTACCACCAGAACGAGGTCGAGCAGAGCACCTACAACTTCGAGCACAGCGACGTCGAGTTCCTGCTGCACGCGTTCGGCGCGCACGAGAAGCAGTCCAAATACCTGATGGAAAAGCTGCTCGCGCTGCCGGCTTATGAACAACTGCTGAAGGCCGCGCACACCTTCAACCTGCTCGACGCGCGCGGCGCGATCAGCGTGACGGAGCGCGCCGCCTACATCGGCCGCATCCGCAACCTCGCGCGCGCAGTGGCGCAGAGCTACCTGGACAGCCGCGCGCGGCTCGGCTTCCCGATGGCGCCGAAGGCCTGGGCCGACGAGGTCGCGGCGCAGCTCGCCTTGAAGAAGGCGGCCTGATCCATGACCCGACAAGAGTCCGCCACGACCCGCAACCTGCTCGTCGAACTGTTCGTCGAGGAGCTGCCGCCGAAGGCGTTGAAGAAGCTGGGCGACGCGTTCGCGAACGGCCTGGCCGAGAGTTTGAAATCGCAGGGGCTGCTCGCCGGGCCGTCCACCGTGACGCCGTTCGCGTCGCCGCGCCGGCTCGCCGCGCTGATCACCGAGGTCAGCGCGCAGGCGGCCGACAAGGCGGTCTCGCAAAAGCTGATGCCGGTCAGCGTCGGCCTCACCCCGTCGGGCGACGCGAGCCCGGCGCTGCTGAAAAAGCTCGCGAGCGTCGGCGCAACGGCGGCCGACGTGCCGCGTCTGAAACGCCAGCTGGACGGCAAGGCCGAGGCGCTGTTCTTCGACAGCGTCGTCGCCGGCGCGACGCTGGCCCAAGGGCTGCAGAAGGCGCTCGAGAAGGCGCTCGCCGAGTTGCCGGTCCCGAAGGTGATGCAATATCAGCTGGCCGACGGCTGGAGCAGCGTCCACTTCGTGCGCCCGGCGCACGGGCTGGTCGCGCTGTTCGGCGATGAGGTCGTGCCGGTGCAGGTGCTCGGCCTGACGGCCGGGCGCATGACGCACGGCCATCGCTTCGAGGCGCAGGTCGATCCGATCGAGCTGAAGCATGCCGACGAGTACGCGCAGCGCCTGGAGGCGCAAGGCGCGGTGATCGCCGGCTTCGGCGCGCGGCGCGACGAGATCGCGCGCCAGCTGCAAGCGGCGGGCACCGCGAGAGGGTTGACCGCGATCGACGACGACGCGCTGCTGGACGAGGTCACCGCGCTCGTCGAGCGCCCGAACGTGCTGACCTGCCAATTCGAACAAGCGTTTCTCGACGTGCCTCAGGAGTGCCTGATCCTGACGATGAAGGCGAACCAGAAGTACTTCCCGCTGCTCGACGCGGCCGGCACATTGACGAACCAGTTCCTCGTCGTCAGCAACATCCGCCCGGCCGACGCGAGCCGGGTCATCGAAGGCAACGAGCGCGTCGTGCGGCCGCGATTGGCGGATGCGAAGTTCTTCTTCGATCAGGACCGCAAGCGCACGCTCGAATCGCGCGTGGCCGGGCTCGACAAGGTGGTGTATCACGGCAAGCTCGGCTCGCAGGGCGAGCGGGTGCAGCGGGTGCGCAAGATCGCCGCGGCGATCGCCGAGCAGGCCTTCCCGCACGAGAAGCTGGGCGCCGACGTCGATCGTGCCGCGCACCTCGCGAAGGCCGATCTGCTGACCGACATGGTCGGCGAGTTCCCCGAGCTGCAAGGCATCATGGGCGGCTATTACGCGCGCCATGACCGCGAGAGCGAGGCGGTCGCGCTGGCGGTCGAGGACCACTACAAGCCGCGCTTCGCCGGCGACGCGCTGCCGCGCGGCCAGGTCGGGCTGGTCGTCGCGCTCGCCGACAAGCTGGAGACGCTGGTCGGCCTGTTCGGCATCGGCCAGCTGCCCACCGGTGACAAAGATCCGTTCGCGCTGCGCCGCCACGCGCTCGGCGTGATCCGGATGCTGATCGAGGCGGCCGTTGCGATCGATCTGGACCGGTTGATCGCGCTGACCTTGCCGGCCTTCGGTTCGCTGATCACCGACCCGAGCGCGCCGCTGCTGGCGTTCATCTACGACCGCCTCGCCGGGGCGCTGCGCGAGCAGGGCTACACCGCGCGCGAGGTCGACGCGGTGCTGAGCCTGCACCCGAAGCGCCTGGCCGATGTCGCCGCGCGCCTGGCCGCGGTGCGCGCGTTCGCCGCGCTGCCCGAGGCCGAGGCGCTGGCCGCCGCGAACAAGCGCGTCGGAAACATCCTGAAGAAGGCCGAGGGCGCGGTCGAGGCCGTCGTGCGGGGCGCGCTGCTGAAAGAGCCGGCCGAAGCGGCTTTGAGTCATGCGCTCGACGCGGTCAAGCCGAAAGCCGACATGGCGTTCTCGACCGGCGACTCCACCGCCTCGCTGCGCGCGCTGTCGGGCCTGCGCGAGCCGGTCGACGCGTTCTTCGAGTCGGTGATGGTCAACGCCGAAGACCCCGCGCTGCGCGCGAACCGCCTCGGCCTGCTCGCCACCTTGCACGCCGCGATGAACCGCGTCGCCGATCTCTCCAAGCTCGCCACCTGATCGGCCCCGATGAACCCCGTCAAACTGATCATCCTCGACCGCGATGGCACGATCAACGAGGACCGCGACGACTTCGTCAAGACCGCCGACGAATGGGTGCCGATCCCCGGCGCGCTCGAGGCGATCGCGCGGCTGAACCACGCCGGCTGGCACACGGTGATCGCGACGAATCAGTCCGGTCTCGGCCGCGGCACCTTCGACATGGCCACACTCAACAGCATGCACGCGAAGATGAACCAGCTGCTGGCGAAGCAGGGCGGCCGCATCGACGCGGTGTTCTTCTGCCCGCACGCGCCCGAAGACGGCTGCAGCTGCCGCAAGCCGCTGCCCGGGCTGTTCGAGCAGATCGGCGAGCGCTACAGCATCGATCTGGCCGAGGTGCCGGTCGTCGGCGATTCGCTGCGCGACCTGCAGGCCGGCGCGGCGGTCGGCTGCGCGCCGCACCTGGTGCTCACCGGCAAGGGCGGCAGGCTCGACGAGGCCGGCCTGGCGGCGCTGTGCGCCCAGGTGCCGGGCACCGTCGTGCACGCCGACCTGGCCGCGTTCGCCGAGCACATGGTGCGCGCCGAACGCAAGGAGCGCCAGGATCGCCAAGCGGGCGGCGCGGCGGACTCGGGCTTCATCGGCGGGCTGGACTGACGATGGCACAGCTGTTGAACGCGGTTCGCTCCGCCTTGTTCGTGCTGTTCATGGCCGTCACGGTGATCCCGTGGGCGCTGTCGGTGCTGGTCGTCTCGATCTTCGCGAAGGGCAACGTCGTCTACTGGATGTGCGTCGGCTGGCTGCGCACCGCGATCTGGGGCGCCAAGGTGATCTGCGGCGTGCACGCGCGGCTGCACGGGTTCGATCACCTGCCCGATTCGCCGGTCGTGCTGCTGCCCAAGCACCAGTCGACCTGGGAGACTTTTGCATTTCCGGGGCTGATGCCGCACCCGCTTTGCTACGTGTTCAAGCGCGAGCTGCTCTACATCCCGTTCTTCGGCTGGGCGATGGCACGCATGGACATGATCCACATCGACCGCAGCAAGCGCGCGCAGGCCTGGGCGCTGGTGGCCGAGCAGGGCCGCAAGTTCATGAACAAGGGCCACTGGGTCATCATGTTCCCCGAGGGCACGCGGGCCCCCCGCGGCGGCCGCGGCACCTACAAGGCCGGCGGCACCCGGCTCGCGATCACGGCCGGGCGGCCGGTCGTGCCGATCGCGGTGACCTCGGCGCGCTGCTGGCCGCGCAAGAGCTTCGTGCTCAGGCCGGGCGTGATCGACGTGTCCATCGGGCGGGTGATCCCGAGCGAAGGACGCGAGCCGGACGAGCTGATGCGCGAGGTCGAGACCTGGATCGAGGCCGAGATGCAGCGGCTCGACCCCGAGGCCTATCCGCCCAAGGCCTGAGCCGATGCGCCGCGCCGCCACCCCGGACCCGAACCAGTTCGCGCTGTTCGACGCGGCCGCGTCAGCGGCGCAGGTGCCGGCGCCTGAGGCGTCGGTTCGTGCCGCCGAGGCCGCTGCCGAGGCGGTTCCGGCCACACCGCCCGCCCCGTTCGAAGCCGCCGTTCCGCTGGCGAGCGTGCTGACGCCCGCGACTTTTCGCCACCCGCTGGCCGACCGCGAGACCCGTCTCGATCAACACGTCGTCGCCTACGCGCTGAAGCGCGCGCGCCGGCGCAGCATCGGCTTCATCGTCGGCCCCGAGGGGCTGAGCGTGAACGCGCCGAAGTGGGTCGGCCTGGGCGACATCGAGGCCGCGCTGCAGGAAAAATCGAACTGGATCCTGCGCAAGCTGCGCGAGCAGCAGGAGCGCGCGCAGCGCCTGCAGCAGGCCAAGGTCGACTGGCGCGACGGCACGACCATCCCCTTTCTCGGCGACCCGGTCATCATCGTGCTCGACCCGCGCGCGACCGGCGCGGTGCTGCACGCCGACGACGTCGGCGCGCTGCCGGGCGTCGCGCACCGCACGCTGCACATCGGGCTGCCGCAGCACGCGAGCGCGGCGCAGATCCGCGATGCGGTCCAGAGCTGGCTGCAGCGCCAGGCGCGGCGTGTGTTCGAGGAGCGTTGTCAGCTGTTCACGCAGCGCCTGGGCGTGCGCTACACCCGGCTGAGCCTGT
>DASYCA010000010.1:0-3604 GCA_036500445.1 Burkholderiaceae bacterium | reverse complement strand
GCGAGCACGCTGGCGTGGGCGCCGCCGCGGGCGATCAGTGCGTCGCGGACCGCCGCGACGGTCGCGCCGGCCGGCATCTCGAGCGTCTCGGCCGGCCCCAGGGCCTCGCGGATCGACGCGAAATAGCGCAGCCGGATGTTCACGCCAGCCACTCCGCGAACGAGATGAACTCGACCGCATCGCCGCGCGCGATCACGTGGTCGCTCGGGTTGTCGACCACGCCGTCGGCCCAGACCGTCGAGGTCAGCACGCCCGAGCTCTGGTTCGGGAACAGGTCCAGCCCGCCCTCCGCGTTGCGCCGCACGCGCAGGAACTCGCGGCGCCGGTCCGCCTTGGGCCAGTCGAAATCGGCGCGCATCGTCGCCCGCCGGGGCGTCAGCAGGCTCGCGCCCTGCAGCCGCAGGATCAACGGGCGCACCGTCAAGAGGAAGGTGATCAGGCTGGAGACCGGGTTGCCGGGCAGCCCGACGAAGTGCGCTTCGGACCCGTCGGGCCGGCGCACCGCGCCGAACGCGAGCGGCTTGCCGGGCTTGATCGCGATCTGCCAGAGGTCGAGCCGGCCCTCGGCGAGCACCGCCGGGCGCAGGTGATCCTCCTCGCCGACCGAGACGCCGCCGGAGCTCACGATCAGGTCGCAGCCCTGCGCGGCGCGGCGCAGCGCGTCGCGGGTCGCGTCGAGCCGGTCCGGCACGATGCCGAGGTCGGTGCAGTCGCAGCCGAGCGCCTGCAGCACCGCGCGCAAGGTGAACCGGTTCGAGTTGTAGATCGCGCCGGGCTTCAGCGGCTCGCCGGGCATCGCGAGCTCGTCGCCGGTCGAGAACAGCGCGACGCGCGGGCGACGCGTGACCTGCAGCGTGGCCGCGCCGACCGTCGCGGCGAGGCCGAGCGCCTGCGGCGTCAGGCGCATGCCGGCATTCAGCACCACGCTGCCGGGCTCGACGTCCTCCCCGCGCAGGCGGATCGACAGGCCCAGGCTCGGCACCGCATTGACGCGCACGCCCTGCCCGACCGCCTCGCAGAGCTCCTGCATCACGACCGCATCGGCGCCGGGCGGCACCTGCGCGCCGGTGAAGATGCGCGCGGCAGTGCCGGGCTGCAGCGGTTCGCCGACGCTGCCCGCCGGGATGCGCTGGCTGACCGCCAGCAGCGTCCCGGCGACCGCCACATCGGCGCAGCGAAGCGCGTAGCCGTCCATCGCCGAGTTGTCCTGCGGCGGCACGGCGATCGCCGAGTGCACGTCGGCGCGCAACACGCGCCCGAGCGCATCGAAAGTGGACAGCGTCTCGATCGCGTCCAGCGGCGCGACCGCGCCGAGCAGGCGGCCCAGGGCTTCGACGAGCGTCAGCATCGCGGCGTCCTTACGCGTGGGCCTCGATGAAGGCCTTCACGAGCGTCGCGTCGGCGGCCATCACCTCGCAGCGCTTGGGCAGCTGCTCGATGCCGCGCATCGCGGCCGGCCGATCGGGCTCGCGGCCGATCGCTTCCTTGATGCTCTCGGCGAACTTCGCCGGCAGCGCGGTCTCGAGCACGATCGTCGTGACGCCGGGCGTCAGGTGCTCGCGCGCGACCTTCAGGCCGTCGGCAGTGTGGGTGTCGATGATCGTGCCGAAGCGCGCGTGGGTGTTGCGGATCGTCGCGAGCCGGTCGGCGTGCGTGCTGCTGCCGGAGACGAAACCGTAGCCCGCGATGCGCGCGAACTCGGCCGGCGTGATCGTGAAGCTGCCGCTCTTGAACAGCGTGCGGGTGCGCTCGGCCGCGCCGGCGTCGTGCCCGAGCAGGTCGAACACGAAGCGCTCGAAGTTCGAGGCCTTGGAGATGTCCATCGACGGGCTCGAGGTCTCGTGCGTCTCGGCGCTGCTGCGCACGCGGTAGGTGCCGGTGCGGAAGAACTCGTCCAGCACGTCGTTCTCGTTCGTCGCGAGCACGAGCTGCCGGATCGGCAGGCCCATCATGCGCGCGACGTGGCCGGCGCAGATGTTGCCGAAATTGCCCGAGGGCACCGCGAAGCTGACCTGCTCGTCATCGGTCTTCGTCGCCTGGAAGTAGCCGGCGAAGTAATACACGACCTGCGCCAGCAAGCGCGCCCAGTTGATCGAATTGACCGTGCCGATGCGGTGCTTGCGCTTGAAATCGAGGTCGTTCGAGACCGCCTTGACGATGTCCTGGCAGTCGTCGAACACGCCCTGGATCGCGATGTTGTGGATGTTCGGGTCCATCAGGCTGAACATCTGGGCCTGCTGGAACGGGCTCATCCGCCCGTACGGCGAGAGCATGAAGACGTTGACGCCGGCCTTGCCGCGCATCGCGTACTCGGCCGCGCTACCCGTGTCGCCCGAGGTCGCGCCCAGGATGTTCAGCGTCTGGCCGCGGCGCGCGAGTTCGAACTCGAACAGGTTGCCGAGCAGCTGCATCGCCATGTCCTTGAACGCGAGCGTCGGCCCGTTGGACAAGGCCTCAATGCAGACGCCGGCCTCCAGCGCACGCAGCGGGACGATCTGCGGGCTGCCGAAGACCTGCGCGGTGTAGGTCTTGGCGGCCAAGGCGCGCAGGTCGGCGGCCGGGATGTCGTCGATGAAGAGCGAAAGGATCTCGAACGCGAGCTCGTGGTACGGCAGGCCGCGCCATTTGGCAAGAGTCTGCGCGTCGACCTTCGGGTAGTGCTCGGGCAGGTACAGGCCGCCGTCCGGTGCGAGGCCCTCGAGCAGGATTTCCGAGAACGAGCGGCGCGTCGCGTCGCCCCGGGTGCTGATGTACTTCAACTCAGTTCTTCCTTGCGGATGCGCACGATCGGCGCCAGCACCGTCGGCAGCGCCTGCATCTGCGCGATCGCCTTGTTCATGCGGCCTTCGACCGTGTCGTGCGTCAGGATGATGACGTCGGTCTGGGCCTCGCCTTCAGCAGATTCGCGTTGGAGCAGCGCGTCGATCGAGATGTTCCCCTCCGCCAGGATGCCGGTGATGCGCGCCAGCACGCCGGCCTGGTCCGCGACCTGAAGGCGCAGGTAGAAGGCGGTCACGACCTCGTCGATGCCGAGGATGCGGGTGTCCTGCAGCGCGCCGGGCTGGAACGCCAGGTGCGGCACGCGGTGGTCCGGGTCGGCGGTGTGCAGCCGCGTGATGTCGACCAGGTCGGCGATCACCGCCGAGGCGGTCGGCTCGGCCCCGGCCCCCTTGCCGTAGTGCAGCGTCGTGCCGACCGCGTCGCCGTGGACGACGACGGCGTTCATCGCGCCTTCGACGTTGGCGATCAGCCGCTTGCTGGGCACCAGCGTGGGGTGCACGCGCAGTTCGATGCCCGAGGTCCCGGCGGGGCCTCCCGGTGGCCCTTCGTCGTCGCGGCGCTTCGTGATCCCGAGCAGCTTGATGCGGTAGCCGAGCTGCTCGGCGTAGCGGATGTCGACCGCGCTCAGCTTCGTGATGCCCTCGACGTAGGCCCGGTCGAACTGGACCGGGATGCCGAACGCGATCGCGCTCATGATCGTCGCCTTGTGCGCGGCGTCGACGCCCTCGATGTCGAAGGTCGGATCGGCCTCGGCGTAGCCCAGGCGCTGCGCCTCCTTCAGCACCTCGGCGAAATCCAGCCCCTTCGAGCGCATCTCCGACAG
>DASYCA010000009.1:0-3345 GCA_036500445.1 Burkholderiaceae bacterium | reverse complement strand
TCAGGGCCGGGCTCGAAGGCCGGGGTGTCGTAGCGGACGACCGGGTCGGGGAAGCGCGCCGCGAGCGCCGCGGACTCGCTCGCGGCAGCCGGTTGCGGCGCAGCCGCGGGTACCGCTTCGGGCGCGGAGGCCGGTGCCTGTCCGAACGACGGGCCGGCGGCGGCCAGCAACAGCAGCAACGACAGCCCGCACCAGGGCCGGCCGGCAAGACTCCGGGGCGAACACCGCATGCATGATTCCTTCACGACACCCTCCCTTGGGCGATCGAAGGGATTTTGCCGCAGCATCCGGCGAACGCCGATCGACGTTTGGCGCCTCGCATGGGCATTTCGTCGCACCGCTGTGGCGGCGGGCGCCACAGCCCCGCACAGTTCGTCATCGGCGCGGCGATTGACCGACCGCACCGGGTCAACCAGGAGTCCTGCCATGATGATCGCCGCCATCCTCCAACACACCCCCGGCTGGGTCTGGGGCCTGCTCGCCGCGCTGACCGCGCTCGGGCTCTCCCAGGTGCGCGACCGCGAGGTCTCGCTGGCCCGCGTCACGGTCCTGCCGCTGGTGATGATCGCACTGTCGGCCAGTGGCGTGATCAGCGTGTTCGGCTCGGCGCCGGTCGCGATCGGGGCCTGGGTGGCCGGCGTCGGCGCCGCGCTGGCGCTGGGGCGGCGCGGCGTCTCGGCGCGCGGCGCGCGCTGGTCGGCGCAGGCGGCCACGCTGCACGTGCCGGGCAGCTGGCTGCCGCTGGTGCTGATCCTCGCGCTGTTCTGCATCAAGTACGGCGTCGGCGTCGGCACGGCGATGAACCCGGCACTGGCCCATGACACCGGCTTCGCGGCCATCGTGAGCTTCGCCTACGGCGCGTTCAGCGGGCTGTTCATGGCGCGCGCGCTGTCGCTGCGCCAGCTCGCCACGCGCCGCCCGCAGGGGCCGGTCGCCGCCTGAGCCAGAATCGCGAACCATGGCCGCCGTCTTCGATCCGCCCACCGCGAACATCGTTGCGACGCGTCGCGCTCGCTTCGCGATGCGCGGCCTGCGCACGCTGTTGGTGTGCGTACTGATCGCAGTCATGCTGACCGGTCTGATGGGCGGCTCGTTCTGGATCACGCTGGTGCATTCGATCTGCATCGGCGTGTGCTGCTGGTTGGCGATCGATCTCGGCCGCATCCAGCTCGCGCGCTGGGAGCACCGCCACGCGCCCGAGGCGCCCGAGGCCCAAAGCCAGTGGCCGGGCTGGCCGTTGATGCTGGCAATGGTGCTCGTCGGCACCGTGGTCGGCTTCAGCGTCGGCAATGAGCTGGCGCACTGGATCACCGGCGTCAAGTCGCCCGGGTTCTTTCGCGGCGACTGGTTCCAGGCCCTCCAGCTGCTGGCCGGCTCGCTGGTCCCCGGCGCTGCCATCACCTACTACTACTATTCACGCGAGAAGACGGCGGCGCAAGAGGCCTCGCTGCAGGCCGCGGTGCAGACCGCGCAGCGCCAGGCCGCCGAGCACCAATTGAAACTGCTCGAATCCCAGCTCGAGCCGCACATGCTGTTCAACACGCTGGCGAACCTGCGCGTGCTGATCGGCATCGATCCCACGCGCGCGCAGTTGATGCTGGACCAGCTGATCGGCTTCCTGCGCGCGACGCTGAGCGCGTCGAGGGCGTCGCAGCACCCGCTGTCGGCCGAGTTCGCGCGCCTGGCCGACTACCTCGCGCTGATGAAGATCCGCATGGGCGAACGGTTGCAGACGCGCTTCGAGCTGCCGCCGGACCTGGCCGCCGCACCGGTGCCGCCGCTGCTGCTGCAGCCGCTGGTGGAGAACTGCATCAAGCACGGGCTGGAGCCGAACGTCGCCGGCGGGCGGGTCGAGGTCAGCGCGCGGCGCGAGGGCGAAACGCTGGTGCTGCAGGTGCGCGACACCGGCGCGGGCCTCTCGCAGGCGAGCGGCGACGGCACCCGGTTCGGGCTCGTGCAGGTGCGCGAGCGGCTGGCCACGCTGTACGGCGACGGCGCATCATTGACGCTGCAAGCCGCGAGCGACGCCGAAGGCGGCACGCTGGCAACGATCCGGCTGCCCGGCGCCGATGCGCCCACGCAGGCCGCGCCCTGATGGACACCGGCGCCACGATGGACGCGAGCGCGCTGATCGCCGAGGACGAGCCCTTGCTGGCGGCCAACCTGCAGGCCGAGCTCGCGCGCGCGTGGCCGGGCCTGCGCATCGTCGCGAATGTCGGCCACGGCGCGGCGGCGGTCGAACAGGCGCTCGCGCTCGCGCCCGACGTCGTCTTCCTGGACATCCGCATGCCCGGCGTGAGCGGTCTGGAGGCCGCACAGGCGCTGGCCGAGGACTGGCCTGCCGGCACGGCGCTGCCGCTGATCGTCTTCGTCACCGCCTATGACCAGTACGCGCTGCAGGCCTTCGAGCGTGCGGCGGTCGACTACGTGCTCAAGCCGGTGCAGCCCGAGCGGCTGCTGCAGACTTGCACGCGCCTGCAGAGTGCATTGCGGGCCCGCCGCGAGCCGGTCGGCGGGCTCAATGGGCTGGAGGCGACGCTGACACAACTGCGGGGCCTCCTCGGCGCAACCGCCTCGGGCGCCGCGGCGGCGCCGCTGCTCTCGGTCATTCCGGCCAGCGTCGGCAACGCGACCCACCTGGTGCCGATCGGCGAGGTGCTGTATTTCGAGGCCGCCGACAAGTACGTGCGCGTCATCACGGCGGCGCGCGAGTACCTGATCCGTGCCTCGCTCCGCGAGCTCCTGCCGCAACTCGATGCGCAGCGTTTCTGGCAGATCCACCGTGGCGTGGTGGTGCGGGCGGACGCGATCGAAAGCGCGCTGCGCCTGGAGACCGGCAAGGTCGAGCTGACCCTGCGCGACCACCCGGACAAGCTCATCGCGAGCCGCCTCTACGCGCACCTCTTCAAGGCCCTCTGACGCACCCGAAGGCGCCGTGGCTGCGAGCGCTGCGCCTCAGAGGCGGTGCAGCTGCCCGGATTCGAACTTGACCCGGTCGCCGGTGCGCAGGTCATCGATGCGCTGGAAGTCGAAGTCGCGCATGCTGCCGTTGTCGAAGCGCACCGTGACGCGATAGACCTCGCCGGAGTTGAGCGCCGCGGTCTGGCCCTCGATCACATTGCCGGCGACCGCGCCGCCGATCACGCCGGCCCCGGTGGCGAGCACCCGCCCGCCCCCGCCGCCGAAGCGGCTGCCGACCACACCGCCAATGACCGCACCCAGGATCGCACCGGCTCCCGTTGGGCGCGCCGCGATCGCGATGGTGCCGATGCGCTCGACGCGCCCGAATTCGGCCACGGGCACCGGCGCCTGAGCGTTCTGGTAGACGACTTGCTGGCGCGGCGG
>DASYCA010000008.1:0-16496 GCA_036500445.1 Burkholderiaceae bacterium | reverse complement strand
TTCGGAGGCGAACGAGCGCAGCTGCTCGACCATCGTGTTGATAGTCTCTTTCAGTTGCAGGATCTCGCCGCGCACGTCCACCGTGATCTTCTTGGACAGGTCGCCGTTCGCGACCGCGATCGTGACCTCGGCGATGTTGCGGACCTGGCCCGTCAGGTTGGAGGCCATCGAATTGACGTTGTCGGTCAGGTCCTTCCAGGTGCCGGCGACGCCGCGCACGTCGGCCTGGCCGCCGAGCTTGCCTTCGGTACCGACTTCGCGCGCGACGCGGCTCACTTCGCCGGCGAACGCGTTCAGCTGGTCGACCATCGTGTTGATGGTGTTCTTCAGCTCGAGGATCTCGCCGCGCACCGTCACCGTGATCTTCTTCGACAGGTTGCCGTTCGCGACCGCGGTCGTCACCTCGGCGATGTTGCGGACCTGCCCGGTCAGGTTGGTCGCCATCGCATTGACCGAGTCGGTCAGGTCCTTCCAGGTGCCGGCGACACCCGGCACCTCGGCCTGCCCGCCGAGCTTGCCTTCGGTGCCGACCTCGCGCGCGACCCGGGTCACCTCGGAGGCGAAGCCGTTAAGCTGGTCCACCATCGTGTTCAAGGTGTTCTTCAGCGCGAGGATTTCTCCCTTGACCTCGACGGTGATCTTCGAGGACAGGTCGCCGCGCGCGATCGCGGTCGCGACGTCGGCGATGTTGCGCACCTGCCCGGTCAGGTTGGAGGCCATGAAGTTGACGTTGTCGGTCAGGTCCTTCCAGGTGCCGGCCACGCCGGGCACCACGGCCTGGCCGCCGAGCTTGCCGTCGGTGCCGACTTCACGCGCGACGCGGCTGACTTCGGAGGCGAAGCCGTTGAGCTGGTCGACCATCGTGTTCAGCGTGTTCTTCAGCTCCAGGATCTCGCCCTTGACGTCGACGGTGATCTTCTTCGACAGGTCGCCGTTCGCGACCGCCGTCGCGACGTCCGCGATGTTGCGCACCTGTCCCGTCAGGTTGGAGGCCATCGAATTGACGTTGTCGGTGAGGTCCTTCCAGGTGCCGGCCACGCCGGGCACCGCGGCCTGGCCGCCGAGCTTGCCTTCGGTGCCGACCTCGCGCGCCACGCGGCTGACTTCGCCGGCGAATCCGTTCAGCTGATCGACCATCGTGTTGATGGTGTTCTTCAGCTCGAGGATCTCGCCGCGCACGTCGACGGTGATCTTCTTCGACAGGTCGCCGTTGGCGACCGCGGTGGTCACTTCCGCGATGTTGCGGACCTGGCCGGTCAGGTTGGTCGCCATCGCGTTGACGGAGTCCGTCAGGTCCTTCCAGATGCCGGCCACGCCGCGCCCTTCGGCCTGGCCGCCGAGTTCGCCTTCGGTGCCGACCTCGCGCGCGACGCGCGTCACCTCGGAGGCGAAGCCCCCGAGCTGGTCCACCATCGTGTTGATGGTGTTCTTCAGCTCCAGGATCTCGCCCCGGACGTCGACGGTGATCTTCTTCGACAGGTCGCCGTTGGCCACCGCGGTCGTCACCTCGGCGATGTTGCGCACCTGGCCGGTCAGGTTCGAAGCCATGAAATTGACGTTGTCGGTCAGGTCCTTCCAGGTCCCCGCCACGCCGGGGACCTGCGCCTGGCCGCCCAGCTTGCCTTCGGTGCCGACCTCGCGCGCCACGCGGCTGACCTCGCCGGCGAAGCCGTTCAGCTGGTCGACCATCGTGTTCATCGTGTCCTTGAGCGCCAGGATCTCGCCCTTGACCTCGACGGTGATCTTGGACGACAGATCACCCTTCGCGATCGCGGTCGCGACGCCGGCGATGTTGCGCACCTGGCCGGTCAGGTTGGACGCCATCGAGTTCACCGAATCGGTGAGGTCCTTCCAGGTCCCGGCGATGCCGGGCACCACGGCCTGTCCGCCGAGCCGGCCTTCGGTCCCGACCTCGCGCGCGACCCGCGTGACCTCCGACGAAAAGCCGTTGAGCTGGTCGACCATCGTGTTGATCGTTTCCTTCAGCTCGAGGATCTCGCCCTTCACGTCGACGGTGATCTTTCTCGACAGGTCGCCGCGCGCGACCGCGGTCGTGACGGTCGCGATGTTGCGCACCTGCGCCGTCAGGTTGGTCGCCATCGCGTTGACCGAATCGGTCAGGTCCTTCCAGGTCCCGGCGACGCCGGGCACGACGGCCTGGCCGCCCAGGCGGCCGTCGGTTCCGACCTCGCGCGCGACGCGCGTGACCTCGGAGGCGAACGAGCGCAGCTGATCGACCATCGTGTTGGTCGCTTCCTTCAGCTGCAGAATCTCGCCACGCACGTCGACCGTGATCTTCTTCGAGAGGTCGCCGTTGGCCACGCCGATCGTCACCTCGGCGATGTTGCGCACCTGGGCGGTCAGGTTGCCCGCCATCTGGTTGACCGAATCGGTGAGTTCCTTCCAGACGCCGGACACGCCGCGCACCTGGGCCTGGCCGCCCAGCTTGCCTTCGATGCCCACCTCGCGCGCGACGCGCGTCACCTCCGACGTGAACACCGAGAGCTGTTCGATCATCGTGTTGACCAGCTTCGCCGAGCGCAGGAATTCACCCTTGAGCGCCCGCCCGTCGACTTCGAGCTCCATCGATTGGCTGAGGTCGCCCTTCGCGACGGCCCCGATCGTGCGCGCGATTTCCGCGGTCGGGCGGACCAGGTCGTCCATCAGCGTGTTGATCGAGTCCACCTTGACCGCCCAGCCTCCGAGCGAGCCCGGCAAGGACATGCGCTGGCGCAGCCGCCCCTCCTTGCCCACCGTCGCGCTCAGGCGTGCCACCTCGGCCGATATCTGCGCCTCGTGCGCGATCGTCTGATTGAACGCGGCGGCAATCTGGGCGTCGATGCCGTCCCAATCGGCGGGAAGCCGGTGCGAGAAGTCGCCGTCGCGAAACGACACGATGGCCGCCAGCAGCATCCGGGAACGCGCCAACGAAACATCGGCGCCACTTTTATTCCGCGCACGATTCGCGCCGTTGGCGCCCAGCGGGCCTGATGTTTCGGGCACCACCGCCGTGTTGGCGCGCCGCGCGTTGATCTTGGTCGCAGGTGTCGATGGGTTCATGTCTGGCCCGGCAATTGACATTGGTCGCGCGAGACGGTCACCTTCGATTCCGCCTCGTCGGCGGGTTTCGATGCTATCTCCTGAAATCGGAAGATTCAGTAGGACAACACCGCGCCGGAGATGGCGCCCGGGGCGTGAAGCGCCGTTCCCGGTTACGCCTTGTCACTCGATCGCCGATCCCGCCAGGCCCGGTAAAGTCGGGGCGATGAGCACGCCGCCCGCCGCCTCCACCGCTGTCCCCCGCAAATTCGCCGCGCTGCGCCATCGCGGCTTTCGCTTCTTCCTCGGCACCTACGTGCTGTCGATGATGGCCGACAACATCGAACACGTGATCAGCTACTGGATGATGTTCCAGAAGTTTCATTCGCCCGCGCTCGGCGGCTTCGCGGTCGTTTCGCACTGGCTGCCGTTCCTCGCGTTCTCGGTGCCGGTCGGCGCGCTCGCCGACCGGGTCGACCCGCGCCGGATCATCCAGTGCGGGATGGGCCTGTTCATCACCGCGTCGCTCGGCTGGGGCTGGTTCTTCATCACCGATTCGCTGCAGATGTGGCACGCGATGCTGCTGCTCGTGATCCACGGCTGCGCCGGCGTGCTGTGGCAGACCTCGAGCCAGCTGCTGCTGCACGACATCGTGCCGGCGGCCGAGCTGCAAAGCGCGGTGCGCCTGAACGCGACGGCGCGCTACCTCGGCATCCTCGTCGGCCCGGCGGTCGGCGGCGCGATCATGCTCGGCTTCGGCGCCTCGCACGGCATCCTGCTGAACACGCTGTTCTACCTGCCGCTGGTGCTGTGGCTGTGGAAGGCGCCGTACGGCCCGCGCTTTCGCCACGGCGCGCCGGCCTTCAAGCGCGCGGTGCGCGGCCTGGCCGACATCACGCAGACGATCCGCGACATCGCGAACCTGCCGGTGATCGTCTCGATGACGCTGCTGGCCGGCGCGGCCTCGTTCTTCATCGGCAACAGCTACCAGGCGCAGATGCCCGGCTTCGCGCAGGACCTCGGCCACGGCGACCCGGGCACCGCGTACAGCATGCTGCTCGCCGCGGACGCGGCCGGTGCGCTGATCGCCGGCATCGTGCTCGAGAGCTCAGGCTGGCTGCGCGCGAACGCGCGCACCGCGCTGATGCTCGCGATCGTCTGGTGCGCCGCGCTGGCGAGCTTCGCGATGACGCACAACTATGTCCTCGCACTGCCGCTGCTGTTCATCGCCGGCTTCTTCGAGCTGTCGTTCAGCAGCATGGCGCAGACGCTGGTGCAGATCAACGCGCCGCCCGAAATGCGCGGCCGCGTGATCGGCCTGTTCAACATGTCGGCGCTGGGCCTGCGCGCATTCAGCGGCATCACCGTCGGGCTGGCTGGCACGCTGGTCGGCATCCACGCCTCGCTCGCCGGCTCGGCGCTCGCGCTGCTCGCGCTGGTGGCGTGGCTGCTGATGCGCAAGCCGCGCGTCGCGCCGAGCACCGCATGAGCCCGCCGCGTTGCCGGATCGCCCCGCTGCTGGTGGCCACGGCGCTGCTGGCGGCGTGCGCGCAGCCGCCCGCGCCGGCCACGCCGCCCATGCCGATCGAGCTGCAGCGCTTGAACGAGGCGCTGCGCACGCACCCGATCGTGTTGTTCGGCGAGGTGCATGACAACGCGGCCCAGCACGCGCTGCGCGCCCAGGCGCTGCGAACCCTGCTGGACAGCGGCGCGCGCCCGGCGCTGGCGATGGAGCAGTTCGACCGCGAGCGCCAGCCCGAGCTCGACCGCGCGCTCGCGCGCCCCGGCGTCACGGTCGACGAGGTGATCGCCGCGGGCAGCGCCGACGGCCGGCCGATGCGCGGCTGGTCATGGCCGCTGTACCGGCCCTACATCGCGCTGGCGATCGAATACCACCTCGCGCTCGTCGCCGCGAACGTCTCGCGCGCCGACGCGATGCACGTGATCGAGGACGGCCTCGCGGCGCAAGGCTTCGATGCCCGGGTCCCGGCCGACATCGCGGCGGCGCAGACGAGCGCGATCGTCGATGGCCATTGCGGCATGCTGGACGCCGCCCAGGCCGGCACGATGGTCTCCGCGCAAGCCGCGCGCGACCAGTTCATGGCGCGCGTGATCGAAGCCCACGCCGCGAACGGCATCGTGCTGCTCGCCGGCGACGGCCACGTGCGGCGCGACATCGGCGTGCCGCGCTGGCTGAGTGCGCAAACGCGCGCACGCAGTGTGTCGATCGGCTTGCTGGAAGGCGGCGATGCCGCGCAGGCCGCAGCCTTCGACCTCACGCTCGCGACGCCGGCACAGCCGCGCGAAGACCCGTGCGACGCGATGCTGCGCGCCGCCTCGGCACCGCGGAGCTGAGCCCGCGCGAATAAATCCGCGGGCTCGGTGCCTCACGCCGGTTCGAGCACGTGGATCGCGCGGTTCGCGATCCACTCCTTCGTCTTGGCCGCGTAGGCCTTCATGTGCGGCGCAACCGCATGCGCCGCCAGCGCCTCGAGCGAGGCCCACTTCTCGACCACCACGAACGAATCGGGCCCGAATTGCGCGAAGCCCGGCGAGCCCTTGCTCACGTCGATCACCGCGTCGTAGGCGACGCAGCCGTCTTCGGCGCGCACCGCGGCGACGTTGTCCCGGTACGCGGCGAGCATGTGCTCGCGCATGCCGGGCTTGGCGGTGATGATGGCGAGGACGTGGATCATGGGGTATGTTTCCGTGGGTCGATGGACAACTGTATCGGACAACGTCTTCTTGCAACTCGGTACTTGATAGTGGTACCATAGAAAATGAAGCGGAAAAATCGACGCACCTTGGAGTTGATCTTCGCGCGCCCGGCAAGCGGCAATGTTCAATGGCGCGATATCGAAGCCTTGTTCAATGAACTCGGTGCCGAGATCAGCGAGCGAGAAGGCAGTCGGGTCGCCGTGGTCCTGTTTGAGGAAGTGCGTGTGTTTCATCGCCCGCATCCTTCTCCCGATACCGACAAGGGTGCCGTCGCGAGTATCCGCAAGTGGTTTGAACAACACGGAGTGGAACCATGAACCTGATGGCAGTGGGCGGCTACCACGCGAAAATTGAATACGACGAAGAGCTCGATCTGTTCCGCGGTGAAATTCTCGGGCTGAACGGCGGTGCAGACTTCTACGGCAAAAATCCCAAGGAACTTCGCCTGGAATTCAAAAAATCGCTGGAGGTCTTTCTCGAGGTCTGCAAGGAAAAAGGCATCGAACCTCGGCGGCATTTTTCCGGCAGGTTCAATCTGAGGATTTCGCCCGAACTGCACGAAAAATTGGCCATCGCCGCGCAAGCGCAGGGCAAGAGCATCAACACGCTGGCCCAGGAGGCCCTGCAAGAACGCGTCGCATCGTGAGCCTGTACAGGCTCAGATCATCCTTTCACCCCTCTTGCACGCCTCGATCAGCGCGGCCAGCCGGCGCTCGCGCGTCGCCGGCTGCTTCGCGCTGAGGATGCGCCAGATCATCTGCCGGCGGTAACCGGGCGGCTGCGCTTCGAAGAACGCCCAGGCCGCCTTCGCACGCCTGAAGCTCGCCTCGGCTTCGGGCGGCAGTGCGAACGCGTGCGTCTGCTCGTACGCATAGATGCCGGATTTTTTCTCGGCGCGGTGCGCGAAGGCGGCCAGGCCCGCCTCGGTCATGCGGCCGGCGTCGGTCAGCACGCGGACGCGCTCGATGTTGATCGCGCTCCAGATCGAGCCCGGTTTGCGCGGCGTGAAGCGGATCTGGTACGCGTGCTCGTCGATGCGCTTGCGCACGCCGTCGATCCAGCCCACGCACAGCGCCTCGTCGACCGACTCGGGCCAGCGCATGCTGGGCGTGCCGCTGTCGACCTTGTGGAAGCCGACGACGAGCTCGGCCGCGCGCTCGGCATGGCGTGCGAGCCAGGCGCCAAAGGCCTCCGGCGTCGCGAAGAAGACGGGCCCGCCCGTCATCCGCGCGGCCTCAGAACGCCGCGATCCCGGTGATCGCGCGGCCCAGGATCAGCGCGTGCACGTCGTGCGTGCCCTCGTAGGTGTTGACGACCTCGAGGTTCACCAGATGGCGCGCGATGCCGAATTCGTCGCTGATGCCGTTGCCGCCGAGCATGTCGCGTGCGACGCGGGCGATGTCCAGGCTCTTGCCGCAGCTGTTGCGCTTCATGATCGACGTGATCTCGACCGCCGCGCTGCCTTCGTCCTTCATCCTCCCGAGCCGCAGGCAGCCCTGCAGCCCGAGCGTGATCTCGGTCTGCATGTCGGCCAGCTTCTTCTGGACCAGTTGATTGGCTGCCAGCGGCTTGCCGAACTGCTTGCGGTCCAGCACGTACTGGCGCGCGCGGTGAAAACAATCCTCGGCCGCGCCGAGTGCGCCCCAGGCAATGCCGTAGCGCGCGCTGTTCAGGCAGGTGAACGGGCCTTTCAAGCCACGCACCTCGGGAAACGCGTTCTCCTCGGGGCAGAACACGTTGTCCATCACGATCTCGCCGGTGATGCTGGCGCGCAAGCCCACCTTGCTGTGGATCGCCGGGGCGCTCAGCCCTTTTGCACCTTTTTCGAGGATGAAGCCGCGGATCGCGCCTTCGTCGTCTTTCGCCCAGACCAGGAACACGTCGGCGATCGGCGAGTTCGTGATCCACATCTTCGCGCCGCTCAGCGCGTAACCGCCGGCAACCTTTTTCGCGCGCGTGACCATGCTGCCGGGGTCCGAGCCGTGGTCGGGCTCGGTCAGGCCGAAGCAGCCGATCCACTGCCCGGCTGCCAGCTTGGGCAGGTACTTCTGCTTCTGCGCCTCGCTGCCGAATTCGTTGATCGGCACCATCACGAGCGAGGATTGCACGCTCATCATCGAGCGGTAGCCGGAATCGACGCGCTCCACCTCGCGCGCGACCAGCCCGTAGCAGACGTAGTTCAGCCCGGCGCCGCCGTATTGCTCGGGGATCGTCGCGCCGAGCAGCCCGAGCTCGCCCATCTCGCGGAAGATGGCCGGGTCGGTCGTGCCCTCGCGGAAGGCCAGCGTGACGCGCGGCGCGAGCTTCTCCTGGCAGTAGGCGGCGGCCGCGTCGCGCACCGCGCGCTCGTCATCGGTCAGTTGCTGCTCGAGCAGCAGCGGGTCGTCCCAGTGGAACGAAGCTTTGGTCTTGGTCATGGGGTGCTCCAGAAGTGGTGGGTTATTCGGCCAGCAAGATCCACTTGCCGTCGCGCAGCGCCATCAGCTCGCGGCCGCGCTTGTCGAAGCCGGAGTGGTCTTGCGCCGTCATCGTGTAGACGCCCTGCGTGCCGACCAGGTCCTTGACGCCTTCGAGCGCGTCGCGCAGCGCGGCGCGGAACTCCGGCGTGCCGGGCTTGGCCTTCTTCAGCGCCTCGGGCACCGCACGCTGCAGCAGCAGCCCGGCGTCGAACACGTTCGCGCCGAAGGTCGCCGGCTTGCTGCCGTAGAGCTTCTCGTAGGCTGCGATGTAGTCGAGCGCGACCTTCTTCGACGGGTTGGTGTCGGGCACCTGGTCGAGCACCAGCATCAGGCTCGCGGCCATCACCGCGCCGTCGACGGCCTTGCCGCCCAGGCGCACGAAATCGGGCGTCGCGGCGCCGTGGGTCTGGTAGATCGTGCCCTTGTAGCCGCGCTCGACCAGCGTCGTGTGCGGCAGCACCGTCGGGCCGCCGGCGGCGCCGATGAAGACCGCGTCGGGGTTGGCGGCGATGATCTTGGTCGCCTGCCCGAGCACGCTCTGGTCGGTGCGCTGGAAGCGCTCGTTGGCGACCAGCTTGATGCCGGCCTTGTCGAGCATCGGCACCAGCACGCCGTAGAAGGATTCGCCGTAGGCGTCGTTGAAGCCGATGTAGCCCACCGTCTTGACGCCGTGCCTGACCATGTGCGCGACCAGCGCCTCGGCGATCAGGCTGTCGTTCTGCGTCGTCTTGAAGACCCAGCGCTTCTGCTCCGTCATCGGCACCACGACGGCGGTGGTGCCGACCGGCGCGAGCATCGGCGTCTTGGCATCCGCGACGAACTGCAGCGCGGCCATCGAGTTCGGCGAGCCCGAGGGGCCGATGATCGCGTCGACGTTCTCGGTCAGCAGCTTCTTGACCAGTGCCACCGTCTGCGACGAATCGGAAGCGTCGTCGAGCACCGTGTACTCGACGTCCAGCCCGCCGATCTTCTTCGGCAGCAGCGCGGCCGAATTCTTCTGCGGGATGCCGACCGCCGCGGTCGGGCCGGTCGCCGAGGCGATCACGCCGATCTTGAGCTGGGCCTGGGCGGCGAGCGGCACGGCGAGCGAGGTCAGCGCGGCCAGCAGCAGCGCGGCGAGTCGGGAACGCGGGGTCATCGAGCTTCCTTGTTTGAACGGACGAATCGCCGATTCTGGCCCAAGCCGCGGCGCTGTAGGACGGCGTTGACAGCGCAACCCGTTCCCCCCTTACCGCCACACGCGCGCTCGATGCGTTACGCCGCACCTCGGCGTCCCCTAGCGTCGGGGTCCTGTCCACCACGGAGACCGCCATGACCCTCGGCACCATTCTTCTGATCGTCCTGATCCTGATGCTGATCGGCGCCATTCCGGCGTGGCCGCACAGCCGCTCCTGGGGCTATGGCCCGAGCGGCGGGCTCGGCCTGGTCCTGATCATCGTGCTGGTGCTGGTGCTGGTCCGGGGCTTCTGACGCCCGGGCCGGCCGTCGCAACGCTTCTTTACGACGGCGCCCCGGGCGTGTCATCCGGGCCGGGGGTAACGGGCGCTATGCTCGGGCGTGCGCCGCTCACCCGTGCGGCAGGAATCGACACGACCCATGGCCAGCCCTCCCCGCGCGTCCGCCTCGCCCGCCGCCCACCCCGACGACGACTGCATCCTGGTGCTCCAGGGCGGCGGCGCGCTCGGCGCCTACCAGGCGGGCGTGTTCGAATCGCTGTCCAAGGTCTATCGCGAGCCGACCTGGGTCGCCGGGATCTCGATCGGCGCGATCAACGCGGCGCTGATCGCCGGCAACCCGGCCAGCCGGCGCGTCGCCCACCTCAAAGAATTCTGGGACCTGGTCAGCTCGGCGCTGCCCAGCCCGCCGCTGACCGACAACACCGCGTCGGGGCGTGAGCACCTGAACGAGATGAGCGCCTCGCAGGTGATGCTGTTCGGCGTGCCGGGCTTCTTCAAGCCGCGCTTCCCGCCCGCGCCGTTCCAGCCGCGCGGCACGCTCCCGGCGATCAGCTACTACGACACCGAGCCGCTGAAGGAGACGCTGGAGCGCCTGGTCGATTTCGACCTGATCAACTCCGGGTCGGTGCGGCTGTCGGTCGGCGCCGTCAACGTGCGCACCGGCAATTTCGAGTACTTCGACTCGACCAAGCAGACGATCGATGCGCGCCACATCATGGCCAGCGGCGCGTTGCCGCCGGGCTTCGCGCCGGTCGAGATCGACGGCGAGTACTACTGGGACGGCGGCCTGGTCTCGAACACGCCGCTGCAGTACGTGCTGGACCAGCCCGGCAAGCGCCGGCGCGTCGTGTTCCAGGTCGATCTGTTCGCGTCCCATGGCCCGCTGCCGGCGACCTTGCCCGAGGTGACCGAGCGCGAGAAGGACATCCGTTTTTCCAGCCGCACCCGGCTGAACACGAAGAACGAGCTCGACCGCCAGGTCATCGCGCAGGCCGCGCGGCGCCTGATCGAGAAGCTGCCGGCCCATCTGCGCGACGACCCGGACGTGCGCAAGCTCGCCCACCTGCGCAGCGAGCTGGCGGTCGACGTCGTGCACCTGATCTACCGCAGCAAGCACTACGAGAGCCAGTCCAAGGACTACGAGTTCTCGCGCCTGTCGATGCTCGAGCACTGGGATGCCGGCCGCACCGACATGGCGCACACCTTGCATGACCCGCGTTGGATCAACCACGCGCGCAGCCTCAGCGGCGTGCACGTGTTCGACCTGACGTCCGACAGCCCCTCCACCAGCACCGAAGCGCCCGCCCCCCAATGAACATCGCCGACGTCAAGCGCAACGCCTTTGCGATGCCGCTCACCAGCCCGGCCTTCCCGCCGCCGCCGTATCGCTTCAAGAACCGCGAGTTCCTGATCGTCGCGTACCGCACCGACCCGGACGCGCTGCGCGCGGTCGTGCCCGAGCCGCTGCAGATCGTCGGCGACGCGATCGTCAAGTACGAGTTCATCCGGATGCCGGATTCGACCGGCTTCGGCGACTACACCGAATCGGGCCAGGTGATCCCGGTCAGCTACAACGGCGTGGCCGGCGGCTACGTGCACTCGATGTACCTGAACGACGAATCGCCGATCGCCGGCGGGCGCGAGCTGTGGGGCTTCCCGAAGAAGCTCGCGGCCCCGTCGCTGACGGTCGAGAAGGACACCTACCTCGGCACGCTGGACTACGGCTCGGTGCGCGTCGCGACCGCGACGATGGGCTACAAGCACGTCGCGCTCGACACCGAGAAGGTCAGGATGAGCCTGCTCGCGCCGAACTACCTGTTGAAGATCATCCCGCACGTCGACGGCACGCCGCGCATCTGCGAGCTGGTGCAGTATTTCCTCGAAGACGTCACCGTCAAGGGCGCCTGGACCGGCCCGGCCGCGCTCGAGCTCGCCCACCACGCGCTCGCGCCGGTCGCGCGGCTGCCGGTGCTCGAGGTGATCTCGGGCACCCACATCCTGACCGACATGGCGCTCGGCATGGGCACGGTGCTGCACGACTACCTGGCCTGATTTTTACGGCCTGATTCATTCTCCTTCTCCACCTCAAGGGACTCACACCATGAAACTCAAAGACAAGGTCTGCATCGTCACCGGCGCCGCCAGCGGCATCGGCAAGGAAATCGCGCTCACCTATGCCCGCGAAGGCGGCAAGATCGTGATCGCCGACCTGAACAAGGCCGCGGCGCAAGAGGCGGCCGACGAGATCACCTCGGCCGGCGGCACCGCGATGGCCGTCGCGATGGACGTGACCAGCGAAGACCAGGTCAACGCCGCCGTCGCCGAGGTCGTCAAGGCCTACGGCACCGTCGACGTGCTGGTCAGCAACGCCGGCATCCAGATCGTCCACCCGATCGAGGAATACCCGTTCGCCGACTGGAAGAAGATGCTCGCGATCCACCTGGACGGCGCGTTCCTGACGACCAAGGCGGTGGTGCCGCTGATGCAGAAGTCCGGCAACGGCGGCAGCATCATCTACATGGGCTCGGTGCACTCGAAGGAGGCCTCGGTGCTGAAGTCGGCCTATGTCACGGCCAAGCACGGGCTGATCGGGCTGTGCAAGACGGTCGCGAAGGAAGGCGGCAAGCACAAGATCCGCGCGAACGTGATCTGCCCGGGCTTCGTGCGCACGCCGCTGGTCGAGAAGCAGATCCCCGAGCAGGCCAAGGAGCTGGGCATCAGCGAGGCCGACGTGATCTCCAAGGTGATGCTGAAGGAAACGGTCGATGGCGAGTTCACGACCGTTCAGGACGTCGCCGAGGTCGCGCTGCTGTTCGCCGGCTTCGAGACCAACGCGCTGACCGGCCAGTCGCTCGTCGTCAGCCACGGCTGGTTCATGCAGTAAGCGGGCCCCCTCTCCCTCCGGGAGAGGGCTGGGGTGAGGGCCACCGAGTCGTCACCAGATCTTCGCAAGCGGAAACACGACCCCCGCGAACAGCTGCGTCGTCCCCGGCGTCGGGCGAAACGCCCGCGCCGCACCCATGTCGAAGGTCAGGAACTTGCTCGGGCTGTAGGTCACCGCAGTCAACAGCTGCGTGCCGTTCTCGGTGCCCGCGCGGTGCGTGCCCGAGAGCTCGCCGGTCAGCCCCCAGCGGTCCGTCAATGCGCCCGAGAACGAAGCCGACGCGCCGATCTGCGTGCGCCCGGTGCCGGCGTCGAACGCCCCCAGCCGTGTCGCGTTCAGGTTCGCATCCATGTGGACCGGCCCGATGTCGCGGCTGAAGATCGTGTTGAGTTCGTAGTCGGCGCGGCCGCTGCCGATGCTGTCCTTCGCGGTCGGCACCTTGGCGGCGAGTTCCATGCCGAAGGCGGTCGCGTCGTCGACGAGCCAGGCGTGCTTGAGCACCAGCGTCGTGTCGCCCAGCCCGTTCGCGCGGCCGGCGCTGTCGTCGTGCGACCAGACATAGGCCTCGCCGCCGATCACCAGCCCCCACTCCTTCGTGAACGCCAGCTTCAGCGCGTACGGCAGGCTGCTGCGTCGAAGGTCGTCGCTGCGCTGGTTCAGGCCGCCGAGCTCGACCTCGAGCTGCCCCGGCGCCGGCAATTGCGCCGGGCTCGAGACCGAAGGCCGATACGGCGTGATCGGCTCGAAGCCGCTCGGGTTGGCGGCGGCCGCGTCGGTGTCGGCGTCGGCCGCGTGCGCGACGCGCAGGCCGCCCGCGCCGAACGCCAGGCCGAAGGCCAACGCGATCGAGAGTCGCTTCATGGAGATTCCGGGTTCGTGATCATTGGGCGATTCTGGCTTGCAACGACAATATCGACGTGATTATCTGGCTGCACGACTCCACGGATCCACTGCCCGACACGCGCCGCGCGCTGCCCGCGGGCAGCGACGCACCCGGCCTGCTCGCCGCCGGCGGCGATCTCTCCCCCGACAGGTTGACCGAGGCCTACACCCACGGCGTGTTCCCGTGGTACAGCGCCGGCCAGCCGATCCTGTGGTGGTCGCCCGACCCGCGCATGGTGCTGCTGACCGAGGAGTTCAAGCTCTCGCGCTCGCTGCGCAAGACGGTGCGGCGCTTCGCGGCCGACACGCGCTGCGAGCTGCGCATCGACAGCGCGTTCCGCCGCGTCATCACGGCCTGCGCGCACGCGCCGCGCGACGGCCAGGACGGCACCTGGATCGTGCCGGAGATGATCGAGGCGTATTGCGACTGGCACGCGCTCGGCCGCGTCCACAGCTTCGAGACCTGGGTCGACGGCGAGCTCGTCGGCGGGCTGTACGGCGTCAGCTTCGGGCGCATGTTCTTCGGCGAGTCGATGTTCGCGCAGCGCACCGACGCGTCCAAGATCGCGGTGGCCGCGCTGATCTGCTTCTGCCGCGAACACGGTGTGGCGATGATCGACTGCCAGCAGCACACCCGCCACCTCGAATCGATGGGGGCGCGAGAACTGGCGCGGCCCGCGTTCGAGGCCCGATTGACCCGCAGTCTGGTGGCTGCCCCGATTCGCGATTGGACCTATGATTTGACTTTCTGGCGCCACCTCGATCCCGATTCCCCCCAGGACCCCGGCCCGTGACCCATCCGAAAGAGCTCCCGCTCTCCTCGCTCCAGTTCTATGCGACTGCACCCTACCCGTGCAGTTACATCGAAGGGCGGATGGCGCGCTCCCAGGTCGCCACGCCCAGCCACCTGATCCACGCCGACGCGTACTCGGGCCTGGTCGCGAACGGCTTTCGGCGCAGCGGGATGTTCACCTACCGCCCCTATTGCGACGGCTGCAAGGCGTGTTTGCCGCTGCGCGTGCCGGTCGCCGGCTTCACGCCCACGCGCAGCCAGAAGCGCGCGGTGCGCGCGCACGGCGATCTCGAGGTGCGCGTGCTGCGCCTGTGCTTCGTGCCCGAGCACTACCAGCTCTACCTGCGCTACCAGAGCGGCCGCCACGTCGGCGGCGGCATGGACCACGATTCGGTCGACCAGTACACCCAGTTCCTGCTGCAAAGCCGCGTCAACTCGCGCCTCGTCGAATTCCGCGAACCCTCGGCCGATGGCCGGCCCGGCGTCTTGAAGATGGTCTCGATCCTGGACGTGCTGAACGACGGCCTGTCCGCCGTCTACACCTTCTACGAACCCGAGCCGCACACCAGCTACGGCACCTACAACGTGATGTGGCAGATCGAGCAGACGAAGCTGCTGAAGCTGCCGCACGTCTACCTCGGCTACTGGATCGCGCAGAGCGGCAAGATGGCCTACAAATCGCAGTTCAGGCCGCACCAGCTGCTGGTCAACGGCGAGTGGCAGGCGCCCCCGCCCGACATCGACCTCACGGACCCTGCATCCGCGAGCCCGACCGCGCCAGCCGGCTGACCACCTCGTCGGCGAGCGCGAGGCACGAGGTCAGCCCCGGCGACTCGATCCCGTACAGGTTCATCAGACCGGGCACGCCGTGCTCGGCCGGGCCCTGCAGCACGAAATCGAGCGCCGGCCCGCCGGGCGTTTGCAGCTTGGGCCGCACGCCGCTGTAGGCCGGCTGCAGCGCGCCCGCCGGCAGGCCGGGCCAGTAGCTGCGGATCGCGGCCTCGAAGCCCTCGGCGCGGCGCGGGTCGACGCGGTAGTCGATCGCATCCGCCGATGCCGGCGTGATCCATTCGACGTCCGGGCCGAAGCGCGCCTGGCCGGCCAGATCCAGCGTCAGGTGCACGCCCAGGCCGGCCTCTTCGGGGATCGGGTAGATCAACCGCGAGAACGGCGCCCGGCCGGCGAGCGAATAGTAGTTGCCCTTGGCATAGCGCGCGCCGGGCACGTGCTGCGGCGCCAGGCCGTCGATCCGCGCGGCGAGGTCCGGGGCCCACAGGCCGGCCGCGTTGACGACGATGCGCGCACGCAGCTCGCTGGCCGTCTCGCCGCCGATGCGCAGCACGTGCCCGCCATCCGAGCCGGTCAGGCCCAGCAGCGGCGACAGCAGCGCGAGCGCCCCGCCCTGCGCCTGCAGGTCGCCTTGCAGCGCGAGCATCAGGCCGTGGCTGTCAACGATGCCGGTGGACGGCGACAGCAGCGCCGCGACCGCGTTCAATTCGGGCTCCAGCGCGTGCACCGCGTGCGCATCGAGGAGTTGCAGGTCGCCGACGCCGTTGCGCGCCGCCTGCGCCTGGATCTGCGCGAGCCGGGCCTGCTGGGCCGCGTTCGTCGCGACCAGCAGCTTGCCGCAGCGCCGGTGTTCGACGCCGTGCGACTCGAGGTACGGGTACAGCGCCTCGCGGCCGCGCACGCAAAAGCGCGCCTTCAGCGAATCGGTCGGGTAGTAGATGCCGGCGTGGATGACCTCGCTGTTGCGCGAGCTCGTGCCGGTGCCGATCGCGTTCGTGCGCTCCAGCACGATGGTCTCGAGGCCATGCAGCGCGAGCGCGCGGCCGACCGCCAGGCCGACCACGCCGGCACCGATCACGACCGCGTCGACGCTGTCCATCCCAGACCTCTCTTCGCGCCGGTCATTCCGCGCGCAAGGCAAAACGGCGGCCTCGTGGCCGCCGCTTTCTGATTTTCCTGATTCGTTGGTGGGCGGTGAGGGCTTCGAACCCCCGACCCCAACAGTGTGAATGTTATGCTCTACCCCTGAGCTAACCGCCCGAACAGCCTTCGATTATGCCACAGGCTCGAGCGCCCGCCACAGCGTCTTGCCCCCGCTGGATTTGTCGATCTCGGCCAGCACGACGGCGTGCGCAGCCGCCTCCGCCGCGTCGGCCGGCACGAGCTTCAACCCGAGCGTCGCGAAGTCGACGGCGTCGAGCGCCTGCTGTTCCGCACTCGCCTCGGCGTCGTCGATCACGAGCGAGTTCTGGCCG
>DASYCA010000007.1:0-10870 GCA_036500445.1 Burkholderiaceae bacterium | reverse complement strand
GTCGCGAAGGCCTTGACGGACCGCCCGGCGCTGAAGATGACGGTCACCGGCGCGGCCGACCCGGTCGCCGAGCGCGAGGCGTTCCAGCAGGCGACGATCGAATCCAGGCTGGTCGCGGATGCGCGGCGCGAGAGCCTGAGCGCCGGCGTCGCGCCGGCCGCTCCGGCCTCGAGCGCGTCGGGCGCGTCGGGCGTCGCGGCCGCGGGCGCCCCGCCGGTGGAGCTGCCCGAGGCCGAGCACACGCGGTTGTTGACGCGGCTCTACAAGGACACCGACATCCCCGACAAACCCCGCAACGCGCTCGGCTTCGCCAAAGCGATCCCGCCGGCCGAGATGGAGGCACTTTTGAAACCACGCATGCCGGTCAACGACGACGCGATGCGCGAGCTCGCGCTGCAGCGCGGCCTCGCGGTGCGCGACGCGCTGGTCGCGAAGGGCCTGACCAGCGATCGGCTGTTCCTCGCCGCGCCGACGCTGCGCGCCGCCGCCGGCGACACGACCCCTTGGACACCCAGGGTTCAACTGTCGCTGACGACGCGTTGAGCGGAGCAGTAGCGGGGCAGTGGCAGCCGCTTCAACGGTGAACCAACAGTTGACTTTGGTTGACGTTTCATCGGCGCGTTGACCGGATGCGCGTCGATACACTGGGCTTGACGACCCGCAGTGGTCGAGCGTTTCGATACGGCCTCGCAGGGAGCCGTTCTCCGGTTGATGAAGCGGCAGTCGATGTTGGCGGTGGACCAGATCTGGCTCGAGTCTCCGAGCCCTGCGATGCGAATCGGGCCGCAGCCCGGTGCGTGGCGCGTGAACGCGGCCGCGCACGCCTGGGCCGAGCGAGGCGGGTCGCTGGCGGGCGTTGAGCGCTGGGGCGAGGTCGCGGCCGAGCTGCAGGTCGCGCTGTCCGCTGGGAACGGCGGCCACCTGGCGGCGCTCGGGCTCGATTGGCGGCCGGTCGCGCTCGGCGACGGCTGGCTGGTCTGGTTCTGCCCGAGCGCCGCGCCGCCAACGCTCAGGTCCTGGTCCGATGCCGCCGACAAGCTCGCGCTGGTGCAGGACATGCTCGACGTCGGTGTGTTCGAGCGCGACCTGCGCAGCGGCGAAGCGCGCTGGGACGCGCAGATGTACAAGCTTTTCGACCTCGATCCGGCCGCCGGGCCGCCGACGTTCGATGCCGGTATCGCGCGGGTGCATCCGGGGGACCGCGCCGTTTTTCTGGCCCGCCGTGCGCGCTACCTGCGCGAGGGCGGGCGGCACCGGCACAGCTTTCGCATCGTTCGCAGCGACGGCAGCGTGCGCGACCTGTTGTCGCTGATCGAGGTGCGGCACGACACCGAGGGCCGGCCGCTGGCGCTTCTCGGCGTGCACATCGACGACAGCGAAGGGGCAGGGCGCATGCGCGTGCAGCGCGCCGTGACCGACTACCTGCATCGCGCGCTCGAAATGGCCAAGGTGTCGGTCTGGCGGGAGGACTTCGCGACCCGGCGCGTCCAATTCAACCGCGCCGGCTACGACATGGCCGGCATCGAGGCCGTGCCCGACGGCATTCCGATCGAGACGGCGCGGCGCTGGATTCACCCCGACGACCTCGCCAAGGTCGCGCTCGCCGACGCGCAGGCCGCGCGCGGCCATGACATCGTCGACACCGAGGTGCGTCACTGGAACGGCGACAGTGCGCCGATCCCGCTCAGCACGCGCCGCGTCGCCGAGCGCGACGAAACCGGCACGGTCATCGGGATGTTCGGCGTCACGCTCGACCTGAGCGCGCAGGTCGCCGAGCGCGAACGCGCCGCGGCGCTGTCGCGGCGCATCGAGCTGATCGCCGAGGCGGCCGACCTCGGCATCTGGAGCGTCGAAGGCGACGACGGCCTGCTCGAGTGGAACCAGCAGATGCTCGAGATCTACGGCCTCACGCGCGAGCAGCGGCCGCTGAGCCTGACGGCCTGGCGCGACGAGTTCGTGCACCCGGAGGATCGCGGCAAGCTGACCGAGTCGCGCGAGCTCGCGACGCGCCTGGCGACGCGCGCCGTCGCGGCCGAGTTCCGCATCCTGCGCTCGGACGGCACGGTGCGCTGGGTGACCTCGCGCTCGCGCCGCGACGATCGCGACGGCCACGTGACGCTGACCGGCATCCACCTCGACACGACCGACCTGGTCATGCAGCGCCGCATCGCCGAACACGTGCTGCAGGAGAAGGAGATGGCACTGCGCGCCAGCCAGGCCCGCTCCGAGTTCCTGGCCCGCGCGAGCCACGAGCTGCGCACGCCGCTGAACGCGGTGATCGGCTTCGCGCAGCTGATCGAGCACGACGGCGCGGGCGCCTCGGCCGCGCTGCAGCTCGAGCGCGTCGGGCACATCCGGCTGGCCGGCGAGCACCTGCTGGCCCTCGTCGACGACGTGCTCGACCTCGCGGCGATCGAGGCCGGCCGCCTGGGCGTGTCGATCGCGCCGGTCGCGATCGACCAGGTGCTCGGGGAGGTCGCGCGATGGTCGGAGTCGCTCGCGCAGCGCCACGGCGTCGCGATCGAGGTGCGGCCCTGCGGCGGCTGGGTCCAGGCCGATGCGCGCCGGCTGCGCCAGCTCGTCGCCAACCTCGTCAGCAACGCGATCAAGTTCAACCACCGCGGCGGCACCGTCTGGCTCTCGGCCCGCCAGCAGGACGAGCACGACGCGGTGCGCGCGGCCACGGTGCGGCGCTGGCAGCTCTGCGTTCGCGACGACGGTCGCGGCGTCGCGGCGGCCGACCGCGATCACCTGTTCGAGGCCTTCAACCGCCTCGGCGTCGAGCGCGAAGGCATCATCGGCGTCGGGCTGGGGCTGGCGATCGCCGCGAAGCTGACCGAGCTGATGCACGGCCGCGTCGAGGTCTCCAGCACGCTGGGGCAGGGCAGCGAGTTCCGGGTCGTGCTCGAGCCGGCGGCGGGCGCGGACGCGGCGCCGGCCGCGGCGGCGTTGCCCTCGGCGGTCGCGCCGGTCTTGCCGCCGCCCGTGCCGCCGCCCGTGCCGCCGCCCGAGCTGCTGCCCGAGCCGGCGCCGCTGCTGACGACGCTCTACATCGAGGACAACGCGGTCAACGTGATCCTGGTCGAGGGCCTGGTCGCGCTGCGGCCGGGCGTCGAGCTGCACTGCGCGGTCGACGGCCTCTCGGGCGTCGCGATGGCGATCGCCCGGAAGCCGCAGGTCGTGCTGATCGACATGCAGTTGCCCGACATCGACGGCTTCGAGGTGCTGCGCCGGCTGCGCGCCGAGCCGACGCTGCGCGGCACCCGCATGGTCGCGCTCTCCGCGAACGGCGTGACCGCGGACATCAGCCGCGCGATGGCCGAGGGCTTCGACGACTACTGGACCAAGCCGATCGACTTCAAGGTGTTCCTGAAACGCCTGGACGCGATGATCGAGGAGGCGCGCTCGCTCGCGCCGTAGCGGCGGCCGCGCCTCAAGGCGCCAGGCGCTCGCGCACCCAGGCCGCGCCATCGCGGCGGTAGCGCAGCCGGTCGTGCAGGCGCGAGGGGCGGCCCTGCCAGAACTCCCAGCGGTCCGGCACGAGACGGTAGCCGCCCCAGTGCGGCGGGCGCGGCGGCCCGCTCGAGAGCAGCGTCGGCAGGAATTTCGCGCCGAGCTTCGCGACGTTGGCGACCAGCACCGCGCGCGAGGCGATCACCTCGCTCTGCGGCGAGGCCCAGGCGCCGATGCGGGAATCGATCGGGCGCGACGCGAAGTACGCGTCCGACTCGGCCGCGTCCACCTTCTCGACCGCGCCCTCGATGCGCACGACGCGCTCGAGCTCGACCCAGTGGAACTGCAGCGCGGCGAACGGGTGCAGCGCGAGCTCGCGGCCCTTGCGGCTGGCGTAGTTCGTGTACCAGACGATGCCGCGCGCGTCGACGCCCTTGATCAGCACGATGCGGGTCGACGGCCGGCCATCGGCGCCGACGGTCGCCAGCGTCATCGCGTTCGGTTCCGGCAACTTGGCGCCCAGCGCCTGATCGAGCCAGTGCTCGAACTGCGCGGTCGGATCCGCGAGCGAGGCCGATTCGTCGAGTTCGGCACGCTCGTACGATTTACGGAGTTGAGCGAGCTGATCCATGCGTCAGAGTATAAGAACCCGTACGGGGAAGGCCTTAGGTAGACGCACGACTACCTCAAATGCCTGAGGGATTCCATTCTTGGGCCCGAATCATCAAAGAGGAATCGAATGGATGCGCGGCCTGCGGTGATCGTGCTGGCGGCGGGCAAGGGCTCTCGCTTCAAGGGCACCGAACACAAGCTTGCACAGAGCCTGGGCGGCCAGACGGTGCTGGGCACGACCTTGAGCCGGGCGATCGAGAGCGAGCTGCCGGTCGTGGTCGTCACGACCCCGGCGCTCGCCGACGTTGCGCGCGGCAGCATTGCGGCGCGCGACGTGATCATCGTGCCCGAGGTCGGCAGCGCGAACACCACCTCGCTCGGCATGGGCTTTTCGATCGCGGCCGGGGTCAGTGCGCGTCCGAATGCGAGCGGCTGGCTGATCCTGCCCGGCGACATGCCGCAGGTGCGCCCGGCGACGCTGCAGCGCGTCGCGCGCGAGCTCGAGACGCACGCGATCGTCTTTGCGCAGTACAAGGGCCGCCGCGGCCACCCGGTCGGCTTCTCCGGCGAGCTGTACTCCGAGCTGGTCGTGCTGACCGGCGACGAAGGGGCGCGCCGCCTGATCGCGCGCTACCCGGCGTTCGCGCTCAACGTCGACGACCCCGGCGTGCTCGTCGATGTCGACACCGTCGCCGACCTCGAGAGCGTGCGCCGCACCGGCTTCAGCGATTCGGGGCCGGAGACGCGCTGGTAGAGGCCGGTGCCGGGCCCTCGTGCGCGCCGCTGCGCGGCTGGCCGTGGTGCGGGTGCGCGGCCAGGCCATGGGTGCGTGCGAGCGCCGCCAGGCGCTCGATCTCGCGGTCGCGGATTCCGCAGCTGCGCAGCGAGCCGGCGGTCTCGAGCAGGTAGTCGAGCGTGCTGCCGTAGCGGCCGACCGAGCGGCGCAGCACGTCGATCATCTGCGCGTCGTCCAGGCGCCCGGTGTGGGCCGGGCTGCGCCGGCTGAGCGTGAACGCGAGCGCGCGCACCGGGCCCGCGGGCGTGCGGCAGGCGAGCCATTTCGGGTCGTAGACGCCGGTCGGCATCTCGCGCACCCAGAGCCGCTCGAGCTCGGCGTCGGCGCGCTCGCGGGCGACGCGGTAGACCATGCCGCGGCACGAGCCGCCGGCGACCAGCGCGAACACCAGGCCGGGGCATTCGGGCGTGCCGCGGTTCACGCGCGAGCGCATCTCCAGCGCGCGGTGCCAGCCGTGCACGGTCGCCGGGCGCTGTTCGTCCGATTCGAACTCGGGGCGCCAGATCAGCGAGGCGTAGCCGAACACCCACAGGTCGTGCGCACCGCCCCAGGCGGCGCGGGCCTGCGCGAGCATCGGCTGCGGGTCGCGCAACGAGATCGACGAGTAGGGCGCGCCAGGGCCGGGTGCCGGAATCGGAGTCGTCATGGCCTCACTCTAAAATGAATCTTTCATCGCGGCGCAACGGAGCACAAGAATGAGTGATCAAAACGACGACAGCCAGAATTACGCACTGATGGTGCTGGCCGGGGTGGTGGGGCTGGTGATCGCGGGCGTGATCGCGCTGGCCGTGTCGACCACGATGGGCGACGACGCCAAGACCGCGAGCGCCGCAACCGCCGCAACCGCCGCGACCGCTGCGGCGGCGCCGGGCTCCGCCACGGCAGCGTCCGGCGCCGGCGCGGCGGCGACCGAACCGAACGGCCGGATCTACTTCGAACTGGCCTCCGACGCGTTGCCGCCGGAGGCCGCCGGGATGATCGCGCTGGTCGCCGACGCGGCACGCGCCGACGCGACCCGCAGCGTCCAGATCTCGGGCTACCACGACGCGAGCGGCGACGCCGCGAAGAACGCCGAACTCGCGAAGAACCGCGCACTCGCGGTGCGCGACGCGCTGGTCGCGGCCGGCGTGCCGCTGGAGCGCATCCAGATGGACAAGCCGATCGAGACGACCGGCGGCGCCGATGCGCGCGAGGCGCGCCGGGTGGAGTTGCGGCTGCACTGAGTCGAACCATCGCCCGGATGCTGGGTCGATACTTGCTTGAGTCGAGCGTGGGGTTGACGATGTAACCCGGTTACTCGAAAATCCGAACCTCGGTTACAGTTCCGGATTCAAGCGGAGGTCGGCCATGAAGCAAGCAGTCGTCGAAGTCACCGAGCGCATCCGCGAGCGCAGCGCGCGCACGCGAGCCGCCTACCTCGCGCGGGTCGACGCCGCGGTCCAGCGCCCGCGCGGTGCCGACCGCATGGGCTGCGCGAATGTCGCGCACGCGTTCGCGGCGATGCCCGCCAACGACAAGCTGCGCATCGTCGCCGAGCGCGCGCCGCACATCGGCATCATCACCTCGTACAACGACATGCTGTCGGCGCACCAGCCCTACGAGGGCTTTCCGCAAGTGATCCGCGACGAGGCGGCGCGGCTCGGCGCGACGGTGCAGGTCGCCGGCGGTGTGCCGGCGATGTGCGACGGCGTCACGCAAGGGCTGCCCGGCATGGAGCTGAGCCTGTTCTCGCGCGACACGATCGCGATGGGCACCGCGATCGGCCTGACGCACGACGTCTTCGACGCCGCGCTGCTGCTCGGCGTGTGCGACAAGATCGTGCCCGGGCTGCTGATCGGCGCGCTGCACTTCGGCCACCTGCCGTGCGTGTTCGTGCCGGCCGGGCCGATGAGCACCGGCCTGGACAACACCGCCAAGTCGAAGGTGCGCGAGCAGTACGCGCAGGGCAAGGTCGGGCGCGGCGAGCTGCTGCAAGCCGAGTCGGCCGCCTACCACGGCGCCGGCACGTGTACTTTCTACGGCACCGCCAACAGCAACCAGATGCTGCTGGAGGCGATGGGCCTGCACGTGCCCGGCGCGGCGTTCATCCACCCGCACGCCGAGCTGCGCGAGGCGCTGACGCGCGACGCGGTGCGCACGCTGCTGGCGATCACGAAGAAGGGCGAGAGCTTCACGCCGATCGGAAAAATGGTCGACGAACGCGTGATCGTCAACGCGATGGTCGCGCTGCTGGCGACCGGCGGCTCGACGAATCATTTGATCCACTGGGTCGCGGTCGCGCGTTCGGCCGGCATCCTGATCGACTGGACCGATTTCTCCGACCTCTCGCGCTGCACGCCGCTGCTGGCGCGCGTCTACCCGAACGGCAGCGCCGACGTGAACCAGTTCCAGGCCGCAGGCGGCCCGGGCTTCGTGATCCGCGAGCTGATCGACAGCGGCGCGATGTTCGGTGACGTGCAGACCGTCGTGCCCGGCGGCCTGCGCGCGTTCGGCACGGTGCCGGACCAGGTCGATGGAAAGCTGAAATGGCACTCGCTGCCGCCGACGCCGATCGATGCATCGGTCGTGCGCACCGCCGCGGCACCGTTCAGCGAGGAGGGCGGCCTGAAGCTTCTGACCGGCAACCTCGGCCGCTCGGTGATCAAGATCTCGGCGGTGCCGGCCGAGCGCCACATCGTCGAGGCGCCGGCGCTGGTGTTCGACACCCAGGAGCAGGTGCTGGAGCAGTTCAAGGCCGGCACGCTGGAGCGCGACTTCATCGCGGTGCTGCGCTTCCAGGGGCCGGCCGCCTGCGGCATGCCCGAGCTTCATAAACTGACGCCGCCGCTGGGTGTGCTGCAGGGCCGGGGCTTCAAGGTCGCGCTGGTGACCGACGGGCGCATGAGCGGCGCCTCGGGCAAGATCCCGGCCGCGATCCACGTCAGCCCCGAGGTGATGCACGGCGGCCCGCTCGGCAAGGTGCGCGATGGCGACGTGCTGCGCCTGGACGCCGTCGACGGGACGCTCGAAGCGCTCGTCGAGCCGGCCATTTGGGCTGCGCGCGAACAGGCCCGGCTGCCCGAGGAGCAGGCCGGGATCAACGGCCACGGCCTCGGCCGCGAGCTCTTCGCCGGCATGCGCCGCAACGTGCTGAGCGCCGAGCAGGGCGCCTGCTCCTGGCTCTGACACGCGCGCCGACTTTCCCCCTACCAGGACTCCCCCGATGAACTCACTCGATCTCGTCGCCTACGGCCCGGTCATCCCGGTCATCGTCATCAACCGGCTGGAAGACGCGGTGCCGATGGCCCAGGCTCTCGTCGCGGGTGGCGTGCGCGTGCTCGAGGTGACCTTGCGCACCCCGATCGCGCTGAAGTGCATGGAGGCGATCGCACGCGAGGTGCCCGATGCGATCCTCGGTGCCGGTACCGTGCGCAGCCGCGCCGACGCGCAGGCCGCGAAGGACGTCGGCTGCGTCTTCGCGGTGAGCCCCGGCTACACCAGCGAGATCGGCAAGATCTGCCGCGAGATCGACCTCCCGCTGCTGCCCGGCACCGCGACCGGCAGCGAGGTGATGCAGGCGAATGCCGACGGTTATTTCTTCCTCAAGTTCTTTCCGGCGATGCAGGCCGGCGGGATCCCGATGCTGAAGGCGCTGGCCGGGCCCTTCACCGACGTCGTGTTCTGCCCGACCGGCGGCATCTCGCTCGCGACCGCGCCGGATTTCCTCGCGCTGCCGAACGTCAAGGTCTGCGGCGGCTCGTGGCTGACGCCGGCGGATGCGGTGGCCGCGAAGGACTGGGGCAGGATCACCGCGCTGGCCAAGGAAGCCAGCGCGCTCAAGCGCGAGTGAGCGCGAGTGAGCGCCGCGCCTAAGCGCTCGCCGCCGCGTTCACCATCGGCGGCGGCGTGTCCGCCTTGCGCCGCACGATCATCATCGCCAGCAACGCCGCCAGCAGGCAGGCGGCGCCGGCCGTGTACAACGCCGGGTTGTAGGTCAGCAGCAGCGTGCGCGTGAGGCCTGCGCCGTAGGCCGCGGTCGCGGCGCCCAGCTGATGCGCGGCGAAGACCCAGCCGAAGATCAGCCCGGCGCGCTCCTTGCCGAACTCCTGGGCCGCGAGTTTCACGGTCGGCGGCACCGTCGCGATCCAGTCCAGCCCGTAGAACATCGCGAAGATCGAGAGGCCATACAGCGTGAAGGTCGAGTGCGGCAGCCAGAACAGCGACAGCCCGCGCAGCCCGTAGTACCAGGCCAGCAGCTTGCGCGTGTCGTAGCGGTCGGACAGATAACCCGACAGCGTGGTGCCGAACAGGTCGAAGAGGCCCATCATCGACAGCACCGACGCGGCCGGCACCGGCCCCAGCCCTTGGTCGCCGCACAGCGAGATGAAGTGCGTCTGCACCAGCCCGTTGGTCGACAGGCCGCAGATGAAGAAGGTGCCGGCGAGGATCCAGAACGTTCGGTTCGTCGAGGCTTCGCGCAGGATCTTGAACGGGCCGAGGAAGTTGAGCGTCGTCGCGCGCTGGGGCGCCGGCTCCTGCGGCGTGCCCTCGGGCTCGCCGTAGGAGCGCAGCCCGACGTCGCGCGGGTCGTCGCGCATGAACAGCGTCGCGAAGATCGCGACCAGCACGCAGGCGGTGAACACCGGGATCACCGCATAGCGCCAGCCCAGGTGCTCGATCATCCAGGCCGCGATCGGCAGGAAGATCAGCTGCCCGGTCGCGGTGCTCGCGGCGAACAGGCCGACGACCAGGCCACGCTGGGCCGTGAACCAGCGGCTCGCGACCATCGCGCCCAGCACCAGCGCGGTGAGGCCGGTGCCGCAGCCCAGCACCAGGCCCCAGAGCACGAACAGCTGCCAGAGCTGCGTGACGCCGGTGGCGAGCACCATCGCGACGGCGATGAAGCTCGCGGCGGTGACCATGATGCGGCGCAGCCCGAAGCGGCCGATGAAGACCGCGGCGAACGGCCCGAGCAGCCCGAACAGCGCGAAGCGCACCGCGAACACCGACGAGAGTTCATCGGTCGTCCAGCCGAACTCCTTGGACAGCGGCTGCAGCATCGCGCCCGGCAGGCCGAGCGCGGCGGCGGTCGTCAGCATCGCGAAGAAGGTCACCGCGGCGATGACCCACGCGTAGTGGACGCCGCGGCGGTTCAGGGAGGCGGTGACGAGTTGGGCGAACATGAATGGGAAGTCCTGGTTGATCAGTCGAAGCTGCGCTCGATCAGCTCGACCTTGTAGCCGTCGGGGTCGGTGATGAACGCGATCACGGTCGTGCCGCCCTTGACCGGGCCGGCCTCGCGCGTCACGTTGCCGCCGCCGGCGCGGATGCGGTCGCAGGCGACCGCCGCGTTGCGCACCGCGATCGCGATGTGGCCGTACGCGGTGCCGAGCTCGTACGAGTCGACGCCGTGGTTGTAGGTCAGTTCGATCTCGGCGTGCTCCGGGTTGGCGCCGTAGCCGAGGAACGCGAGCGAGTAGTTCTGCGACGGGTTCTCGGACTGGCGCAGCAGCGTCATGCCCATGATCTCGGTGTAGAACTTGATCGAGCGGTCGAGGTCGCCGACGCGCAGCATGGTGTGGAGCAGTCTCATGGGGTGCCTTCGTGGATCAGCCCGCGTCGAAGATGAAGCAGGTCGTGGAGGCGTGAGCGTACAGCTTCCCGTCGGCACCGACGAGGCGGCCCTCGGCCGTGCCCATCCGGTTGCCGAGGTGGATGATGCTGCCGATCGCGCGCACCAGCGGCGTCCTGGTCGTCAGCGCGCGGACGTAGTTGATCTTCAGCTCGGCGGTCGTGTAGGCCTTGCCGGCCGCCAGCGTCGTGTGCACCGCGCAGCCGACGCAGGAATCGAGCAGCGCCGCGATCCAGCCGCCATGAACGGTGCCGAGCGGGTTGTAGTGGCGCAGCTTCGGGCGCCCCTGGAACACCGCGCGCCCGGGGGTCATCTCGATCGGGATGAAATCGAGCGTCTCGCCGATCGGCACGCCGGGCAGCGTGCCGGCGAAGATCGCATCGAAGAACTGCATCCCG
>DASYCA010000006.1:0-4203 GCA_036500445.1 Burkholderiaceae bacterium | reverse complement strand
TCGGCGGACGAGACGCCGGCGCGCAGCAGCTTGACGCCGAGCCACAGCAGGTACACGCCGCCGACCCACTTGACGGCGGTGAACCAGAAGGCCGACGCCGCGAGCAGCGCGCCCAGGCCGAGCAGCGAGACGACCAGCGCGGTCGAATCGCCGAGCGCGACCGCGGCGACCAGCGGCACGTTGGCGCGGCGCCCATGCGCCATCGAATAGCTGATGACGGTCAGGATCGTCGGGCCGGGGATGACGAGCAAGATCGCCGAGGCGGCGACGAAGGCGAGCCAGAGTTCGATGGGCATCGGGAAGTCCTCACAGGAGTTGGAGCCGGCGTCATTCCGTGATGACGTAGGGTGTCGAATACGCCGACAGGATAGCGTGAGCCTGCCGACGCGACGCCGCCGTCGCCCCCTTCATGCCGAGCATCGTCTTCATGCCGCTGCCGCCGGTGTTGACGACCTCGAGGTCCCACGGTCCGGGCACCGGCGCCAGGGCCTCGCGGAACACGCGCCGGGCCGCATCCAGCTGCAGCAGGTGCTTGATCGGCTTGCCGACCGCCGTTAGCGGCAGCTTGTCGAGGAACACGATCTCCTTCGGCACCGCGGGCCGCTCGGGAATGCGCTCGGCGGCGTAGGCCAGCAGTTCCTGCGCACTCACCTGCGCGCCGGGGTGCAGCTCGACATAGGCGATCGGCACTTCGCCGGCATGCGCGTCCGGCCGGCCGACCGCGGCCGCCTGGGCGACCCAGGGCGATTGCAGCAGCGCGTCTTCGATCAGCCGCGGCTCGATGTTGTGGCCGCCGCGAATGATCAGGTCCTTCAGGCGCCCGCTGATGCGGAGGTAGCCGTCCGCGTCGATGCTGCCGAGATCGCCGGTGAAGAAGCAGCCGTCGGCGAGGAAGGCGCCGCGGTCCTGCAGCGGATCGAGGTAGCCGCCGGCCACGCCGGGGCCGCCCACCAGCACCACGCCGTCTTCGCCGATCGCGCAGTCGCGCAGGATCTTGCCCTCGGCATCCGCCTTCACGATGCGCACCTGCATGTAGGCCACGCGAATGCCGGAGCAGCCGGCGCGGATCTCGCCGTCGCGCGGGTCGACCGACACGTGGCTGGTGTTCTCGGTCAGCCCGTAGGTCTGCAGCGCGCGTGCGCCGGTGATCTCGCCGATGCGCTGCTGCACGGCGGGCGCCATCGCGGTCGAGCCGGTCGCGAAGTACGGCCGCAGCGATGCGATGTTCTCGGTCGTCGGCGGGTTCTTCGCCAGCACCGACAGCGTCGTCGGCACCCCCGAGATCTGCGTGATGCCGAAGCGCTCGACGAAGCGCCAGTAGTTCGCGATGTAGCGCTTGTCGCGCGCGCCGTGCATGCTCGGCACGATCGTCGTGTGCCCGTCGGCGGTGGAGACGAGCCCGCGCACCAGCAGGCCGCCGATGTGGAACAGCGGCGTGTCCGACAGCACCACGTCGTCGGGCGTGAAGGCCAGGCACAGGTTCGCGGCCCACTGCCGGTACACCAGGCCGCCGTGCAGGATCTTGACGATCTTCGGGTGGCCGGTCGTGCCGCCCGAATGCACGTAGCAGGCGATGTCGGAGCGCTGCGCGGTCGGGCGCTCGAAGCTCAGGCGATCCGCCGGGTGGGCCGCCGCGGCGGTGAGCAGGTCATCCGGGTGCGGGGCAGCGAACGGATCGTGCAAGGTGAACAGCGCCGGTGGCCGCTCCAGCGTCGCGAGCGCGGCGCCGACGTTGTCCCAGATCGAGAAGCCCGGCGTCGGGCCGAGCGCGATCACGACCTTCGCGTCGGCGGCGCGGATCAGGTCGGCGAGCGCGCGCGCGTCCAGCATCCAGTTGATCGGGAACGGCCGCGCCGCGAGAAAGCCGCCGATCAGCGTGGCGAACAGCGCCGGCACCGTCGGACTGACGATCGCGAACGCGTCGCCCGCGCCGACGCCGCGGGCACGCAGCAGGTTCGCGATCTGGATCGCGCGCCGTTCCAGCTCGGCGAAGGTCCAGCTCACCAGCGGGCCGTCGAGGTCGCCGTTGTCGGTCGCGTGCAGCGCCACGCGCTGCGGATCGTGGCGGCAGCCGTCGAGCAGGTTCAGCGCGAAGTCCCAGCGCCCGATGCGCTGCTCGATCGGGACCCGCTCGATCGCCTCGACGTCGGCCGGGGAACGCAGCGGCGCGTGATGCCGCAGCGGCACGGCGGGTCGGCTCGGCGCGTTCATGATTGCCCCCCCAGCGACAGCGTGCGCTCGGCCAGGCGCACGTTGGCATAGTCCACCATCATCCCGCGAAAGCGCACCGCGGCGACGCCGCGCGCTTCGCCTTCGCGGAACGCCGCGATCAATCCGTGCGCGTACTCCAGTTCGTCGGCGCTCGGCGAGAACACCTCGTGCATCACGTCGAGCTGGGTCGGGTGGATCGCCATCTTGCCGACGAAGCCGAGCTCGCGCGCGATCCCGCATTCGGCACGCAGCGCGTCGTTGTCCTTCAGGTTCATGAACACGCCGTCGACGATCCACTGCAGCCCGGCCGCGCGCGCATCGACGACGAGCTTGCTGCGCGGGTAGGCGAGCGCCAGGCTGCGCGGGGTCCAGCGGCCGCCGAGGTCGACCATGAAGTCGCCTTCCTCGGCGCTCGCCAGCGCCATGCCGCAAACGCGCGGCGACGCGGTCGCGAGCTCGAAGCTGTTGCGCAGGCCCACACAGGTCTCGATCAGCGGCAGGATGCGCAGGCTGCCGCCGGCCCAGCCGGCGCCCGACTCGACCGCGGCCAGTTCCGCGGCGACGAGCGCGACGTCCGCGGCGACGTCGGCCTTGGGCAGCACGACGCCGCGAAGGTTGTGCACATTCGGCGCCTGCCGCAGCACCGCGAGATCGGCGCGGAAATCACCGCTGCGCGGGTGGTTGATGCGCAGATAGGTCGGTTTCGCGAGCCCACGGGCCAATGCCTCGCCGGCGTTGCGGCGCGCCTCGTCCTTCGCGTTCGCCGGGACCGAATCCTCGAGATCGAAGATCAGCGCGTCGGCGTGGCCGGTCTGCGCCTTGGCGAGCAGCTCCGGGCGGCTGCTCGGCGCGAACATCAAGCTGCGGAACATCTCGGGAGCAGAAGACATGCGGGATCTTTCGGTTCAGCGATTGCGCCAGACCGGCGGGCGCTTTTCGACGAAGGCGAGCGGGCCCTCGCGGGCGTCGTCGGTGGTGTAGAGGAAGGCGGCCAGGTCCTGCTCCAGGCGCAGGCCTTCGTCCAGCGACATCTCCACGCCGCGCTGGACCGCCGCCTTCGCGCTGCGCACCGCGACCGGCGCGTTCTCGGCCATCAGCGCCGCCAGCGCCAGCGCGCGCGGCAGCAGCTCGGCGTCGGCGACCACGTGTTCGACCAGGCCGATCGCGAGCGCCTCCGGCGCGCTGACGGTCCGGCCGGTCAGGATCATGTCGAGCGCGCGGGCCTTGCCGATGCGGCGCGACAGGCGCTGCGTGCCGCCGTTGCCCGGCATCAACCCGCGCTTGATCTCGGCGAACGCAAAGCTCGCGCGTTCGGCGGCGAACACGATGTCGCACAGCAGGGTTAACTCGACGCCGCCGCCGATCGCCAGCCCGTTCACCGCGGCGATGATGGGTTTGTCGAACGCCGCGATCCCTTCGCCGTGCTCCCAGCGAAAGCGCTTCATCTCGGCGACCGGCACGCCGGCCTGCGCGGCCGAGAACTCGCGCAGGTCCATGCCGGCGCAAAAGGCCTTGTCGCCGCTGCCGGTGAGGACGACCGCGCCGACGTCGGCGTCGCGGCGCAGCGCGTCGAGCGCGTGGCGCAACTCGGTGCGCATCTGCACGTTGATCGCGTTCATCGCCGCGGGCCGCGCCAGCGCGACGATCGCCACGCGCCCTTCGCGCGTGACGGTGACGGTCTCGAAGGCGTTCCCGCCGGATTCTGAGGTGTTCATTGGTCGAGCGAGATGTTCGATTGGCGGATCAGCGTGGTCCATTCGCCGAGCTCGGCGTGGATGCGGTCGGCCATTTCCTTCGGGGTCGAGCCGAGCGGCTCGTAGCCGAGCTCGCGGATCTTCTTTTGCATCTCGGGCGAGCGAACGACCTTCACCATCGCCGCGTTCACGCGCTGGATGATCGCGGCCGGCGTGCCGACCGGCGCCCACAGGCCTTGCCAGCCGGTCATCTCGTAGCCCGGCAAGGTCTCCGCGACGGTCGGCACGTCGGGCAGGA
>DASYCA010000005.1:0-2547 GCA_036500445.1 Burkholderiaceae bacterium | reverse complement strand
GGCGCCGTAGCCGGGCATGCTGAATTCGCCGTTCGGTTCGCGCTCGGGGCGGCCGAGCAACTGCGTTTTCAATTGCACGGCGACGAGGTCGCGCGAGGCGACGTGCAGCCCCGTCTCGTACAGGCCGATCTCGACCGGCTGGGCCGGCTCGCCGTCGCGCGCCTGCAGCATCGAGCCGAGCAGGCCGATCACCGCGTAGGCGCCGGCGAACTGGTCGTGGTACGAAGGCCCGAGCCGGCTCGGGCGGCCGTTGACGATGTTGGCCTCCATCACGCCGGTCGAGGCCTCGGCGACCGGGTTCGACGCGAGGTCGTCGCCTTGCGGGCCGGCCGCGTAGCCGCGGATGTGGCAGTAGATCAGCTTCGGGTTGACGGCCGCGCAGTCCTCGCGCGTCAGCTTGAGCTTGCGGGCGGCCTTCGGCGCGAGGTTGTGGACGAGCGCGTCGGCGCTGCGCAGCAGCTGGCAGAACGCGGCGTGGCCGTCCGGCTGCGCGAGGTCGATGCAGACGCTCTTCTTGCCGTGGCTGTACGCGATGAAGGTGCCGCTGGGGCCGCCGCGCACGAGGCTGCGGGTCGGGTCGCCGCGCTGCGGCTCGACCTTGATCACCTCCGCGCCGAGCTGCGACAGGATGTGGGCGGCGAACGGCGCGGCGAGCATCGTGCCCAGCTCGATGATGCGGCGGCCGGCGAGGGGAGGAGGTCGGTGCATGGGGGCTTGTGGCCAGAGAAAGAATGCATTCTATATTTGGTGCATGACCTTGTTTACAGGAGTGAGCAGGGAGAAACCCGCATGTCTCAACCGCAACGCGCCTATATACAATGCATTCTTTGCGGCGAAATTTCACGTCCGCGATGCTCGACAACCCAGGAGACCCACCGTGCGCAGAAGGACTTTTCTCTCCGGCAGTGCCCTCGCCGCCTCGGTCGGCCTGCCCTCCTGGGCCCAGGCCCAGGCCGCGTCGCCCGGCATCGACCTGGCCAGCAAGACGGTCACCGTCGGCGCCTTCACGCCGATCACCGGCCCGGTGCCGTTCTACGCCACGCTGACGCACGCGGCCGACGCCTGCTTCAAGTGGGCCAACGAGACGAACGCGCTGAACGGCTGGAAGATCAACTTCATCACCTACGACGACGGCTACGAGCCGGCGCGCAGTGTCGCGGTGACGCGCCGCCTGGTCGAGGAGAACAAGATCTTCGCGCTCGCCGCGGCCACCGGCACCGCGCAGTCGGTCGCGGTGATCCCGTATGCGAAGGAGGTCGGCCTGCCGATGATCGGCCCGATCGGTGGCGCCAGCGCGCTGTTCTCCGAGCGCCTCGTGTTCCCGCTGCTGCCGGACTACGGCTGGTCGGCCGCGGCCAACCTGGACTACGCGCTGGGCGGGCTGAACGCCAGCCGCGTCGCGCTGCTGTGGGAGAACGACGAACTCGGCCGCTCGGCCAAGCGCGGTTTCGAGATGCACATCGCGTCGCGCAAGAAGGAGGCGGCCGAGTCGATTCCGTTCGAGGTCCGCAACACCGACTTCACGCCGCACGTGCGGCGCCTGGCGAACGCGAAGGCCGATGTCGTGATCCTGTTCGGCTCCAACGCCAACCTCGCGGCCGCGCTGAAGGCGGCCGACCGCATCGGCTACTCCGCCAAGTGGATGGCGCCGTTCTTCACCGCCGACCCGACCACGCGCAAGCTCGCCGGCCCGCTGCTGGACGGCGTCTACTTCTCGTCCTGGCTGCTGCCCGTCACCGGCGAGGACGCGGAGATCAAGGCCTACCGCGAGACGGTCGCCAAGCTCTACCCGAACGACGCGATTGGCGTGTTCGGCCTGAACGGCTGGAGCAACGGGGCGCTGTTCGTGAAGGGCTTCCAGATGCTGCTGGCCAGCGGCAAGCCGCTGACGCGCGCCAGCCTCGTCGACGTGATGGAGACGATGACGAACCAGAGCGTCGGCGGGGCGCGCAAGGTCTCGTTCAAGGCCGGCGACCACCGCGGCGCGCGCCAGGAGGGGATCATCCAGGCGATGCCCGACGGCGGCTTCAAGCTGCTGCAGGACTTCAAGCCCTACCCGGCCGAAGTCTTCGACGCGAAGCTGAGCTGAGGGCGAGCGCATGACGACCGTGTATGACGATTGGGTCGGCCGCGAGGAAGAGCGGACCGAGCGGCTCGCCGCGCCCGCCGTGCAGGCGATGGCCGCGACGCTGGGATTGAATGTCGCGCCGGCGCCCGGCGCGGCGCTGCCGCCGGGCTGGCAGTGGCTGTTCTTCAACCCGGTCGTCGCGCGCGGCGGGCTGGGCCCGGACGGCCACCCGAAACGCGGCGGCTTCCTGCCGCCGATCGAGCTGCCGCGCCGCATGTGGGCGGGCAGCCGGCTGCGCTACCTGGGCCCGCTCGCCGTCGACGCGCCCGCGACGCGGCTGAGCCGCATCCAGAAGGTCGAGAACAAGGTCGGCAAGCGCGGCTCGCTGTGGTTCGTGACGGTCGAGCACACCACCCGCGCCGATGGCCAGGTCTGCATCGTCGAGGAACAGGACATCGTCTATCGCGAGGCGACGCCGC
>DASYCA010000004.1:0-11232 GCA_036500445.1 Burkholderiaceae bacterium | reverse complement strand
GTCCGGCACCCCGATCACGCACACCTCTTCGACCGAAGGATGCTCGTAGATCGCCTCTTCGATCACGCGCGGATAGACGTTGAAGCCACCGCACAGCAGCATGTCTTTCGTGCGGTCCACGATGAAGACGAAGCCGTCGTCGTCCATGCGCGCGACATCCCCGGTACGGAAGAAGCCGTCCTTCGTCATCGACCGTGCGGTCGCGTCCTCGTTCTTCCAGTAGCCCTTCATCACGTTCGGGCCCTTGATGCAGAGTTCGCCCGGCTCGCCGGGAACGGCCTCGCTGCCGGGCTCGGTGAGGCTTTCGAAACGGAGCTCGATGTTGGGCAGCGGCATGCCGCAGGAGCCGGCCTTGCGCATGCCGTGCACCGGCGTGAAGGTTCCGGTCGGCGAGGTCTCGGTCATGCCCCAGCCTTCGTTGAGCTTGGTGCCCGTGAGCTCGAAGAATCGCGCACCGACCTCGACCGGCAGCGGCGCACCGCCCGAACCGCAGAACTGCAGCGAGCGCAGCGCGCCTTCCTTCACCTTCGGGTGATTCACGATTGCCGTGTACATCGTGGGCACGCCGGCGAACATGGTGATCTTCTTGTCGACCAGATCGCGGATCGCGGCCTCGAGATCGAAGCGCGGATGCAGCACCATCAGCGCGCCGAGCCGCACGCCGAACAGCAGGTTCACGGTCATGGCATAGATGTGGAAGAGCGGCAGCACGACGAGCGCACGTTCCTCGCCTTCCTTCAGCACGCGCGGATTGCCTTGCGTGCTCTCCATGTACTGCGCGCATGCGGCGCTCAGGTTGGCATGCGTCAGCATCGCGCCCTTCGGCAGGCCGGTCGTGCCGCCGGTGTACTGCAGCGCGACGACCGCCTGGCGCAGATCGCCGAGCGCGTGCGTCTCGTAGGCGCCGTCGTTCTGCAGCAGCTGCTCGAACGCGAGGTGGTGTTCATCGACCGCGACCGGTGCCAATTGACCCGCGCCTTGCAGATGTGCCCGCACGGTCGCAGGCTGCGCGGCGTAGTCGCCCAGGTTGCCGACGACGAGCGTCTTCAGGCGCGACGATCCGAGCAGGCGCTGCATCGCGGGATAGAGCGCCGCCAGGTCGAGCGTGACCAGCACATCGGTCTCGCTGTCTTCGATCTTGTGCGCCAGCACGCGCTCGGCGTCCAGCGGCGAATAGTTGACGACAGTGCCTCCCGCTTTCAGCACGCCGAAGAACGCGAGCACATAGTGCGGCGTGTTGGGCATGAAGAGACCGACATGCACGCCCGGCCCCACGCCGATCGCCTGAAAGCCTTTGGCGGCACGGTTCACGAGAGCACCGAGCTCGCTGTAGCTGATGACGCGACCCATGAACTCGACGGCCGGGTGGTCGGGCCAGCGCCTGACCGCGTCGTCCAGAAGTTGTTGCACCGGCATCAGCGGCAGTTCGGCATCCCAGCGGACGCCTTTCGGGTAGGACTTGATCCAGGGGTGATCGGCCACGAAGCGTCTCCGGCGGGTAGGGGCAACTGTTGTCAACTATCGCGTGCCGGGCACCGTCGCCGGTTGCGGGTTTGCCCGCAAGCAGGGCTTCAGTTCGGCGCCGAGCTGCCGTAATCCCAGGGGTGTGACCTTTCGGATGTGACCCATGAGCCCCCAAAAGTACCGCCTCATCACGCGCAGCGATTTCGACGGCCTGGTCTGCGCCGTGTTGCTGAACGAGATGAAGCTGATCGACGAGATCAAGTTCGTCCACCCGAAGGACATGCAGGACGGCAAGATCGATGTCGGCCCGAACGACATCACGACCAACCTGCCCTACGTGCCGGGCGCCTACCTGGCGTTCGACCACCATTTGTCGGAGACGATCCGCAACGGCAAGCACCGCAACCACATCATCGAGGTCGACGCGCCGTCGGCCGCGCGCGTCGTCTACAACCACTATGGTGCGAAGCAGGCCTTCCCGCGCATCGCCGACCAGATGATGGAGGCGGTCGACAAGGCCGATTCGGCCCAGTACGACCGCACCGACATCCTCGACCCGAACGGCTGGGTGCTGCTGAACTACCTGATGGACGCGCGCACCGGCCTCGGCCGCTTCCGTGACTTCCGCATCAGCAACTACGCGCTGATGATGGACCTGATCGAGTACTGCCGCGACCATTCGATCGACGAGATCCTCGATCTGCCCGACGTGCGCGAGCGCGTCGACCTGTACTTCGCGCACGGCGAGCCCGCGCGCGAGCAGATCCGCCGCTGCGCGACGCTGCATGGCAACCTCGTCGTGCTCGACCTGCGCGGCGAGGAGACGATCTTCGCGACCAACCGCTTCATGATCTACGCGCTGTACCCGCAGTGCAACATCTCGATCCACGTGATGTGGGGCGTGCAGAAGCAGAACACCGTGATGGCCTGCGGCAAGTCGATCCTGGACCGCGGCAGCAAGACCAACGTCGGCGATCTGATGCTCGGCTACGGCGGCGGCGGCCACCTGGCGGCCGGCACGTGTCAGGTGGCGAACGTGGACGCCGAGGTCACGCTCGCGCAGCTGGTCAAGCGCATCAACCTGGACGGCTGAACCCGGACGGAAGAGAGTGCGGGAGCACTCTCGCCCGACTCGATCACGGCGCCTTCGGAGCGACCACCGGATGGTGGTGGTGATGGCGATGGTGGTGATGATGGTGGTGGTGGTGCCGATGGTGCATCGCGTGCGGGGCGGCCATCGGCGCGCCCGGAGCACCCGGTGCCGCCGGAGCGATCGGTGCCTGCGCGAAGGACGTGGCCGCCGCAAGCGTGAGCGACGCGGCAATCAGCAAGGACTTCAAGGTGGTCATGACGGTGTTCCGTTTGAATCGGCTTCGAGAAAGCTCCGAAGCGCTCGAGCGGCACCGGCTTGCACCGGGCTTGCGGATTCAACGAAGGCGCCGATGACGCAGATGACGCCGCGCAACGCAAAGAATTGCTGCGCGGCGCGTCGCAGTCACTCGTTATGTCTGCCTGCGCTCGGGTCGGAATGCGGGGTCGCCGACGTCGTTCAGGGTAGAGCGTTCACTGCGTCGGCGACCCCGCATCCCGCCCCGAGAGTCGCCGCCTTTCACCGTGCGTCCTGCGCACGCCGGCCTCGCTCCACCGTGAACAGCAAAACTCCGCGACGCACCGAGAACAGACACCCCACCGGCTCAGAGCTTCGAGCCGCCATCGACCCGCAACGTGTCGCCGGTGATCCAGCGGGCCGCATCCGACGCCAGGAAGGCGACGGCGTCGGCCACGTCGCCGGGCTGCGCGATGCGCTTCAGGGCCTGCATGCCGAGCGTGTAGGCGCGGCCGGCATCGGTGCGCGCGAACTTGGACATGTCGGTGTCGACGACGCCCGGCGCGACCGCGTTGACGCGAATGCCGCGTTCGCCCAGCGCCGCGGCGAAGTGCTTGACCAGCGTGTCGACGGCGCCCTTGGTCGCCGCGTAGGCCGACAGGGTACCGACCGAGGCATGCGCCGCGAGCGAGGACAGCAGCACGACGCTGCTGCCCCGGCCCAGGATCGGCAGCAGTTGCTGGACCAGGAAGAACGGCGCGCGCACGTTGACCGCGAACATCTGGTCGAAGGATTCGACCGTCGTCTCCTCGATCGTCGCGCCCACCGAGATGCCGGCGTTCGCGACCAGGATGTCGAGCCGATCGCCGACGACGTCGCGGACTTGGGCGGCGAGCTTGTGCGCGCCATCGGGGGCCGCCAGGTCGGCGGCGACCGCGTCGGCACGGCCGCCGGCCTGGCGGATTTCGGCGGCGACGGCCTCGGCCTCCGCGGCACCGCGGCCGTAGTGGACGAGGACCTGGGCACCCGCCTTCGCGAGCGCCAACGCGGTCGCGCGACCCATCCCGCGGGATGCGCCGGTGACCAATGCGGTCTTGCCTGAAAGGTTGGACATGATGAACTCCTTCTTGGTTTCGTTGGGCCGGTCAACACGCCGGCCACGAAGGAGAATGTAGGGATCTCTTGCGCGTTTGAAAAAGACTTTGTAAGCTGATCTCCATACCTGTCAAGCATGGAGCGTCGATGGAGTTGCGCCACCTTCGTTACTTCGTCGCGGTCGCCGAGGAAGGCAGCCTGACGGTCGCGGCGGAGCGCCGGCTGCACACCGCGCAACCCTCGCTGAGCCGGCAGATCCGCGATCTCGAGGACGAGGTCGGCGTGCCGCTGCTGACGCGCAGCTCGCGCGGCATCGAGCTGACGGCCGCGGGCCGTGCGTTTCTCGACCACGCCCGGCTCGCGCTCGGCCAGGTCGAGGCGGCGTGCACCGCGGCCCGGCGCGCGGCGCAGCCCTCGAAGTCGACGTTCGCGCTCGGCTTCCTGACCGGCCAGGAGATGGACTGGCTGCCCGAGGCGATGCACGTGCTGCGCGGCGAGCTGCCGAACATCGACGTGACCGTCTCGAGCCAATACTCGCCCGGCCTCGCCGACGCGCTCGCTCGGCGCCAACTGGATCTCGCGTTCCTGCGGCGCGAACCGGACCGGCCCGACCTGGTCTTCACGCCACTCGCGACGGAGCCGATCATCGTCGTGCTGCCCAGCGACCACCGGCTCGCCTCGCACGCCCGCATCGGCATCCGGGAGCTCGAGGGCGAGACCTTCATCGCGGTGTCCCACACCGCGCCGACGCTGCGCGGCGTGATCGATCGCTACCTCGTGTCCTCGGGCCTCGCGATCACGCCGGGCCACGAGGTCGACAACCTGTCGATGGCGATCTCGCTGGTCGCCTCGACGCGCGGCGTCGCGCTGCTGCCGGCCTACGCGCAGAATTTCTTGCCCTGGTCTGTCGTCAGCCGACCGCTGAAAGGCCAGGCGCCGACGATCGACCTCGTGATCGGCCACCACCGGGCCAACGGCTCGCCGGTGCTGAAGCTGTTCCTGTCGCGGGTCGACGAGCTGATCGCCCGCGTCGCCAAGCGCGCACGCTGAACGCCGCAGCGAGCTCAGGCGAAAGACCTGGCGCGCGGCTCGAGGTTGAAGATCGACATCGTGTGCGCCAGCTTCTGCGCCTGCTGCTTCATGCTGTCGGCCGCCGCGGCCGATTGCTCGACCAGCGCGGCGTTCTGCTGGGTGACCTGGTCGAGCTGCGCGACCGCATGGCCGACCTGCTCGATCCCTTGCGACTGCTGCAGGCTCGCGGTCGCGATCTCGCCGACCAGGCCGTGCACGCGCTTGATCTGGGTGACCACGTCGCTCATCGTCTGCCCGGCCTGGGCGACGAGCTTGGCGCCGCCGTCGACGCGGCTGACGCTTTGCTGGATCAGCTCCTTGATCTCCTTGGCCGCGCCGGCGCTGCGCTGCGCGAGCGAGCGCACCTCGGAGGCGACGACCGCGAAGCCGCGGCCCTGCTCGCCCGCGCGCGCCGCTTCGACCGCGGCGTTGAGCGCCAGGATGTTGGTCTGGAACGCGATGCCGTCGATCACGCCGATGATGTCGGACATGCGCTTGGAGCTGTCGGAGATCGCCTCCATCGTCGTGACGACCTCGCCGACCGCCTTGCCGCCGCGTTCGGCGACGTCGGTCGCGTCCGACGCGAGCTTCGAGGCGGTGCGCGCGTTGTCGGCGTTGTGCTTGACGGTCGAGGTCAGCTGCTCCATCGACGCCGAGGTCTGCTGCAGGTTCGAGGCCTGCTCCTCGGTGCGCTGGCTCAGGTCGAGGTTGCCGTTGGCGATCTCGGCCGAGGCCGTGCCGACCGACTCGACGCCGCCGCGCACCTCCGCGACGACCGTGCGCAGCTGCGTCACCATGTCGCCGAGTGCGCGCATCAGCTGGGCCACCTCATCCTTGCCTGTGGCCGTCGGCGCACGCGTCAGATCGCCTGTCGCCACGGCCTGGGCCAGCACGACGGCCTCCTTCAGCGGCTCGGAAATCGCGCGGCTGATCAGCCAGCCCAGGCCGATCGCGCAGACGAGCGCGGCGGCCATCGAGCCCAGCACGCCCAGGCGGCCCTCTGAAAACGCCTGGTCGGACCGTGCGGAATCATCCTTGGCCTGCAGGTCGTTGTATTCCGCCAGTTTCTTGACGCCGGCCACCATCGCGTCGAAGCGCTTCAAGCCGTCGGCCCCGGAGACCAGCTCGCGGGCGGCCTCGGCCTTGCCGGCCTGCATCAGCGGCAGCGCCTGCGACAAGGCTTCGACATAGGACTTCCAGCCGGCGACGGCCTGCTCGTACAGCTTGCGCTCGGCGTCGCTGTCGATGTTCCTGGCGTACGACTTCTGCGCCGTCTCGAAGTCGTCGCGGCCCTTGGCCATGCGGTCGACGGCGTTGGCCAGCTCCTCCTTGGTGCTGATCAGCAGACGGTACTCACGCACGCGGTAGCGCGTCGCCGCTTCGGCCATGCGCAGACTGTCGCGCACGCCCGGCAGCCGGTCGTTCAGCAAGGCCTCGGTGTGGCCGTGGACGCGCGACAACTGCAGGACGGCGAAGCCGCCGAGCAGCATCATCAGCACGAGCACCGAGCCAAAGGCGAAGCTCAGCTTGCCGCGAACGGTCAGTGCGTTGAGGAATTTCAAGGATGTCTCCAGAAGATCGAGAGAGGACCCTTGCGATATCGGCCGACCAAACCACGCCTGAATGTCGACGGATTTGCGATATTGGTGCGGTTTTTTCAATTCGGAGCGTTTTCCATCCCGCGAATTTGGTCTTAGTCTTGCTATATGAAATGTCAGCCCATTCTCAACCCTGAGCCGCCCATGCCCCTCGCACCGTGTCCGGCGCTCGCGCGATGATCGCGCTGCGCGGCCTGGCGATCCTGTTGCTGCTGCAAGCCGCCGGCGAGGCGCTCGCGCACGCGTTCGCGCTGCCCTTCCCCGGCCCGGTGCTCGGCATGATCCTGCTGCTGCCGGCATTGCGCGTCAGCGCGTTGCGCGAGCCGGTGCAGGCCGCGGCCGAATTGCTGCTCGCGCACCTGTCGCTGCTGTTCGTGCCGATCGGCGTCGGCGTGATCACGCACCTCGACCTGGTGTCCACCTACGGCTTTCGGCTGCTCGCGGCGATCGCCGTGTCGACCTGGGTCGGCATGGCCGTGACCGCGCTGGTGCTGCAGCGGCTGCTGCGGCCGCAGCCCTCGAAGGAGGCCGCGGCGAATGAATGACTTCGTGCAGCTCTGGGTCTATCTTGCGTCGACGCCGCTGTTCGGCTTGACGGCGACGCTCGCGACCTATGTCGTCGCGAGCCTGCTCTACGAGCGCGCCGGCAAGGCGGCGTGGGCCAATCCGGTGCTGTGGTCGGTGGTCGGCATCGGCGCGGCGCTGCTGGCCACGCGCACCTCCTACCCGACCTACTTCGCCGGCGCGCAATTCGTGCACGTGCTGCTCGGCCCGGCCGTCGTCGCGCTCGCATGGCCGCTCTGGCTGCGCCGCGGCGAGCTGCGCCGGCGCGGCGTCGCGCTCGTCGTCGCCGCGCTGATCGGCGGCGCGGCCGCGGCCGGCAGCGCGGTCGCGCTCGCCTGGGCCTTCGGCATGCCGGCCGAGGTGCTGCGCTCGCTCGCGCCGAAGTCGGTCACCGCGCCGGTCGCGATGGGCATCGCCGAGCGCATCGGCGGCGTGCCGGCGCTGTCGGCGGTGTTCGCGGTGGCGACCGGCATGGTCGGCGCGCTGTCGGCCAAGACCTTGTTCGACCTGCTGGGCATCCGCGCCTGGGCGGTGCGCGGCTTCGCGCTCGGCACCGCGTCGCACGGCATCGGCACGGCGCGCGCGCTGCAGGTCGACGCGGATGCCGGCGCCTACGCCGGCATCGCCCTCGGCTTGCATGTGGTGGTAGCGTCGCTGCTGATGCCGCTGGCGTTCCGGTGGTTCGGAGGATGAACGAGATGCGTGTCTTGGTGGTGGGGGCCGGTGGCACCGGCGGGTATTACGGCGGTCGCCTGTTCCAGGCCGGCCGCGACGTGAGTTTTCTGGTCCGGCCGGCGCGCGCCGCGCGGCTGCGCGAGCACGGGCTGCAGATCGTCAGCCCGCACGGCGACGCGACGCTGCGGCCGCCGCTGCTGACCGCGGACCAGATCGCGTCGACCTTCGACCTCGTGCTGGTCAGCGTCAAGGCCTACGCGCTGGAGCGGGCGATCGAGGATTTCGCGCCGGCGGTCGGGCCCGCGACGATGATCCTGCCGGTGCTGAACGGGCTGCGCCACATCGACCGGCTCGCCGAACGCTTCAGACCGCAGGCGGTGCTCGGCGGCGTGAGCCAGATCGCCGCGACGGTCGATGACGAGGGGCGCGTGGTGCAGCTCTCCGAGTTCCACCGCCTGGCCTACGGCGAACGCACCGGCGCGTCGGTCGGCGACGGCCAGCGGCTGGCGGCGCTCGACGCGCTGATGAGCGGCGTCGGCTTCGACAACCGCCTGTCGCAGACGATCGACCGCGACATGTGGAGCAAATGGGTCTTTCTCGCGTCGCTCGGCGCGATCACCTGCCTGATGCGCGGCACGATCGGCGAGATCGAGGCGGTGGCGGGCGGTGCCGCACTCGCGCACCAGATGCTGGCCGAGTGCAGCGCGATCGCCGCGGCCCACGGCTACGCGCCGCCGCCCGAGGCGACGGCGCAATCGACCGCGATGCTCACCGCGAAGGGCTCGGGGCTGGCTTCGAGCATGTACCGGGACCTGAACCGCGGCCTCGAGGTCGAGGTGGAACAGATCCTCGGCGACCTGGCCGCGCGGGCGCGCGCGAAGTCGGTCGAGTGCCCGCTGCTCGCGACCGCGCTGGCGCATGTTCAGGTGTATCAGCAGCGGGTGATCGCGGCCGCCCGCTGAGGCCTGGCGCCCCGGGAGAAAAACCTCAGCAGTCCCAGGGCGCTTCGTCGGCGATCTGGATGCCGTAGCGCGCGATCGCCTGCGCGCACAGCGCCGCATCGATCTCGCCGCGCCGCGCCAGCGCCGCCAGCGCGGCCAGCACGACGTGGTGGCGGTCGACCTCGAAGAAGCTGCGCAGCGCGCTGCGCGTGTCGCTGCGGCCGAAGCCGTCGGTGCCGAGCGCGGTGAAGCGCGCGCCGAGATACGGCGCGATCAGCTGCGGCCAGGCGCGCAGGTAGTCGCTCGCCGCGACGATCGGCGCGTCGCCGGCGAGGCAGGTCTCGACGTGGCTGACGCGCGCCGGCGCGCCCGGGTGCAGCCGGTTCCAGCGCTCGACCGATTTCGCGTCGCGCGCGAGCTCGCTGTAGCTGGTCGCGCTCCAGACCTCGGCCGCGACCCCCCAGTCGGCCGCCAGCAGCGCCGCCGCCTGTTCGACCTCGTGCAGGATCGTCCCCGAGCCGAGCAGGCGGATCGGGGCCAAACTTTTCTTCGCCGAACTCTTCGCCGAACTCTTCGCGGCCTGCTTCGGCGCCGACACGCGGTACAGGCCCTTGATCACCTCATCCGCCACCTCGGCCGCCAGCGACGGCTGGGCCTGGTTCTCGTTCATCAGTGTGACGTAGTAGAAGCAGTCCTGCTGCTCCTCCAGCATCTGGCGCATCCCGTGGTGCAGGATCACCGCGAACTCGGCGGCGGTGGCCGGGTCGTAGGCGCGGCAGTTCGGCACCGTCGACGCGAGGATCAGGCTGTGCCCGTCCTGGTGCTGCAGCCCTTCGCCGCCGAGCGTCGTGCGGCCCGCGGTCGCGCCGAGCAGGAAGCCGCGCGAGCGCTGGTCGGCCGCGGCCCAGATCAGGTCGCCAACGCGCTGGAAGCCGAACATCGAGTAGTAGATGTAGAACGGCAGCATCGGCGTGCCGTGCACCGAGTAGCTCGTCGCGGCTGCGACCCACGAGCTCATCGCGCCGGCCTCGCTGATGCCTTCCTCCAGGATCTGCCCGTCCTTCGCCTCGCGGTAGCTCAGCATCGAGCCGATGTCCTCGGGTTGGTAGTGCTGGCCGACGCTCGAGTAAATGCCGATCGTCTTGAACAGATTGGCCATCCCGAAGGTGCGCGCCTCGTCGGCGACGATCGGCACGACGCGGGGCCCCAGCGCCGGGTCTTTCAGCAGCCCGGTGAGCATGCGCACGAAGGCCATCGTCGTGCTCATCTCCTTGCCGTCGGCCTCGAGCGCGAACTGCGCGAAGCTCGCGAGCGCCGGCACCGCCAGCTTCGGCGCCTGCGGCGTGCGCGCGGGCACGAAGCCGCCGAGCGCGGCGCGGCGCGCGTGCAGGTAGCGCATCTCGGGGCTGTCGTCGGCCGGCTTCACGAACTCGAGCGCCGCGGCCTGCTCGTCGGTCAGCGGCAGGTTGAAGCGGTTGCGAAAGCCGATCAGGTCGTCGCGGTCGAGCTTCTTCTGCTGGTGCGTCGTCATGCGGCCCTGGCCGGCCTCGCCCATGCCGTAGCCCTTCTTGGTCTGCGCGAGGATCACGGTCGGGCGGCCGGCGTGGCGCACCGCGGCGGCGTAGGCGGCGTGGATCTTCACGAGGTCGTGGCCGCCGCGCTTCAGGCGGTCGATCTGCTCGTCGGTGAGGCCTTGCGCGAGCGCCTTCAGCGCCTCGTTCTGGCCGAAGAAGTGCTCGCGGTTGTAGCGGCCGTCCTTCGCGGCGAAGGTCTGCAGCTGGCCGTCGACCGTGGCCGCGAACACTTTGGCGAGGTCGCCGTTCGTGTCGCGCGCGAACAGGCCGTCCCAGTCGGAGCCCCAGACCAGCTTGATGACGTTCCAGCCGGCGCCGGCGAACAGCGCCTCGAGCTCATCGATGATGCGGCCGTTGCCGCGCACCGGGCCATCCAGCCGCTGCAGGTTGCAGTTGACGACCCAGGTCAGGTTGTCCAGCCCCTCGCGCGCGGCCAGCGTCAGCGCGCTCATGCTTTCGGGCTCGTCCATCTCGCCGTCGCCGAACACGCCCCAGACGCGCTGGCCCGAGGTGTCCTTGATGCCCCGGTGGCCGAGGTAGCGCATGAAGCGCGCGTGGTAGATCGAGCTGATCGGGCCAATCCCCATCGAGCCGGTCGGGAACTGCCAGAAATCGGGCATCAGCCACGGGTGCGGGTAGCTGCACAACCCCTGCACGCCCTTCGCGCGCGCGCCGATCTCCTGGCGGTAGTGCGCCAGGTCGGCCTCGCTCAGGCGGCCTTCGAGAAACGCGCGCGCATAGACGCCGGGCGCCGAGTGCGCCTGATAGAAGACGAGGTCGCCGCCGAAGCGGTCGCTGCGGGCGCGAAAGAAATGGTTGAAGCCGACCTCGAACAGATCGGCCGCGCTCGCATAGCTCGCGATGTGGCCGCCGAGTTCGCCATAGGCCTGGTTCGCACGCACGACCATCGCGAGCGCGTTCCA
>DASYCA010000003.1:0-12507 GCA_036500445.1 Burkholderiaceae bacterium | reverse complement strand
GAGCTTGAAGAGCCGGCCCGAGAGCGCGCCGAGCTGCTCGAGTGCGAACGGCAGCGCCGCACTCGGCGCCTGCGGCGCGGCGGCGCCCGCCGGCGCCGAAACCATGGCGGACCACCAATGCCCAAGGCCGACACCGCCGGCGAACAGCGCCGCCATCGCCAGACCGCCGCCGATCGCGAGCGAACGCAGCGACAGCGTGCGAATGCGCGCGCTGCTCGTCGTGCCGGCGGAAATCATGATGAAGGGCATCGAACTACCTCGGGACGGCCGCACGGCACGGTGCCGGTCGGCGAACCTGCATGCTAAGAGCGATGACCGGTTCAATCCTGTCAAACAGCGCAACCAAATGTTCCGCCGCGGCACGGCAGGACATATTCACGACCGCGCGACGGTCGCTCTGCGAGGGGCGGGTCGGGCGGGTCGGCATCCCGGTCTATCGGCGTCGGCGGCGGCGGGCTTGAGTGCTCACACGTGTCCAAACGTGGCCGGCGCCGGTCCAAAGTCGCCTCGGCGCCACGCCAGGGTCGTCCCGGAGTTACATCGAAGCCGACACTCGGGGACAATTCGCGCCATGCTGCTCGTCCGTCCGCGCCCGGCCTCCGAGGCCAATCCCCGCCAAGCCCTCGTCGCGAAGGTCGAATGGATCGACCGCTACCGCGATCGCCTGACGCAGTCGCTGCCGCAGCTGGCGCCGATCGACGCGGCGCTGCTCGCGGTCGAGGCGTACGCGCTGCAGCACGCGGCGGGCGCGCAGTGCCCGGACGAATCGGCGTCGCGCTATGCGGCGGCGCGGGTCGCGCTGTTCGGGTAATCGGGTAGCCGGGTCGTCGGGCCACCCGGCGGGCGGCTCGGCCGCCGCTACACCTGCATCGACATGATGTCGGAGTAGGCCTGCACCATCTTGTTGCGCACCTGCAGCGCGGCCGAGAAGCCGATCTGCGCCTTCTGCATCGCCACCATCGTCTGCTCGATGCTGACGTTCGGGTTGTCGAGCTGAACCTCGCGCTGCATGTCCGTCGCGTCGTTCTGTGACTTGCTCACGGCGCCGAGCGCCTGGGTCAGCGCCTGCTGGAAGCCGCCGCCCTCGACCGCCGTGCTGCGCTGCAGCGGCTGGCCGCTCGTGTTCAGCCCGGCGCGCGCCACGGCCTGGGCGAAATCGAAGGGTTTGAGGGTCACGTTCATCGTGTTGCCATCGTAGGCGCGAGGACGTGCCGCGATGGTGCGAACTGAGGCCGGTTTGGCCGCCTGTTCCCGGCATCCGGGCGCCGGGGTTCCCTAACAATCCCTTTCATTCAGGGCCATCTCGCCCCCAGGACGGACACCTTCGACGACTCATGGACAACGCTGTCGCCCTCGCCTCCCCGGCACTCTCGCTCGTCGAGAACGCGAGCTTCACCGAGCGCGTCGCCTCGATGCCGCTGCGCAGCAAGCTCAGCTTCGGCCTGGGCGTCGCCGCGCTGGCCGGCGTGGTGCTGGCGATGACGCTGTGGAGCAGCAAGGGCGACTACAAGGTGCTGTACGCGAACCTGTCCGACAAGGACGGCGGCGCGGTGATCGCCCAGCTCTCGCAGATGAACGTGCCCTACCGCATGAGCGACGTCGGCGGCGCGATCATGGTGCCGGCCTCCCAGGTGCACGACCTGCGCCTGCGCCTGGCGACCGCCGGGCTGCCCAAGGGCTCGATCTCGGGCTACGAGCTGATGGACACGGCGCGCTTCGGCCAGACCCAGTTCCAGGAGCGCCTGACCGCGCAACGCGGCCTGGAAGGCGAGCTGACGCGTTCCATCATCTCGCTGGCCGCGGTCGAGAACGCCCGCGTGCACCTCGCGCTGCCGGCCCAGAACGGTTTCTTCCGTGAACAGCAAAAGCCCAGCGCCTCGGTGCTGCTGACCCTGCGCGCCGGCCGCACGCTGGACCGCGCGCAGATCGCCGGCATCGTCCACCTCGTCTCCAGCAGCGTGCCCGAGCTCGACCCGAAGGCCGTCAGCGTGCTCGACCAGACCGGCGCACTGCTGACCAGCAGCGGCGACGGCGCCGCCGCCGGCCTGGACGCGCAGCAGCTGCAATACGTGAACCAGATCGAGAGCGGCTACACCAAGCGCATCCTGGACCTGCTCGAGCCGATCGTCGGGCGCGACAACCTGCGCGCGACCGTCACCGCCGACGTCGATTTCTCGCAGACCGAGGCGACCTCCGAGGAATTCCACCCGAACCAGGGCACGAACGCGAAGATCGCGATCCGCAGCCAGCAGACCTCGGACCAGAGCTCCAGCAGCGCCAACGCGCCGGCCGCCGGCGTCCCGGGCGCGGCCTCGAACCAGCCACCGATCGGCGCGACCGCGCCGCTGACCGGCGCCTCGCAACCGCTGCAGGCCGCGCAGGGCGGCGGCAGCGGCGCCAATGGCCGGCGCGACGCGACGACCAACTACGAGGTCGACAAGACGGTGCGCGTGACGCGCAACGCGACCGGCAACGTGCGGCGCCTGAACGCCGCCGTCGTCGTCAACAACCGGAGCAGCACCGACGCCAAGGGCAAGACGACGTCGGTCGCGCTGACGCCCGAGGAGATCGACAAGCTGACCTCGCTGGTGAGCGAATCCATCGGCTTCAGCAAGGACCGCGGCGACTCGATCAAGGTCATCAACGCGCCGTTCAAGGTCGAGGTCGTGCCGACCGTCGACGTGCCGCTGTGGAAGCAGCCCGAGACGATCGACCTGCTGCGCTCGCTCGCGGTGCCGGTGGGCCTCGGCCTGGTCGCGCTGCTGGTCTTCTTCGGCCTGCTGCGCCCGGCGCTGAAGGCCGCACTCGCCCCGCCGCCGCCCGCGGCGGCCGCACCCGGCGACGCGCTGAACGCCGTCGTCGACGACGCGAACGACCTGCCGTCGCTGCCGGCGCCCAAGAGCAACGAGCACCTGGAGAACGCGCGCCTGCTCGCCAAAGAGAACCCGGCCGCGGTCGCCGGCATCGTGCGCGGCTGGGTCAGCGGCGAAGCCGTTCCCGCCAAGGGCGCATGACCATGGACGACATCGGACTGGAAAACGCGGCGATCCTGATGATGTCGCTCGGCGAGGAAGAAGCCGCCAACGTCTTCAAGCACCTGACGCCCAAGGAGGTACAGGGCCTGGGCGAGACGATCGCGAGGATGAAGGCGGTCACGCGCGAGCGCGTCGACAACGTGCTGCAGATGTTCAACGACGTGGCCGGCGAGCAGAGCATGCTCGTCACCGACAACGACGAGTACATCAAGGCGGTGCTGCGCAAGGCGCTCGGCGAGGACAAGGCCAACCTGCTGATCGACCGCATCCTGCAGGGCGGCGACACCGCCGGCATCGAGGCGCTGAAGTGGATGGACGCGCAATCGGTCGGCGAGCTGCTGCGCAACGAGCATCCGCAGATCGTCGCGGCGCTGCTGGTGCACCTGGACTACGACCAGGCCGCCGACGTGCTGAAGACCTTCGGCGAGCGCCAGCGCAACGAGGTGCTGGTGCGCATCGCGACCCTGGACGGGATTCAGCCGAACGCGCTGCAGGACCTCAACGAGGTCATGAGCAAGGTGCTCGCCGGCGGCGAGAAGATGCGCAAGACCTCGCTCGGCGGCGTCAAGGCGGCGGCCGAGATGATCAACATGATGGGCACCAGCGTGGAGACCGCGGTGCTGGACTTCATCCGCGAAGCCGACAACGACCTGGCCCAGAAGATCATGGACAACATGTTCACCTTCGACGACCTGGAGAAGATCGACGACAAGGGCATCCAGATGCTGCTGAAGGAAGTGCAGTCCGAATCGCTCGTGATCGCGCTGAAGGGCGCGACGCCGGAGATGCGCGAGAAGGTGTTCAAGAACATGTCGACCCGCGCGGCCGAGACGCTGCGCGAGGACCTCGAATCGCGCGGCCCGGTGCGCGTCTCCGAGGTCGAGGCCGAGCAGAAGGAAATGCTGAAGATCGTGCGCCGCCTGGCCGACGAGGGCCAGATCGTGCTGGCCGGCGGAGGCGACGATGACTTCCTCTGACCCGTTCGACGCCCGCAAGGGCGAGGACCGGCGCGGCGCCTCGTACGCACGCTTCATCCCGCGCGAGGAACTCGGCGGCGTGAAGGCCTGGAACCCCGGCGACCTGAGCGGCGGCCCGGCGCGCCAGACCCACGTGCACCGCGCGAGCGACGAACCGGCGGTCGCCGACGTCGCCTCGCAGATCGCCGCTCAGATGCGCGCGATGCGCCAGGCCGGCTACCAGGACGGCTACCGCGACGGGCTGGTCGCGCTGGAGGCGTTCAAGCAGAGCTTCGCGTCCCAGACGACGGCCCAGATCGGCACGCTGATGCAGTCGCTGGACGCCGAACTGAACGGCCTGCAGCAGGACATGGCACGCTCGCTCGCGGTCGCCGCGACGCACCTGGCGCGCCAGATCGTGCGCAGCGAACTCGGCGCCCGGCCCGAGCTGGTCACGCAGGTCGCGCAGGAGGCGGTCGACACGCTGCTGCTGAGCGCGCGCCACATCACGCTGCGCGTGCACCCCGACGACCAGGGCCACGTCGCGCGCGGCGCGGACGAGGTGATCAAGGCCCGCGGCGCGCGGCTGCTCGCGGACGCGACGATCTCGCGCGGCGGCTGCATCGTCGAATCCGACATCGGCGTGATCGACGCCGCGATCGAGACCCGCTGGCGGCGTGCCGCCGCGTCGCTCGGTCACGAGGAAGACTGGAACGCCGACCTCGGCGCGCCCGAGGTCCAGGCCTGGGCCACCGACAGCGACGCGCCGGAGGACGAGGCATGAACGCCGCGGCGATCGCCGGCGCGACGACGGCCGACAAATGGCAGCGCTACCTCGGCGACATGCGCAGCTTCTCGTCCGACAAGCTGGCGCTCGAGACGCAAGGCCTGCTGGTGCGCGTCACCGGCCTGGTGCTCGAGGCGGCGGGCATCCGCGTGCCGGTCGGCTCGGTCTGCGAGGTGCGCATGGACGGCCAGGCGCCGGTGATCGCCGAGGTCGTCGGCTTCTCCGGCGACCGCGCCTACCTGATGCCGACCGGCGACGTGACCGGCCTGGCGAGCGGCGCGCGCGTCGTGCCCAAGCCCTCGCCGACCGTGCCGATGCAGCTCGGCGCGCTGCGCCACCCGTGGCGGCGCAACGAGGACCGCACCCTGCACCTGCCGGTCGGCGACAGCCTGCTCGGCCGCGTCGTCGATTCGCACGGCCACCCGATCGACCGCAAGGGGCCGATCGACCAGACGCTCAAGGAGCCGCTGACGCGCCGCCCGATCAACGCGATGGACCGCGACCCGGTGCGCACGCCGCTGGACACCGGCGTGCGCGCGATCAACGCGATGCTGACGGTCGGCCGCGGCCAGCGCATCGGGCTGTTCGCAGGCACCGGCGTCGGCAAATCCGTGCTGCTCGGGATGATGGCGCGCTACACCGCGGCCGACGTGATCGTCGTCGGGCTGATCGGCGAGCGCGGCCGAGAGGTGAAGGAATTCATCGAGGACATCCTCGGCGAAGAAGGCATGCGCCGCGCCGTCGTCGTCGCCGCGCCGGCCGACGCGCCGCCGCTGGTGCGCATGCAGGGCGCGAACTACGCGACCGTGATCGCCGAACACTTCCGCGACCGCGGCCAGAACGTGCTGCTGCTGATGGATTCGCTGACGCGCTACGCGATGGCGCAGCGCGAGATCGCGCTGGCGATCGGCGAGCCGCCCGCCACCAAGGGCTATCCGCCGAGCTGCTTCGCGAAGCTGCCGCAGCTGGTCGAGCGCAGCGGCAACGGCGTCAAGGGCGGCGGCTCGATCACGGCGTTCTACACCGTGCTGAGCGAAGGCGACGACCAGCAGGACCCGATCGCCGATGCGGCCCGAGGCATCCTGGACGGCCACATCGTGCTGTCGCGCGAGCTCGCCGAGGCCGGCCACTACCCGGCGATCGACATCGAGAAGTCGGTCTCGCGCGTGATGACGAGCGTCGCCGCGAGCGAGCACATCGACGCGGCGCGGCGCTTCCGCCAGCTGCACGCGCGCCACCAGAAGGCGCGCGACCTGATCCAGCTCGGCGCCTACACCGCCGGCCACGACACCGAGCTGGACACCGCCGTGCGCCTGCACGACCCGATGACGACGCTGCTGCAGCAGCCGATGCACCAGCGCGCCGCGCTGGAGCAGAGCGTGCAGCAGCTGCGCGCGGTGGTGAACGGCTGATCCGGCGATGGCGGACACGCGAACCTTGCTGGTGCTGCTCGAACAGCACGAACGCGCGCGCGACGAGGCGATCGCGCGCCACCAGCGCCTGCTGCGCGCGGCCGACGCCGCCGCGGCACAGGCGACGCAACTGCACGGCTACCGGCGCGACTACGAGCAGCGCTGGAGCACGCAGTTCCGCCAGGAATGCCAGATCGAGATCCTGCGCTCGTACCACAGCTTCGCGCAGCGCCTCGCGCAGGCGGTCGAGCAGCAGGACAGCGCCGCCGAATTCGCGGCCCAGCAGATCGAGGCCGGGGTGATCGCGCTGCGCGAGGCCGAGCTGCGCTGCGCCTCGGTGCGCAAGCTGATCGAACGCCGCACCCACGAACAACGCCAGGGCGAAGAACGCCGCGAACAGAAACAGACCGACGAGCAGGCCGCCCGGGCCGGCTGGGATCGCCGCCACAACGCCGACTCACCCCTGACGTGAGCACGAACGGAACCGACATGCGCCTGCAGCCCAACACGCTTTCCAACCCGATGCCGTTCGAGCCCTCGCCGGCGAACGGCGCGTCGTCGAATTCGGACCCGGCCGGCTTCTCGTCGCTGCTGCGCCAGACCCAGGTCGCCGCCGCGCCGCCACCGCCGCCGCCGCCGGTTCCCGCACCCATCCACGTGCCGCCGGCCGCCGCGGCGCCGAAGCCGAACGCACCGGAGGAGCCGAAGAGCCCCGAGGCGACGGGCAATCAGGCCGAGGGCCAGGACAACGCCCCCGCCTCCGAAGCGGCCGACGCCCCGGACGCCAACAGCGTCGATCACGCCCACGCGCCGACCAAGGCACGCGCGCGCGCCGGCCACGGCGCCGCGGGCAATGCCGCGTCGGACGAGCTGCCGGCGGCCACGAACAAATCGGCCGTCGATGCCGGCGCGGAGGCGGGCGCCGCGGGCAAGAATGCCAAGACCCACGGCGGGCACGCCGATGCGACGCTGGCGGCCTGGTTGACAGGGCTGCACCAGCCGCACACCGGCGCTGCCAGGACGGCAGATGCCGCCGGCAAGACAACGGCCCCGGACACCGCCGCGGCCGACGACACGCGGTCGAAGGCTGTTGCGGGGGCCGCCGACAACGACGGCCGGGGCCGCGAGCTCGCCGCCGCTGCCGCCGTGGCGGGCGCCGATGCGAGGCACCACGCCGAGACCGGGGCGAGCGGCTTCGCCGCGCTCGCCGCCGAGGCCGCGCGTGCCGACACGGGCCCCGCGCCCAGCCACGCGATCGATGCGACCGGCGCGGCCGGTGCGCTGCTCGCCGGTGCCGCGCCGACCCCGACCGGGACGGCTGCCGCGGCCGCCGCGCCGGCCGCCGTCGGCATCCCGACGCCGGTCGATTCGCCCGACTTCGCCCAGGCCCTGGGCCTGCAGATGAGCGTGCTCGCGAAGGACGGCGTGCAACAGGCCGAGCTGCACCTGAACCCGGCCGACATGGGCCCGGTGTCGGTGCAGATCGTGATGGAAGGCACGCAGGCGCGCATCGACTTCGGCGCCGACATGGCCGCGACCCGCCACGCGATCGAGGCCGGCCTGCCCGAGCTCGCGAGCGCGCTGCGCGATGCCGGCTTCACGCTGGCCGGCGGCGGCGTCTCGCAGCACTCGCAGCCGCGCGGCGATGGCCAGGGCGGCAACGGCCCCGGCGAGGGCCGCGCGCGTGCAAACGGTCACGCTGCGCGCCAGGCCAGCGCCGACGGCGCCGCGCGGGCCGCGTCGGCGGCGCGGCGCATCGTCACCCACGGCGGCCTCGACCTCTACGCCTGAGGCACCGAACGGGCGCCGGACTGGGCGCTGTTTCACCCGCTTATCGCCGCTTCGATTCAAGCGCCGGTTTCGATAATTTCCTTCATGCCGTCGTGCGCCGCGAGTCCATCGCGTCCGCCTGAGACGGCGCATCGAATGAAGGAGTGATGAGGATGTCTGCTGCTGCTGCCGCCACCGCCGACGCTGGAGCGCCTGCGAAGAAAGGCAAGAAGAAGCTGCTCGTCATCATCATCGCGGTGGTGCTGCTGCTGGTGATCGCCGGCGGCGCGGCCCTGGTCCTGATGAAGAAGAAAGCCGCGTCCGCGGACGACGGCGCCGACGACGCGCCGGTCTCGCAGCGCGACAGCGACAGCGACAAGCCCGACCTGAAGCACCCGCCGACCTTCCTGCCGATCGACCCCTTCGTCGTGAACCTGTCCGACAAGGACTCCGACCGCTACGCGCAGATCGGCATCACGTTCGAGGTCTCGGACGAGCACTTCGCCGAAGAGATGAAGGCGTTCATGCCGGCGATCCGCAACGGCATCCTGCTGATCCTGTCGCACAAGACCTCCAAGGAGCTGCTCGACCTCGCGGGCAAGGAGCAACTCGCCGGCGAGATCCTGCGCGACGCGTCGCGCACGATGGGCATCGACGTCGAGGAGCCGGACCCGGTCGACGAGAACGCCGCCGACGGCGACGCCGACAAGCCCAAGCCCAAGCCGAAGAAAAAGAAGAAGCACCGCGCGGCCGAGCCGAATCCGATCAAGCACGTGCATTTCTCGAACTTCATCGTCCAGTGACATGAGCAACCAGATCCTTTCGCAAGACGAGGTCGATGCGCTGCTGCAGGGCATCACCGGCGAGAGCCAGAAGCTCGAGCAGGAGCAGGTCGAGGAAGGCGCGACGCGCAACTACGACATCGCCAGCCAGGAGCGCATCGTCCGCGGCCGCATGCCGACGATGGAGGTCATCAACGAACGCTTCGCACGCAACATCCGCATCGGGCTGTTCAACTTCATCCGCAAGAGCCCGGAGATCTCGATCGGCAGCATCAAGGTGCAGAAGTACAGCGCCTTCCTGCGCGAGATCGTCGTGCCGACCAATTTCAACATCGTCAGCGTGCGCCCGCTGCGCGGCTCGGGGCTGATCGTCTGCGACCCGACGCTGGTGTTCGCGGTCATCGACGCGCTCTTCGGCGGCGCCGGCAAGTACCACACCCGCATCGAGGGGCGCGATTTCTCGCCGACCGAGCAGCGCATCATCGGCCGCCTCGTCGACGTCATCACGAGCGAATACAAGAAGGCCTGGCACGGCGTCTACCCGCTCGAGCTCGAGTACCAGCGCTCGGAGATGCAGCCGCAATTCGCCAACATCGCGACTCCGAGCGAGGTCGTCGTCGCGACCAGCTTCACGCTGGAGATCGGCGATGCGAGCGGCACGATCCACTTCTGCATTCCGTACGCGACGCTGGAGCCGATCCGCGACGTGCTGTATTCGACGATCCAGGGCGACTCGGCCGAGCCCGACCGGCGCTGGGTCAACCTGATGACGCAGCAGATCCAGGCGGCCCAGGTCGAGCTGGTCGCCGAGCTCGCGCACGCACCGGCGACGGTCGAGCAGCTGCTCGCGTTCAAGGCCGGCGATTTCATCGAACTCGACCTGAAGCCGGGCATCCAGGCCAAGGTCCGCGGCGTGCCGATGCTGGACTGCCACTACGGCGTCTCCAACGGCAAGTACGCACTCAAGGTCGATCAACTGTTGACCAACTCGGCCCCGGGTTGGCTTGGAGAAACTCATGACATCTGAAGCCAACGCGGGCGGCGCGGCCGACTCGACCGACGACATGGCGGCCGAATGGGCCGCGGCGCTGGCCGAGACCAAGCCGGAGACGGCCTCCGAGGTCCAGACCGACCAGGTCTCCCCGGCGGCGTTCCAGAATTTCGCGCCGGGCGGCGGCGGAGTGGCCGGCAACGACATCAACATGATCCTGGACATCCCGGTGCAACTCACCGTGGAGCTGGGGCGCACGCGCATTCCGATCAAGCACATCCTGCAGCTCGCGCAGGGCTCGGTGGTCGAGCTCGAGACGCTGGCCGGCGAGCCGATGGACGTGCTGGTCAACGGCTATTTGATCGCGCAGGGCGAGGTCGTGGTCGTGAACGACAAGTTCGGCATCCGGCTGACCGACATCGTGACGCCGAGCGAGCGCATGCGCCGCCTGAGCCGCGGCAGCTGAGGGCGAACGATCGATGGTCTCTTCGGGTCTCACTTCACTGCTCTGGTTCATCGCCATCATCGCGCTGATCCCGTGCGCGCTGTGGCTGCTCAAGCGCACGCCGATGGGCGGCGGCGCCGCTCAAGGCGGCCTGCGCAGCATCGCGGCACTGCCGCTGTCGGCGAACCAGCGCATCGTCACGATCGAGGTCGGCCAGGGCGACGAGCGCCGCTGGCTGGTGCTGGGCGTCACCGCGCAAAGCATCACGACCTTGCACACGATGGCGCCGCAGGCCGATGCCGCGGCGCCGCTGACGCCGGTCGCGCCGGCGCTGTCGTCGGCGTTCTCGCAGGTGTTGGGAAAACTGCGCCACAAGGACGGCTCCGGTGGCCGCTGATCTGCCGCTGCTGATCGGCCAGGCAGCGGGCGGCACGAGTTACTCGGTGCCGGTCCAGACGCTGCTGTTCTTCACCGCTTTAAGCTTCCTGCCGGCGGTGCTGCTGCTGATGACGGGCTTCACCCGCATCGTGATCGTGCTGAGCCTGCTGCGCCAGGCGATGGGGACGCAGGCCGCGCCACCGAACCAGGTCATCGTCGGCCTGAGCCTGTTCCTGACCTTCTTCGTGATGGGCCCGACGCTGGACAAGGTCTACGCCGACGCCTATCAGCCGTACAACGACGGCAAGATCCAGTTCCAGGAGGCGCTCGAGCGCGGCGAGGTGCCGGTGCGCTCGTTCATGATGAAGCAGACGCGCCAGGCCGACGTGATGCTGTTCTCCCGCCTCGCGAAGCTCGACCCGGCGGTGAAGATCGCCGACGTGCCGTTCAAGGTGCTGGTGCCGGCCTTCGTGACGAGCGAGTTGAAAAGCGCGTTCCAGATCGGCTTCCTGATCTTCATCCCGTTCCTGATCATCGACATGATCGTCGCCAGCGTGCTGATGAGCCTGGGGATGATGATGCTCTCGCCGGTGCTGATCGCGCTGCCGTTCAAGCTGATGCTGTTCGTGCTCGCGGACGGCTGGAACCTGCTGCTGGGCTCGCTCGCGGCCAGCTTCGCCCAATAGACACGAATCGACCCATTTGCGATGGACGCCCAACAAGTCTTCACCGTCGGCCAGCAAGGCCTGTACATGCTGCTGCTGGTCTCCGCGCCGATGCTGATCTGCGTGCTCGTGATCGGGCTGCTCGTCAGCATCTTCCAGGCCGCGACGCAGATCCACGAGGCGACGCTGTCCTTCGTGCCCAAGATCATCGGCGCCGTCGCGGTGCTCGCGATCGCCGGGCCGTGGATGCTGACGACGCTGGTCGAGTACATCCAGCGCACCCTTCAAGCGATTCCGACCGCGGTCGGCTGAGGCTCGGCGGCCCGTCGTGCTGACCTTCACCGACACCCAGGTCCTGGCCTGGATCTCCCCGCTGCTCTGGCCCTTCCTGCGCGTGCTCGCGCTGTTCAGCGCGCTGCCGATCTTCGCGCAGCGCGGCGTGCCGGCGCGGATCCGGATCGCGCTCGCGTTCCTGATCGCGTTCTGCGCCCAGGCCTCGCTGCCGACGATGCCGCAGATCCCGCTCGACTCGGGCCCGGCGGTGATGGCGATCATCCAGCAACTGCTGATCGGCCTGTCGCTCGGCTTCGCGGTGCGCATCGTATTCAGCGGGGTCGAATTCGCCGGCGAGATCATCGGGCTGCAGATGGGCCTGAACTTCGCCGGCTTCTTCAACCCGATGACGAACACCGAGGCGACCGCGACGAGCCGCTTCTTCAGCACCGCGGTGAGCTGGCTGTTCATCGTCACCGGCGGCCACCTGATGCTGATCGCCGCGGTCGTCAAAAGCTTCGACGCGTTCCCGGTCGGGCCCGAGCCGTTCGCATTCCTGCGCACGGTGCAGCCGCAGGTCTGGGGCACCGAGGTGTTCCGCCTCGGGCTGTGGATCGCGCTGCCGATGATCGCGATGCTGCTGTTCGTGAACCTGGTGCTCGGCATCATCTCGCGCGTGGCGCAGCAGATGAACATCTTCTCGATCGGCTTTCCGATCACCGTCTCGGTCGGGCTGATCGGGATGCTGCTGACGCTGCCGATGATGCAGGCGCCGTTCACGATGGCCCTCGAGCGAATGCTCGGTTACTTTATCTAGCGAATGCTCGGTTACTTCATTTAGCGGATGCTCGGCTACTTTACCCAGCGGATGCTCGGCCACGTCACGTAGCGCGCGCGCAGTTCGCACCGGGCTGGCACACTGCGGGCTTCGCGCCGTGCGCGCCTGTCCGCCCGCCCGGGCCCGCCCAATGAACGCTCCGCTCCCGCTGAATGCCGCGATCGACGCCGCCGTC
>DASYCA010000002.1:0-5781 GCA_036500445.1 Burkholderiaceae bacterium | reverse complement strand
GCCCCGGCCGTGCTGCCGGCCCCCGTCGAGGCCGAGGACACGCTGGCCGACTACCGCGCGCTCGGCCTGACGCTGAACCGCCACCCGGTCGCGCTGCTGCGCGAGGAGCTCGCGCGCTTTCGCGTCCAGCCCGCGGCCGTGCTGCAGGGCTACCCGAACGGGCGCCTGGCCCGTGCGAGCGGCCTCGTCACGCACCGCCAGCGGCCCGGCACCGCGAAGGGCACGATGTTCGTCACGCTCGAGGACGACACCGGCAGCGTCAACGCGATCGTCTGGCCGGCCGTCGTCGAGAGCCAGCGCAAGCCGCTGCTCGCCGCGCGCCTGCTGACGCTGTTCGGCCGCTGGCAGCGGCAGGGGGAGGGCGAGCACGCGGTGATGCACCTGGTCGTGATGAAGGCGATCGATCACTCCGACCTGCTGCAAGGCCTGGTCGCCCGCAGCCGCGACTTCCGCTGAGGCCCGGGATAATCCACCCCCATGCTGTTCCTGCTCTCACCCGCCAAGTCGCTCGACTACGCCACTCGCACCCCCGCCGCGATCGACGCGCTCGCGACCGAACCGCTCTTCATGGCGCGCTCGGCCGAGCTGATCGAGCTGCTCCGAACCCGCAGCGTCGACGACGTCTCCGCGCTGATGGACCTGTCCGAATCGCTCGCCACGCTCAACGTCGAACGCTACGCCGCGTGGTCGCCGCAGACGAGTCTCGCGAACAGCAAGCCCGCGGTGCTCGCGTTCGACGGCGACGTCTACGGCGGCCTCGCCGCGCGCGAGCTGACGCGCGCCGACCTGGTCTGGGCGCAATCCCACCTCGCGATCCTGAGCGGCCTGCACGGCGTGCTGCGGCCGCTCGACCGGCTGCAGCCCTACCGCCTCGAGATGGGCACCGCGCTCGCGAACCCGCGCGGCAAGGATTTGTACGCCTACTGGGGCGACACGATCGCCGAGCACCTGAACGAGCGCATCGCGGCCGACCCGACGCCGGTCATCGTCAACCTCGCGTCGAACGAATACTTCCGCGCCGCCGACCGCCGCCGGGTCCTGCGCCCGCGCGTGATCGATTGCGTCTTCGAGGACTGGAAGAACGGCGAGTACAAGGTCATCAGCTTCTGGGCCAAGCGCGCCCGCGGGCTGATGGCGCGCCACGCGGTCAAGAAGCGCCTGAAGACGCCCGCGGGCCTGAAGCGCTTCGCGGCCGAAGGCTATGGCTTCGACGCCGCCGCGTCCGAGCCCGATCGCCTGGTCTTCCGTCGCCGCCTGGAGTGAGCCAAAATTCACGCATGAGCAGCCGCCCCGACTCGCAACCGGTCACGCCTGAACTGCGGGCCTGGATCATCGAACACGCGACCGCCGGTCATGCGCCCGACGTGATCCTGAAATCGATGATGGCGTCAGGCTGGAATGAAGATTCCGCGATCACCGCGCTCGAAGAAACGCTGACCAGCTATTTAAGCAAGAAGCAAGCCGAAGCCAGGGCGCCGCCGATGCCGACCAGCGTCGTGCCCGAGCCGCCGGCGCAGGGCGCGCGCACGCTGCTGCGGGCCGTCGATCGCGAGGTCGGCGTCGTGATGAGCCTGATGAACCCGCGCGTCATCGTGTTCTCCGGCCTGCTCTCCGACGCCGAGTGCGACGAGATGATCGCGCTCGCGCGGCCCCGCCTGTCGCGCTCCGAGACGGTTCAGACCGACACCGGCGGCAACGAGGTCAACGCGGCCCGCACCAGCCAGGGCATGTTCTTCACCCGCGGCGAGCACCCGGTCTGCGCCCGGCTGGAGGCGCGCATCGCCGCGCTGATGTCCTGGCCGGTCGAGAACGGCGAGGGCCTGCAGGTGCTGCGCTACGGGCCAGGCGCCGAGTACAAGCCGCACTACGACTACTTCGACCCGGCGCTCGCCGGCACCCCCTCGATCCTCAAGCGCGGCGGCCAGCGCGTCGCCTCTCTCGTTTGTTACCTGAACACGCCGCCGTTGGGCGGGCAGACGGTCTTCCCGGATGTCGGGCTCGACGTCGCGGCGGTCAAGGGCAATGCCGTCTTCTTCAGCTACAACCGGCCGCACCCGGACACCCGCACGCTCCACGGCGGTGCGCCGGTGCTCGAGGGTGAAAAGTGGGTCGCGACCAAGTGGCTGCGCGAAGGGCGCTTCGATTGATCAAAAACTAAGAAATCTTGTCAACCGATGTGTCGCGGGCGCCGTTGTGACTCCGAGCAATCAGCTCTTTGTCCAATTCCCTGCAGGAAACACATCATGAACAAAATCATCGCCGCCCTGATCGCCGCCACCTTCTCGTTCGGCGCGTTCGCCCAAGCTTCGGCTCCCGCTGCTGCTGCTGCCCCGGCCGCTCCGGCTGCCAAGGCCGACGCCAAGGCTGCTCCGGCCGCCAAGAAGCACGCCGCCAAGAAGCACGCCAAGAAGGCGAAGGCTGCCGCTGCTGCCAAGCCGGCCGCCTGAGTTTCGACTCACGCGTGAACAAAGTCTCGCCGCTGGCGAGGCTGGTTCTTCAAAACCCCGCCTCGGCGGGGTTTTGTCATTGGGCGTCGCCTCCGCGTTCCTTTGTCACGAAGAGGGCAGGTTCTCGATCGCGACCGGCTCGATCTTGTCCGCGGGCGTGAAGCCCAGCACCCGGCCGTAGAAATACAGCTCGGCCTCGAGCGCCCGCTTGATCGTCGCGGCGCGCCGAAAGCCATGCTGCTCGCCCTCGAACAGCAGGTACGCGACCGGCAGGCCCTTCGCGCGCACCGCCTCGAACATCGCCTCGGCCTGCGCCGGCGGCACCGCCTTGTCCTCCGCGCCCTGGAACAGGATCATCGGGCTCGACAAGCGATCGGTGTGGTGGATCGGCGAACGCTCGCGGTACACGGGCGACGGGTAGGGGCCGATCAGCGTGTCCAGATAGCGCGACTCGAACTTGTGGGTGTCGCGCACCAGCGCCTCGAGGTCGCCGATGCCGTAGTGGCTCGCGCCGGCCTTGAAGAAACTGCGAAAGCTCAGCGCGCTCAAGGTCGTGTAGCCGCCCGCGCTCGCGCCGCGGATCACGACGCGCTGCGCGTCGACGTCGCCGCGCTCGATCAGGAAGCGCGCCGCGTTGATCGCATCGTCGACGTCGACCACGCCCCACGCGCCGTTCAGCCGCTCGCGGTAGGCACGGCCGTAGCCGCTGCTGCCGCCGTAGTTGACGTCGACGATCGCGAAGCCGCGGCTGGTCCAGTACTGATAGGCGAGCCGGAACGCCGCGTTGGTCGAGCCGGTCGGCCCGCCGTGGCCGACGACGATCAAGGGCGGGCGTTCGCCGTCCGGCCCGTGAAAGCGCGGGTTCGCCGGCGGGTAGAAGAAGGCGTGCGCGATCAGCCCGTGCTCGGTCGGGAAGCTGATCGCCTCGGCGGTCGAGACGAGTGCCGCGTCCAGCGTGCTGCGCGTCGTGCTGCGCAAGACCTCGTGGGTGCCACGTGCCAGGTCGAAGCGGATCACCGCCTCGGCGGCGGTCTCGGTCGCGCCGAGGAACACCGCGAAGCCGTCGCCGACCTGCAGCTCGTGGATCGAGCAGAACGGCGTCTCGATCGGCTCGAAGCGGCCGGCCTCCGCATCCAGCAGCGCGAGCACCGAGCGCCCGTTCCTTGTCACGCTGCAGACGATGCGCCCGCGCGCGTCGAAGCCGTAGCGGCTCATCGCGAACGCCCACTGCGGCTGGCCGAACTCGGCCTCCATCGGCTGCAGCGCCTGCAGCTGCCCGTCATCGGCGCGCAGCCGGTACAGGTTCCACCAGCCGCTGCGGTCCGAGACGAAGAACAATTCGCCGCGCGGTGACCAGCTCGGCTGGAAGATCGATTCACTCGCGCCGCCGGCGATCGCGCGCGCGGGCCCGAGCGTGCCGTCGGCGGCGAGCGCCGCGAGCCACAGCGTCGTGCCGTCCCACGGCATGGCCGGGTGGTCCCAGCTCAGCCACGCGAGCGAGCGGCCGTCCGGGCTGACGCGCGGGTTCGAGAAGAAGGCGTGACCCTCGACCAGCACCTGTTGCGCGCCGCTCGCCAGCGAAATCGCGACCAGCGCCGTCACCGCTTCGCCAGGCCCGGTGTGGTCCTCGCGCACGCAGACCAGGCGCTTGTGATGCGCGTCGATCTCGATGTCGGCGTGGCGCATCCCCGCTGCCGCGGTCAGCGCGTGCGGCGCTTCGCCGTTGCGCAGGCGCCAGACCTGCTGGTCCGCATCGTTGACGAAGAAGCCCGCCTTGCGCCCGAGCGTGAACGCGCCGCCGCCGTACTCGTGCACGCGGCTGCGCACGTTCAGCGGCGCCGGCGTCAGGTCGTTCATCCTGCCGTCTTCGCTGCGCCAGACGAGCACGTTGCGGCCCTGTTCCTGCGGTCGGCCTTCGGTCCAGAAGATGTCGCTGCCGAGCACGCCGAGCTGCCCGAGCCGGATGCTCTCGCCGACGATCAGGTCGGCCGTGACCGGCGAGACCCAGCTGCCGAACGGTGCCGCCACCGGCGCGTTCTTCGCCTCGCGCGCCTGTTCGCGGCGCATGAACGAATACAGGCCCTCGACCTTCTCGCGCGCCCACGGCGTCTTGCGCAGGAATTTCAAACTCGACGCGACGCTCGGGTCGGTCTTGAAACTGTTGATCGCGATCCGTTCGCCGAGATCGGGCCACCCGAAATGCGCGACCAGCTCGGTCAGCATCGCCTCCAGCGTCACGCCGTGCAGCGGGTCTTTCGACGGTGAGCTCATCGGGCGTTCAAGTGCTTCGCGTGGTGCGCGAGGTGATCGGCGATGAAGCTCGCGATGAAGTAGTAGCCGTGGTCATACCCTTCATGGCGCCGCAGCTCGAGCGGCTGCCCGGCCGCGAGGCACGCGGCCTCGAACAATTCCGGGTGCAATTGTTCGGCCAGGAATTTATCGGCCAGCCCCTGGTCGATCAACAGCGGCGGCACGCGCGCACCGGCCTTGATCAATTCCGTCGCGTCGTGCCGCGCCCAGGCCGCGCGGTCGTCGCCCAGATACCCCTTGAACGCCTTCACGCCCCACGGGCATTGCATCGGCGCGGCGATCGGCGCGAATGCCGAGACGCTTTGATAGCGTCCCGGGTGGTTCAGCGCCAGGGTCAACGCGCCATGCCCGCCCATCGAGTGCCCGAACAGCCCGACGCGGTCGTCGCGCGCCTCGAAGTGCTCGAGCACGAGCTTGCGCAACTCGTGCGCCACGTAGCTGCCCATGCGCCAATGCCTGTTCCACGGCGCTTCGGTCGCATCCAGATAGAAGCCCGCCGCGGTGCCGAAATCCCACGCGTCGTCGGCCCCCGCAACGCCGGTGCCGCGCGGGCTCGTGTCCGGCGTGACGAGCATCAGCCCGTGCTCGGCCGCAGCCTGCTGCGCCCCGGCCTTGATCGCGAAGGTCTCTTCGGTGCAGGTCAGCCCGGCCAGGTAGAACAAGACGGGCACCGGCTCGATCTTCGCCTGCGGCGGCACGAACACGCCGAACTTCATCGGCGTGCCGGTCTCCTCGGAATCATGCTGATAAAACCCCTGCACACCGCCGAAGCAGGCGTGTTCGCTCAGGGTCGTGATGCTGCGTTCGCCTTGCATGTCAGTTGCTCCAATTCCATCGTGGTCGCCCCGAAATTTTCAATCCTATCCGCCCTGACGTCCGCTTGCGGCGCGTTGCGGTCGTTCGCAGTTCACGCCGGCCCCGCACGACCTGAGCAGTGAGCGGGTGAAAGGCCTCGACTCTCGGGGCGGGATGCGGGGTCGCCGACGCAGTGAACGCTCTACCCTGAACGAAGTCGGCGACCCCG
>DASYCA010000001.1:0-10116 GCA_036500445.1 Burkholderiaceae bacterium | reverse complement strand
CGACGCACTCGAACGAGTAGTCCGCGCCGCCGCCGGTCAGCTCGACCAGGTGCGCGACGAGGTCGCCCTCGATCTCCTTGGGGTTCACGAAGTGCGTCATCCCGAACGAGCGGCCGAGCGCCTCGCGCGCGGGGTTGATGTCGGTAAGCGCCAGTTTGTGGGTAATCAGGTCGTCGATATTGATCTTTCCGTCCATGTACCAGTCGACGATCTTCGGCACGTCAGTGCGGCCCCTGGCGCCGCCAAACGCGGTGCCCTACCAGAACCGGCCGGTGACCAGCTGAAACGGCCGCGTGCTGATCTCGGCGCCGGCCTCGGCCACGCCGATGATGATGCTGCGGCCCCAACCCTTGTGCGTGCACTCCAGCGCCTGGCGCATCAACCTGGTGTTGCCGACGCACTCGAAGCTGTAGTCGGCGCCGCCGTCGGTCAGCTGCACGATCGCGTCGACGACGTTCTGATTGCTTTTCTCCAATTCCTTCGGGTTGATGAAATGCGTCATCCCGAACTTTCGCGCCATCGCCTCGCGCGCCGGGTTCAGGTCGACGCCGATGATCTTGTCGGCGCCGACCATCTTCGCGCCCTGGATCACGTTCAGCCCGATCCCGCCGAGGCCGAACACGACGACGTTCGCACCGGCCTCGACCTTGGCGGTGAACAGCACCGCGCCGACGCCGGTCGTCACGCCGCAGCCGATGTAGCAGATCTTGTCGAACGGCGCGTCCGAGCGGACCTTCGCGACCGCGATCTCGGGCACCACGATGTAGTTGCTGAAGGTGCTCGTGCCCATGTAGTGCAGGATCGGCTTGCCGTCCAGGCTGAAGCGCGAGGTCGCGTCCGGCATCAGGCCCTTGCCCTGCGTGCCGCGGATCAGCTGGCACAGGTTGGTCTTGCGCGACAGGCAGAACTTGCATTGCCGGCATTCGGGCGTGTAGAGCGGGATGACGTGGTCGTCCTTCCTGAGCGAGGTCACGCCGGGGCCGACGTCGACGACGACGCCCGCGCCCTCGTGCCCGAGGATCGCCGGGAACAGGCCCTCCGGGTCGGCGCCCGAGAGCGTGTAGTAGTCGGTGTGGCAGATGCCGGTCGCCTTGACCTCGATCAGCACCTCGCCGGCGCGCGGGCCGGCCAGGTCGACGGTTTCGATCGTCAGCGGGGCACCGGCCTTCCAGGCGACGGCGGCTTTGGTTTTCATGGGGGACCTTTCTTCACGACAGCGATGGGCGCATTCTGGCCCAAGCCCGTGAAGCACCGGGCGCGTCTAGGCTTCGGACTTGATCAGGTCGGCCGCCTTCTCGGCGATCGCGATCACCGGCGCGTTCGTGTTGCCGCCGATGATGCTCGGCATGATGGAGGCGTCGATGACGCGCAGCCCCTGCAAGCCGTGCACGCGCAGCTGCGTGTCGACGACGTCCATCCGCCCCGGGCCCATCCGGCAGCTGCCGACCGGGTGGTAGATCGTGTCGGCGTGGCCGCGGATGAAACTCTCGATCTGCGCATCGGTCTGCGCCGCGGCCGACATCGGCAATTCGCGGCCGCGGTAGATCGCCAGCGCCGGCTGCGTCAGGATGTGGCGCATCAGCTTGAAACCGCGCACCAGCCGCTCGACATCGTCGTGCACCGCGAGGAAGTTCGGGTCGATCAACGGCGCGGCGAACGGGTCGCTGCTCGCGAGCTGGACGCTGCCGCGGCTCTTCGGCCGCAGCAGGCACACATGGCAGGAGTAGCCGTGGCCGACGGTCGGCACGCGGCCGTGGTCGATCAGCTTGCCGATCACGAAGTGCAGCTGCAGGTCGGGCAGCACCTCGGTGCGCCGGCTCTTGATGAAGCCGCCGGCCTCGGCGAAGTTGGTCGTCAGCATGCCGCTCCGCGTGCGCCGCCAGTCATTGATGCCCTTCAGCATGCGCAGCGCGCCCGCCGGCGACAGGCCGAACAGATCGGTCAGGTGCGGCGCGTCGACGACCTGCACGACGTCGACGTGGTCGTGCAGGTTCGCCCCGACGCCGGGCAGGTCGCGCACGACCTCGATCGCGTGTTCCTGAAGATGAGCGCCCGGGCCGACGCCCGAGAGCATCAGGATCTGCGGCGACTGCAGCGCGCCGGCGCACAGCAGGACCTCGCGCTGCGCCTTCAGCGTCTCGCGCTTGCCGTTGATCTGCAGCTCGACGCCGACGGCGCGCGTGCCGTCGAACAGGATCCGCGTCGTGTGCGCGTTCGGCAGCACCGTGAGGTTGCGCCGCCCGATCGCCGGCCCGATGTAGGCCTGCGACGCGTTGAAGCGCTCGCCGTTGCGCTGCGTGACCTGGTACAGGCCGACGCCTTCCTGCGTCGCGCCGTTGAAGTCGTTGTTCTTCACGAAGCCGGCCTGCCGCGCGGCCTCGACGAAGACCGGGCCGAAGCGGTTCGGGCTGCGCAGGTCCATCACGTTCAGCGGGCCGCCGGTGCCGTGCAGCACGTCGCCGCCGCGTTCGTTGTGCTCGGCCTTCTTGAAGTAGGGCAGCAGGTCGTCGAAGCCCCAACCGGTGTTGCCGGCGGCGACCCAGGCGTCGTAGTCGGCGCGCACGCCGCGGACGTAGATCATCGCGTTGACCGAGCTCGAGCCGCCCAGCACCTTGCCGCGCGGCTGGTAGCCGCGCCGGCCGTTCAGGCCGGCCTGCGGGACGGTCTGGAAGCGCCAGTTCGCGCTGCCGGTGCGCGCCATCACCGCCAGGCCCGCGGGGCAACGGACCAGCACGCTCTTGTCCGCCGGGCCGGCCTCGAGCAGGCAGACCTTGACGCCGGCGTCCTCGCTCAGGCGTGCGGCCAGCACGCAGCCGGCCGAGCCGCCGCCGACGATGAGGTAGTCGAACAACATCAGGCGATCATATCCAGCCCTGCATCCGCTACGGGGTCTGGCGCGTATGCAGCCGCATGCGGGCCCGCTTCTGGCAAGATGGCGCCGTTCGCGGGCCCTGTGGCGTTGGAGTCGAGCATGAAGAAAACCTGGATCTGTGCGTTGCTGGCGCTGGCCCTCTCGAGCGGCGCGCGTGCCGCGCTCGACATCGGCGAGAAGGCCCCCGACTTCAGCGCGCCGGCAGCGCTGGCCGGCAAGGAGGTCGAGTTCAAGCTCTCCGATTCGCTGTCGAAGGGCCCCGTCGTGCTGTATTTCTTCCCGGCCGCGTTCTCGCCGGGCTGCTTGGCCGAGGCGCACGAATTCGCCGAGGCGGTCGATCAGTTCAGCGCGCTGGGCGCGACCGTGATCGGCGTCTCGACCGACGACATCGCGACCGAGCTGAAGTTCTCCGCCCAGGCCTGCCAGGGCAAGTTCACGGTCGCCAGCGACGCCGACAAGGCGGTGATCAAGTCCTACGACGCGGCGATGATGATCATGCCGGATTACGCGAACCGGATCTCCTACGTGATCGCGCCGAACCACGCGATCATCTACAACTACCAGAGCCTGAACCCGAGCAAGCACGTCGAGAAGACGCTGGCGGCACTGCGCGACTGGGAAAAAAGCGCCGGCGCCGTCAAGCCGAAGTAGCCGCCGGTGCCGCGCCTGCCGCTGCGCGGTGCGGCAGCGTCAGCGTGGCCTCGAAGCCAGGGTCGGCGTTGCGCAGTGCGAGCGCGCCGCCATGGGCCTGCGCGATCAGCGCGCACAGGTGCAGGCCGAGGCCCACGCCGCCGGTGCTGCGCGAGCGGGCGGCGTCGGTGCGGTAGAAGGCCTCGGTCAGGTGCGCGAGTTCGGCCTCGCTGACGCCCGGGCCGTGGTCGCGCACGACGATGCGCAGCGTGTCGCCTTCGAGCCGGGTCGCGATGCCGGGGGGCCGCCTGGCGCTGTGGCGCAACGCGTTGTCGAGCAGGTTGCGCAGCAGCAGGCGGATGCGCGTGCGGTCCAGCGGCCACGGCGGCAGCATCGGTGCGAGCGCGGTTTCGACCGGCCGGCCGCCGAGCGCGGTCTCGATCACCTCGTGGATCAGCGCGTTCACGTCGGTCATCTCGATGTGCAATGCCGCGTGGCCCGCCGCGAGGCGTTCGCTTTCCAATAGGTCGTGGATCAGGTCGCGCATCTCGGCCAGGTCGCGCAGCAACCCGTCGCGCGCGGCACCTTCTTCGACCAGCTCGGCGTTCAGCCGCGCCCGCGTCAGCGGCGAGCGCAGCTCGTGGCTGATCGCCAGCAGCAGCGCGCGCTTGGCGTCCAGCATGCCGTGCAGGCCGTCGGCCATGCGGTTGATCTGGGCGGCGAGCTCGCCGAGCTCGTCGTTGCGGCGCGGTGCGATCGGTCGCGTGAAATCGCCGGCGCCGTAGCGCAGCGCGCCGGCGCGGATGTCGGCCAACGGGCGCAGCAGGCGCCGCACCGCGGCGTAGGCGAGGGCGGTCAGCAGCAGCAGCGTCGCCAGCGTGGCCCAGCCGATCAGGCGCGGGCGGTCTTCGGGCGCGTCGTCGCGCAGCGGGTTCACCAGGCCGAACGTGATGCGGTGGCCGTCGGAGAGCGTGCGCACCGGGCGCCAGGTGTCGGGGTGCGGGTGGCCGCGGTCGTCGTCGCGCGGTGCGGGCCAGCGTGTGCCGGGCTGCGATGACCAGTTCACGACCGGGCCCTCGATCCGGATGCGCAGCGGCAGCCGCGCGGCGAGCGCCTGCGCGCGCGCGACGTCGGGCGGGGTGCCGATCTGCGCGGTCAAGGTGTCGACATAGTCGGCGACCAGCGGGCGGGCGTAGTCCTGCCAGCCGAAGCGCAGCGCGGACTGCATGCCGATCATGAAGGTCACGATCATGCCGAGCGCGAGCAGCACGAACAGCCCGACCAGCCGCGCGCCGAGCGAGCGCCGCCAACGCCGCGTGGTCGGCATGCGTGCGTTCGGCGTCATCGGCCGTTCACACGCGTGCCGCGGCGAACGCATAGCCGGCGTTGCGCAGCGTCTTGATGCAGTCCAGCGGCTCGAGCTTGCGGCGCAGCCGGCTCACGAGCAGATCGACCGCGCGCGTCTGCAGCTCGGCCTCGACGCCGCGCAGCCGGTTCAGGATGTCGTCGCGGTGGAAGACCTTTTGCGGTGCGCTCGCGAGCAGCGCGAGCAGGTCGAACTCGGTGCTGGTCAGCTCGACCGGCTGGCCCAGGCGCGTGACCTGGCGGCGTTCGAGGTCGATCGCGAGGCCGTCGAACGTCAACGTGGCCGGGGTCGCCGTCGCGCGGGTCCGGCGCAGCACCGTCTGCACGCGGGCCAGCAGTTCGCGCGGCTCGAATGGTTTGGGAACGTAGTCGTCGGCGCCGAGCTCGAGGCCGATCACGCGGTCCATCACCTCGCCGCGCGCGGTCAGCATGATGATCGGGATGTCGCTCTCGCGGCGGATCTCGCGGCACAGCGCGAAGCCGTCCATCTCGGGCAGCATCACGTCGAGGATCGCGGCGTCGTAGGGCTGCGCGCGCAGCTTGGCCAGCCCCGCGCTCGGCGTCGTCGCGCTGTCGAGCCCGAATTCGAAGCGCGCGAAGAAGCTCGCGAGCGGGGCCGCGAGCAACTCGTCGTCGTCGATCAGCAGAAGGCGGCGCATGGCCGTCATTGTGTGGCCAGCGCCGGGTCCGGGCTCAACCGTGCATGCCGTGGCGGTGCTTGGCGAGGAAGTCGCGCACTTTCTGCTGCTGCTCCGGCTTCAGGCTGTCGAAGAAGTCGCCGGCCGCGGTGATGACCTCGGGGCTCTTGCTGCGCAGCACCGCGGTCTTCGCGTCGACCAGGGCTTGGGCCTTGTCGCGCTCGAACTTCGGCCCGGCCAGCAGCGCCTGGAATTCGGCGCGCGGGTCGTTGGCCGGGCCGGCGAGCGCGACGCGCTCTTCCTTCAGCCTGTCGGCGAGCACGACGAGCTTCTGCTTCTGCGTGTCGTCGAGCGTCAGCTCCTTGCCGACGCGCTCGAGCACGTGCTCGCGCATCTTCGCCGAATCGGCCTCGCTCCACGGGCCGTGGTGCTGCGCGCAGGCGGCGAGGCCGCCAGCGAGAATGACGGCGCCGAGCGCGCCGAAAAGGGTACGTTTGATCCAGGGACGCATGGGGTGACTCCGAGTCGGTGATGAGGAGTGCTCATCGTGCCGATCGGCGGCTCGGCGGTCTTCTCGGCGGCGTATCGTCGTGTTTCGTTTTATGTCAGAGCCTGCCCACCGTCTCGACGATCTCCTGGACCAGCCAGCGGTGCGCCGCGCTCGCGTCGCGCCCGACGTGCCAGTGCACCCGCACCTCGAACTCCGGGATGCGCACCGGCAACGGCAGCATCTTGAGCCCCCCCTGTGCGACGTAGAGCCCGGCCACCCGGGACGGCAGGATCACCAGCAGATCGCTCTGCGCGAGCAGCTGCGGCAGCACGGTGAAATGCGGAACGCGGGCGACGATGCGGCGCGACACGTTGCGCTCGGCGAGCGCCTGGTCGATCACGCGGTGGCCCGAGAACGGCGAGGCGACCATCACGTGGCGCCCGGCGATGAATTCCTTCAGGCTCATGCGCTCGCCGATCACCGGGTGGTCGGCCGACATCAGGCACACATAGTGTTCGCGAAACAGCGCCGCGCTCTGGGTGCTGTGCAACAGCGCCGACAGGTTGCCGACGGCGACATCGAGCCTGCCCGCGACCAGGTCCTCGCCGGTGCTGTCGGACAGCGCCAGCAGCTCGATCTCGATCTGCGGCGCCGTCTCCTGGAAGCGGCGCAGCAGCGGGGCGGCGAAGTACAGCACGCCGATGTCCGACATCGCCAGGCGAAAGCGCCGCGTCGACTGGCCGGGGTCGAAGCGGATGCGCTCCTCGAAGGTGCCGTCTATGCCGGCAAGCGACACGCTCAGGCGCTCGAACAAGTGCTCGGCGAGGGTGGTCGGCACCAGCCCCTCCTTGCCGCGCAGGAAAAGCCGATCGGCGTAGGCCTCGCGCAGCCGCGCCAGCGCGTAGCTGACGGTCGGCTGTGTCAGCGCCAGCCGCTCGGCCGCCTGCGTGACGCTGCGCGTCTCGTAGATCGCGACGAAGGCGCGGACGAGGTTGAGGTCGAGCTGGCGCATGGCAGGTGGATTATCAAATAGATGTCATCACTGTGTAACAGCTATTTTATCGATTGGATGGATGGCGCCGGGATTTCTATGCTTGCGCTCAACCCACAGACCCTGGCCGCACGAGCCGCGGCACGCCGGAGACAACAGACGATGGAGCGTTCGTTCGCGCAAGAGATCAAGAGCCTGTCGCTGGGCGCGGGCGAGGTTTTCCATGGCGAGGGCATCCTGGCCGTCACCAAGGCCTTGCTGCAGTCGGGCGTGAGCTACATCGGCGGCTACCAGGGTGCGCCGATCTCGCACCTGATCGACGTGCTCGGCGACGCGCGCGGCCTGCTCGACGAACTCGGCATCTATTTCGAGAGCAGCGCCTCCGAGGCCGGTGCGGCGGCGATGCTGGGCGCGTCGATCAACTACCCGGTGCGCGGCGCGGTGACCTGGAAGTCCACCGTCGGCACCAACGTCGCGTCGGATGCGCTGAGCAACCTCGCGTCGGCGGGCGTCAAGGGCGGGGCGCTGATCATCCTTGGCGAGGACTACGGCGAGGGCTCCAGCATCATCCAGGAGCGCTCGCACGCGTTCGCGATGAAGTCGCAGATGTGGCTGATGGACCCGCGGCCGAATCTCGGCGCCATCGTCGACGCGGTCGAGCGCGGTTTCGAGCTGTCCGAGGCGAGCAGCACGCCGGTGATGCTGCAGCTGCGCATCCGCGCCTGCCACGTGCACGGCAGTTTCATCGCCAAGGACAACCGGCCGCCGGCGATCTCGACGCGCCGGGGGCTGGACCGCCCGGTCTTCGACTACGCGCGCATCAACCTGCCGCCCTCCATTTACGAGCACGAGCGCCAGAAGACGACCGAGCGCTGGCCAGCCGCGGTCGAGTTCATTCGCAACGCGAAGCTCAACGAGGTCTTCGACGGCGACTGCACCGACATCGGCCTGGTCGTGCCCGGTGGCCTGTACAACGCGGTGATCCGTGCGCTGCAGCAGCTCGCCCTGGCCGATGCGTACGGCGCCTCGCGCATCCCGCTGTACGTGCTGAACGTCGTCTACCCGCTCGTGCCCGACGAGTTGCTCGCGTTCTGCACCGGCAAACGAGCGCTGCTGGTGGTCGAGGAAGGGCAGCCGAACTACATCGAGGACAGCATCCGTTCGGTGCTGCACCGCGCTAGCGCTGCGACACAGTTGCATGGCAAGGACCTGCTGCCGCAGGCCGGCGAGTACACGGGCGAGGTGCTGCTGCAAGGATTGGGGCGCTTCCTCGAAGCGGCGCGACCGGCCGGTCTGGCGCTGCCCGAGATCGCGGCGCAGCAGGCCGGGTTGCTCGCGCTGCGCCCGCGTGCGCTCGAAGCGCTCGGCACCGGCGTGCCCACGCGCCCGCCGGGCTTTTGCATCGGCTGCCCCGAGCGCCCGGTGTTCGCGGCGATCAAGCTGACGCAGCAGCGCAGCGGCGCGATCCACGTCAACGCCGACATCGGCTGCCACACCTTCGGCACCTTGCCGCCGTTCAACGTCGGCAGCACCGTGCTCGGCTATGGGCTGGGTCTGGCGAGCTCGTCCGGCATCGCCCCGCTGATGGCGCGGCGCACGCTCAGCATCATGGGCGACGGCGGCTTCTGGCACAACGGTTTCACCAGCGGCGTCGTCAACGCGGTCTACAACGCGCAGGACTCGGTGCTCGTGATCCTGAAGAACGGCTACACCTCGGCGACCGGCACGCAGGCGATCCCGTCGTCGCCAACGCAGCCGACGAATAAGCCGATCACGCTGGACATCGAGAAGGCGCTGCACGGCGTCGGCGTGAGCTGGGTCAAGACGGTCGCGAGCTACAGCGTCGCCGAGATGGCCAAGGCGCTGGATGACGCGATGACGACGCCGCAAGGTGGCTTGAAGGTCATCATCGCCGACGGCGAATGCCAGCTCGAGCGCCAGCGGCGTTTGAAACCGGTCGTCGCGAAGCGCCTGAAGGCCGGCCAGCGCGTCGTGCGCACCCGCTTCGGCATCGACGACGACGTCTGCACCGGCGACCACTCGTGCATCCGGCTGTCGGGCTGCCCGTCGCTGACGATCAAGCCGAACCCGAGCGCGCTGCGCACCGACCCGGTCGCGACCGTGAACCAGGGGTGTGTGGGCTGCGGGTTGTGTGGCGAGAACGCGCACGCCGCGGTGCTGTGTCCGTCGTTCTACAAGGCCGAGATCGTGCAGAACGCGACGCGCTGGGAGCGCGGCCTGCACCGCGTGCGCTCGCGCGTCATCGGCTTGTTGGCCGGGCGGCGGCGCGTCGCCGCGCAAGAGGTTCTGCGATGACGGCGAACGCCACCCGGCCGGTCACCATTTTGATCGCCGCGATGGGCGGCGAGGGCGGTGCCGTGCTCGCCGACTGGCTGATCGACGCGGCAACGGCGCGGGGCTTTCCGGTCCAGAGCACCTCCATCCCCGGTGTCGCGCAGCGCACCGGCTCGACCACCTATTACCTCGAGATCTTCCCGGTCGCGAGCCATGGCCTCGCCGGCGCACGCGCGCCGGTGCTGTCGCTGACGCCGACCCCGGGCAATGTCGATCTCGCCGCGGCGTCCGAGCTGGTCGAGGCCGGCCGCATGCTGCAGGGCGGTTTCGTGAGCTCCGAGCGCACCGTGCTGATCGGCTCGACGCACCGCGAGTACGCCGTGTCGGAAAAAATCGCGATGGGCGACGGCCGCTACGACGGCCAGCGCGTGCGCGACGCGGCCGATCGCCTGGCGCGGCGCAGCGTGTTCTTCGACATGCGCGCGCTCGCGCTGCAGCACGGCACCGTGATCAACACCGTGATCTTCGGAGCGATGGCGGCGTCCGGCGTGCTGCCGCTGTCGCGCGCGGCGTGTGAAACGGCGATCCGGAATTCGGGCAAGGCAGTCGAGGCCAGCCTGCGCGGCTTTGCTGCCGGGTTCGACGCCGCGACCGGCGAGGCCGCGCCCGCGGTGGCTGCGCCGGCGCCCGCACCCACCGCCACGCCCGAGCGTGTGCGCGCGCTCGCGCCGGCGGTGCAGGAACTCGCCGCGGCGGGGGTCGCGCAGACCGTCGATTACCAGAGCGAGCGCTACGCCGCGCTGTACCTGGACCGCGTCGAAGCGGTGCAAGCCGT